>JAFGFQ010000097.1 GCA_016930995.1 Thermoplasmatota archaeon | reverse complement strand
TTTACATCCTTGGTTTGAACAATTTCTCAGCTATCTAACTCAATATCTACATAATCATTTATTAAAAATCCAAAAACGCTTGAAAAAGCTCCGATGATACAGACGATTGTAAGAGAATATACGTCATACACACCTACAGTCAATGCAGCGAGGACAGTGACCATCCCAAGGACACCAATACCAGGAACGCGAAGTAGCTTTGCGTATGCTGATACTTTTTTCATCGAGGTGCGTTAAAGGATAAATCTATTTGAGTTTTTCTGATAGGTCTATCTTCTGTTCAATAAAATACTTCAAGAAATATGAAAATCTGGAAAATAATGATCACAATCCGTGTGCCAGTCCGTTCATTTCGCTCAAATGATTTCCATATTCTTTTTTCATCATCCGTCCTTATAACGACATTATACGTTAACGCCCAGGTGATTAACAAGGAGATCGCTAAAATACCTCCGCCAATGAGGTAGAATGAACCAAAGATCTGAGGCATTTGTATGCCTGCCCAATCCCATGCGGATAACGGAAAGATTGGAATAAACAATAGATAAAACAGTAAAGCGAACTGCATTGATCTTTTTCGTCCATGACGGACTGGCGTTGTTTTGAAACCTGCTTTGATATCGCCAACCAAATCACCAGCGCATACCATGATTTCTCTGCCAGTTTCTTGGAAAAAGATTGCCACCGCCAGTGGTAACATCAATAGTGGTTGATTCGGGAATGCTGCAAGGCCACCCCAATAAGGTATAGCACCCACACCAAAGGCGACTGCCATGTGTCCAAAAATACCATGATGTTTCCCATAATAATTATAATATAAACCAATGACGACTAAAACAAACGTGAAAAGACCGCACTCCCAATTAAGGGACCTTTTGTCTACATAGTTCACGAGGGTTGCAAGAAAAATTGAGCTTATCATCAATGCTAATCCAGTGTAATAGACTGTTTTCTTTTTTAAGATTCCTGCAGGGACCGGTTTTTTTGGTCGGTTAATTTTATCTGACTCTAAATCAGTGATATCATTATGAAACATGGTACCAGTTGAAAGAAACGCAGGGCCAATTATTAATAAAAGAATTTGAACATACGATAATGTTTCATTATTATATATCGCGCAGTTTAAAGCGCTTACAAGAGCTCCAAAAGAACATAAAAATAAAATCGGAGGGCGAATCATTTTTATCCAGGCGATTATTAAGGTCCCTAAACCCATAACTGCCAATAATGGAGATTTCCTTTATTACTTTAATGGTCTGCTTCTGGTATAAAAGATGGTTTTTTATGAAAGATGAGCAAATTCAAGAAGTCTTAGAATGACGCCATGGACAAGAAAAATAACGACGCCTGTTATTGAGAGGGAGGATATCGAAAGAAGTACTTTTCTATTCTCAGAGAATCGTGATCGCTCGATGAGTAAGGTTGCAATTGACATAAAAAAAATTAACATGAACCAACCGATGAAATTTGAAATGGGGACCTCGAAAAATTTTACTCCCTGAACGGTTCCTTGCCATATCCACCAATTGTTATGATGAGCAATAGGGTCTTCTAATAAATCGAGGCATACACCAAAGACTCCTGCTACTCCTGAGATCATAATAATTTGTAGATAGTTCCGTTTTTCGTAAATCTTTGAAATCAACTGCTTGCCCATATTTAAAAACAAGAATAGGTTGACACCCCAAGCCAATGCAATAATTAGTGGAGCGGCACCCCCAACAATCGAGATATAGATGATATACCCTGAATAGTAATACCTCCCACCAGCCACTCCAGCTGATTCAATAATAAGAGTCGCAATCGTGATAGGTAAAAAATATATAATTGTCATTTTTGCGCCATATTTTTTATAAGAGTAATACACTAAAACAATCCAGGCGATACCAATAACACAAAGAAACGGAGCCAGTAAGGTAGTATTTTCCCCGAAATTTTTATTAATCTCAATAAAAAACATGAATCTAAATCACCCTTGATTTTTTCGTTTTATACTCAATGAGTACCTGTAAAATAAGGGGGACAGCTGCAATAATACCACCCACTACTGTTGGCAGTATATACTGCGATGCGAGTCCAATGAGTATGATTCCGATCCAAATAAAAAAATATACAAAGAAATAAATGTTCACTTTCCTTCTAAAGACTGTTACATAATCAGATGTTACGTCTTCAGTTTTAACAGTCGTTTCTTTCTTTGAAAAAAAGAGTATGAGCAAAGTGGTGATTAAACCTAAAAGACCTATTGGCAGAAATAAAAAAATATTTTCAAGGATGAATTGTACGATAGTTTTCTCCATGTAATCCTTAATTTTATGTAAACCGTTTTGAACTTAAGAATGTTTTCATAATCGATTTAATGAATTTTTTTTGAAATTGAAAACCAATTGAAAAACATATTCTTATTAATATGAACGTCTATGTTGAATTTGAATGATTATTACAAAGCAAAAAAGATTTAATGATCTTCTTGAATCGATTGATTCGAAACCAGTTTTTCTTATTGGATGTAGCGAATGTGCAACACTCTGCCACACCGGGGGGAAGGAAGAACTTGTTGCTTTAAGGGACGCCCTTCTGAAGAATAACGTACCTGTCACCGGATGGGTTGTTCTCGAACCTGCATGTCATCTGATGAATGATAAACGTCTCCTTAAGAAATATGAAAACGAACTACAAAATTCATCAAAAATACTTATTCTCACATGCGGCAACGGTGTACAGACTGTTGCTGAAATCGTATCCGGAAAGGAAGTCATTGCAGGAACTGATACCTTATTTTTAGGTGAAATTTCCCGGGCGAACGAGTTTGATAAACGTTGTACGCTTTGCGGCGAGTGTCTCTTAGACACTTTTGGAGGGTTTTGTCCTGTCGCTCGATGCCCAAAATCTATGCTGAATGGTCCCTGTGGGGGGTCTACTAATGGAAAATGCGAGGTAAATTCGGAGATGGAATGTATCTGGGATTTAATTTATCAGAACCTAAAAAAACAAGGGACTCTAAAGACTCTATCAGTCATTCAGAAGCCAAAGGATTGGTCAAAAGAGTTAGAGATGAAACGGAGAATTTAATGTGAATTATAAAAGCAATCTAGAAAAAGTACTCTCAGAAGGACGTTTTGTCGTAACCGCTGAGATTGGACCTCCCAAAGGAGTTGATGTCGATAAGATTCGCCACAAAGCGACATTGTTGAAAGGCTCGGTGGATGCTTTTAACATCACCGACAATCAAACAGCTGTTGTACGGCTTTCTAGTCTTGCGGGCTCCGTCCTCCTACTTCAGATGAATATGGAACCGATTATGCAAATGACTTGTCGTGATAGAAATCGTATTGGTTTACAAAGTGATGTGCTTGGTGCTGCTAGCCTTGGCGTTCGGAATATTCTTTGTCTTACTGGTGATCATCAGTCGTTTGGGAATCATCCTGCTGCAAAAGGAGTCTTTGACATAGATTCTGTCCAGCTTCTTCAAATTATCAAAGACATGAGGGACAAAGGAATTTTTCAGAGCGGTGATCCGTTACTTGCAAGCAGACCAGCAGTCTATCTTGGTGCAGCAGCAAATCCTTATGCCGATCCATTTGACTTACAACTAGATCGTCTGCAGAAAAAGATTCGTGCTGGAGCAGATTTCATCCAGACACAAAGTGTGTATAATATCGAGAGGTTTATGAAATGGATGGATGAGGTACGAGCACGAGGAATTGATAAACGAATCCACATCCTTGCTGGTGTCACTCCATTGAAATCTATAAAAATGGCAGAACGAATGAAATTTCATGTCCCTGGCACTGATGTCCCTGATACGATTTATCGGAGGATACAGCAAGCTTCTGACCCCGGCCGGGAAGGATATCTCATTGCGTTAGAAACCATTCAGGAAGTAAAGAGAATCCCCGGGATTCATGGTATTCACATCACTGCGTTGTTCTGGGAGGAGATTATTCCTGCTTTGGTACGAGAATCTGGTCTTGATGCACGGAAATAAGACCCTAGAACGTCTCTCTATTCGTTTAGAAGCTTCTCATCTTATATTTTGAATACTTTCCTTAAGAAAAATTAGATACAATAGTCATAACTTTCTCATAAAAATATTAATATATTTAATAAATGATATAATGGAGTACGTAATTTCAACGTGGCACTGATAAAAATCGAAGAGAAGCTTGGATGTTTTAGAAGAAAAGAGAGCAGAGGGCATGTTAGAGCAATTAGGGCGAATCATTGAAAAAAGACCATGGTTTGTGGTTGGAGTCATCCTCCTAGTCACAATTGGTTTTTCTCTTTTCATTCCTTCTTTGAATTTCAAGACAAACTTTGAGGATTTCGCTCCTGATAATGAACAAGTAAAAGCAAACAAACGTGTCTCTGAGTATTTCGGGATGAGCTCACAGACAATGATTTTGTATATTCAAAAGGAACAAGATAGTTCCGTAATGAGTGTTCAGGCACTACGAGATCAGTACGATCTCCAAAAAGAACTCACAAAGATACCGGAAATAAACGAAACAATATCTATCATCACTTTCATAGCTCCGGTCTGTCAAATGGAATTTAACAAAACTATAGAAAACTGTACCGACGAACAGATAAAGACCGCGCTTTATGACCTGTTTGAGGAACAACCTTCTGGAAAAATTACTCTCTTTCAAACCGATGATCCAAATGAACCTATTGATTATAAGCGGTTATTCCTAAGTCCCCGCAAGAGAGAAGTGGATAGCACCGATATAAAAAATTGCTACATTGAAAAAGACAATACCACCATTACTTTCTCTTTTGAAGTTTATTCCCTTTCAGATTTATCTTCCTCATTGAAACCACCATTGAGCCGAGTCAACACGATGGAATGGTACCTTTATTTTGAAAACTCGCTACTCCCACCTGAATTCTCAATGGGATATCAGATTGCTGCCCGTATTGAGCCAACCAGCTCTCGCTGGGAGATTGGAGCAGGACTGCTTGGAAACGTTCAACAGCTTTTCCAGAAAATTCGAAACCACGAACTGACATCATATAAAAAAACTGCGTACCTATGGGTTCGACCACCTGGACAAGAGATATTTTTCCCTCTTCAACTTAAGACAGGTAACGTAACATTCGATTCATCATCAAATCGGGTTGAAATCGTCGTCTCACGACAGGAGTTAAGCACGTATGGTATTGCTCTGCAATACGGATCTTTTGAACTCCCAACAAAATTAACTAATTTTTCTGCAGGTGTTCGCTATTATCAGTCCCCCGTCTTGCATCGACCCGGGGGCCGTATTGTAATAAATACAAGTTATTTATTCAACAGATTACAACGACTCCAATCCCGCCCGCTGCTTGGTCCCTTTGTCTTACGGGCTTTTAGCAAACTCAATATTGATATGGACGAATTTTCAGGTCTCTCTGAGACTATGGCCGGAATGTCTTTTCTTCCTTCTACGTTCTCACTAGCAACAATCCAGGCGCTCTGGGCTCAGACTGATAAAGCACCGGATAGTGGTGTTTCAACGACGATATTCCCCATCATACCACGATTATACGATGATCTACGGGTGAATGCGTTATCGTTCATCTCCACAGAATATCCACAGACAAAAGCGGCCCATGCAAGTCTTTGTATTGTTCGACTGAATCTCAGGGGAAGTGATGCTGAGGAGCTCGCAAGAGTCAATACAAAAATCATCAATAAAATCACTGAGCTTGATAGTCAGTACACCACCATTTCCCTAGAAGCAACAGGAGAAGGTATCGTAAGCACTCAGATAAACGATGTTGCAATGGAATCAATGACCATCATCGGACCAGCGATTTTCATTATCATTCTGGGTATCCTGTTTCTTGCTTTTAGGAAACCATCTTATGTTTTCCTTCCCATCCTCGTGTTTGCTTTTTCCTGCGTCTGGCTCTTTGGGACCATGGCTCTCCTTGGGATTTCTTTTAATATCATCGCTGTTGCTCTTCTTCCACTCAATATCGGACTAGGCGTCGAGTACTCCGTTAACATTTTGTTCAATTATAGAACAGAATTAAGGAGAGGACGGAAGCCTTCTGAAGCCATTCGGATTTCTATAAAGGAAGTTGGTATCGCGATTTTTTTAGCTTGGTTCACAACGTTTGTAGCTTTTCTTTCCTTCCTTAGTGCCACCCTTCCTCCGATCAGAGATTTCGGTCTTTTCCTCGCTTTAGGTATTAGTTACACCTTCATTATCACGATGACATTACTTGTTGCTCTACGTTTCATCATTGACCAAAAAAGACCTCCCCTTCATATAAAATCCAAACAACAGGCTTTTACGATGACCACCCTTATGGGTCGGATCGCCCGTACACTCCTGCGTCATGAGAAAAAAGTGTTCATCGTAACCATCCTCATATGTTTGGTCATGGGAACTGCAGTGACCCAGTTAAAATCAGGATTCAGCATGAATCAGTTTATTCCGCAGGATAACCCCGCCCTCCAACTCTTCACAAAAATTGGTGAGGATTTCCCTTTCTCAAGTCAAGATCAAGAATACATACTCATTGAGGGAAATGTAGCGACTGTCGATCTTTTACAAGGTCTTGCTACGACGCATGAAAATTTGAATGACGACCGTTATGTCGCTCGAAAATCGGATGGGAGTACGAAGACAGAAAGCATTTATACGATGATACAGCAAGCAGTGGCAAATAACTATTCGCTTGTTAAGTTGTTCAACATCAATGAAACCACAAGATTACCAGAAACTGATGCTGATGTACAAAAATTGTATGATTACCTGTTTGCAAGCCCTGAATATGAAATGCAGATGGCTAACCTTCTGCATAAGGAGGGAAACGAGTACACAGCGACTGTTCTTCGTGTCTATGTCGACCTTGGCTCTGCCAGTGATGATATGACACAACAATTTGAACAATTACAACAAGAACTCAATGACGATCTTGCAGAATATGGTGATGCACAAGCGATTGTTACCGGTACTTTGTTGATCACTTTGTCGATCCTGAAAAACATGACTGAGAGCCAGATTCTATCAACTGGGATTTGTTTCATCCTCGCAGCAATTATGCTTACCCTTATATTTCGTAATCCTGTCCTTGGATTGATTGCGATGATCCCAGTCTCCATTTCAATCATCTGGGTCCTGGGCAGCATGTATTTTATTGGGTATTCCCTGAATATCTTAACGATTACTGTTACTTCTATTACTATCGGTGTCGGCATCGACTATTCATGCTACATTACTGAACGATTCCGCTTTGTCGCTGATCAAACAGGTGATGTGACAAAAGCAGTTACTGAGACCATTTCTCGCACAGGCAGTGCTATTCTCATTGCAGCTCTTTGCTCTATGTTTGGTTTTGGTGTTCTGGCATTTGCCCCCATCCCACCCCAGCAACAATTTGGGATTATCACAGCACTCACGCTTGTGTACGCGTTTATCGCCTCCATTCTGATTCTCCCCTTAATTCTTTCTCGGTGGGCTCTTTGGAGAAAACGACGAAAGGGTTATATTATTCGTCCTGGAGCGCCAAAGCAAATGGACGGGATTTCTACAGATAATGAATATACTGGCGAACAGTAAAGTATCTATATAGACTCATAATACCAGTCAACAAAAATGATTTGGGGGTTTAACGCATATGGCGCAACAACGTACAAAAAAAATTTTGGTGACTGGTGCTGTTGGTCAAATCGGATCAGAACTGACGATGATGCTTCGGAAAAGATTTGGAAACGATAACGTACTGGCAACTGGTAGAAAAACTAAACCAAGTGGCACTCTTCTCGATTCAGGACCCTTTGAGTATATCGATATTTGTAAAAGAGAGACACTTGAAAAAGTTGTCAATGATTATGACATTGACACAATCTATAACATGGCTGCGATTCTTTCAGCAGTTGGTGAAGAAAAACCTCTTCTCTGCTGGGATGTCAATATTAATGGGTTATATAATGTGTTAGAGATTGCACGGGAACACAGTATGGTCCGTGTGTTTGTCCCTAGTTCTATTGCGGTATTTGGCCCTGAAACCCCACGGGATAACACACCACAAGAAACCATTCTCAAACCTAAAACCATGTATGGGGTGACAAAGGTCGCTGGGGAACTTCTTGGCGATTATTACGTGAAACGATTCAACCTTGATGTTCGAGGTATTCGTTATCCTGGTATCATTAGTAGTGAAACCCTTCCTGGCGGTGGTACAACTGATTATGCAGTGGAAATCTTCTATGAAGCGATAAAACAAAAGAAATATACCTGCTTCTTGCGTGCAGATACAACGCTTCCCATGATGTATATGCCTGATTGTTTGAAAGGCACGCTTGATTTAATGGATGCTGATGTTACCAAATTAAAACATCATTGTGACTTTAACTTCGCATCCATGAGTTTTTCTGCTGAGGAGCTTGTCTTCGAGATTACGAAACTTATCCCAGAGTTCACCTGTGAATATAAGCCTGATTTCCGACAGGCAATAGCTGATTCCTGGCCTCGATCCATTGATGATAGGGCAGCGCGGAAGGAATGGGGCTGGAAACCTAAATACAAGCTTGCTGATATGACTAAGGATATGGTGCAAAAGCTTGGTAAACGGTACGAAGAAGGCAACCTCCTTCTCTCGTAACCTCCCGTTCTTTTTTCTTATTTCCTCCATAGAAAGTTTTATGTGCTATACGATATTCTCATGTTTATTGTGAGGTGAACTAACTGTGCCACAATTAGAGGAAGTTGGGGTAAATATGAAAGGGAATATCGATTCGATTAAAGCTTATTTAGGTGCTGATGCTGATTATTTATTGAAACATGTGTGTGCGAAGATCAAAAAAGAATCGTTGCATCATCCTGGACCAGATTTTATTGATCGTGTCTTTATTGATACTGATCGGTCAACGCAGGTCCTTCGTAATCTCAAGGCATTGTTCAATCATGGCCGGTTAGCAGGAACTGGATATCTTTCCATCTTGCCAGTTGATCAAGGTATTGAGCATTCTGCGGCAGCGTCGTTTGCGCCAAATCCGATGTATTTTGATCCTGAGAATATCGTGAAACTTGCGGTACAGGGGGGGTGTAATGCGGTTGCCTCAACCCTTGGGGTTCTTGGTGCCGTTTCAAGAAGATATGCGCATAGAATCCCCTTTATTGTGAAAATTAATCATAATGAGCTATTGACCTATCCGAACAAATTCGATCAGATCATGTTCGCCAGTGTTAAACAAGCTTGGGATATGGGTGCTGCTGCTATTGGGTGTACGATTTACTTTGGTTCTGAGGAGTCGACAAGACAAATCCGAGAGGTGAGCCAGGCGTTTGAATATGCTCACGAACTTGGGATGGCAACGATTCTGTGGTGTTATTTACGGAATTCAGCCTTTAAAGCAGATGGGAAGGATTATCATACTGCTGCAGATCTCACTGGCCAAGCCAATCACCTTGGGGTCACTATCGAAGCGGATATTGTGAAACAGAAGCTGCCCGATATAAATGGTGGATATCTTGCATTAAATAAGGGGGGCGTAAAATATGGGAAGATACATGAGAAAGCATACAGTGAGCTTTCTTCTGATCATCCCATAGATTTAACTCGCTATCAGGTGGCTCATTGTTATATGGGTCGAGTTGGGTTGATTAATTCCGGCGGGGCATCCGGGAAAGATGATTTTGGACAAGCGGTTCGCACAGCGGTGATTAACAAACGTGCTGGTGGGACTGGTTTGATATCCGGAAGAAAAGCGTTCCAAAAGCCGTTTGAGGATGGAGTGGCGCTTCTTCACGCAATCCAGGATGTCTATTTATGTAAAGAGATTACCATCGCTTAAAATTTTTTTTCTTTTCATTTTTTTTTAAAAAAATCCTGTGGACATTCATCCTTAATAGATGAGTACTCCTTTTACGCCCTTGGCGTTTTTGATTGTTGCAAGTAATGTCCCTGGTATTTGTTTTTCGGTGATAATAAAGAGTCGGGGTTCTTCAGTGAATTCAAAGTCGTCGACCACTGCTTGTCTGATGCTGATGTTATTGGTTGCAATGATTGTGGCAACATCAGCTAGGATCCCAGGCATGCTTGGATCTGCAGGGATGATTTCGATGACACCCCATTTCATATGTGGGGCGACTTCCTTGAGATGGCAGGTCGGCAGGAGGTTAGAAAAAATTTTTAGCAGTTCAGGTTCTTTCATAATAACCGCCCTTGTTGCGGTTACTGCACGGCGATCGACATGGAATGCCCGGGCGATTTTCGAATCAGAAAGTTGTATAGAACCGCAGTGGAAGGAATTTTCATGTATTTTCATACCATACTCAAGCATTTTCTGTGCTATTTTTTTTCTTTGAGGATAGGTGTTGAAATAATGTTCGATTTGTCTCCACATAGTATAAAATTGTACATTGGCGAAGTATTAATACTCTTTGGTGTTTGTTTTTCTTATCCTATAATGTATAAAAATATACATTGAAGTACATAATTGGAAAGATTAAAATAGTCATCTCTCTTATTATTCATAGCATGAAACAAACAAAAATAATCCTTGATGAAAATGAAATCCCAAAACAGTGGTATAACATCCAAGCAGACCTCAAAACACCACTTGAGCCCCCACTTCATCCGCAAACGAGACAACCAATAACCCCTGACGACCTCAAAGCAATTTTCCCAATGGGCCTCATCAAACAGGAAATAAGTAGGGACCGTTACATCACAATACCATCTGAGGTTCGTGAGATTTATCGTATCTGGAGACCATCACCACTCTACCGTGCACGACGACTAGAACACGCATTGAAAACACCAGCGGAAATCTATTTCAAATGGGAAGGAGGTAGTCCACCCGGAAGCCATAAACCGAACTCTGCAATTGCACAGGCATACTATAACAAAAAAGAAGGGATTGAACGACTCGTAACAGAAACCGGCGCCGGTCAATGGGGCTCTGCCCTTGCTTTTAGCACCCAACTCTTTGGTCTGCACTGTCGAGTCTATATGGTGAAATGCAGCTACGAGCAAAAACCATACCGACGAGTACTTATGGAAACCTGGGGGGCAGAAGTCTTTCCAAGTCCTACAACTCTGACTAATGCCGGAAGAGAAACCTTAAAAAAAGATTCAAAAACAACAGGAAGTCTTGGTATCTCGATTAGCGAAGCAGTTGAGGACGCAGCGACCCATGATAATACAAATTATGCACTTGGATCTGTGCTTAATCATGTCGTCTTACATCAAACCGTGATTGGCTTAGAGTTAAAAAAACAGTTTGAACTCATCGATAAATATCCGGATATCATCTGCGGATGCGTTGGTGGTGGGAGCAATTTTGCTGGGACGAGTTTCCCTTTCGTTCGCGACAAACTCCTTGGCAGAAAGCCAGACCTTAAGGTTGTCTCCGTCGAGCCCCTGGCCTGCCCCACCCTCACCCAAGGAGAATACCGCTATGATTACGGGGATTCTGTTGGTCTGACACCTCTCTTGAAAATGTATACTGTTGGTCATGATTTCATCCCGCCTGCGATACATGCAGGAGGGTTACGCTACCATGGGGATTCACCGTTGCTATCAAAACTTACAAAAGACCGATATATGGAAGCCCTCGCCTATACGCAACAGGAGATCTTTGAAGCAGCCATGTTGTTCGCACGAACCGAAGGATTAATCCCTGCACCAGAGTCGGCACATGCCATACGTGCGGCAATCGATTTTGCGCGGATAGCCAAGAAGAAAAACGAAAAGAAAATCATCGTATTTAGTAACAGTGGCCATGGGCATTTTGATTTAGGAGCGTATGATGATTACAACCATAATAAAATCCCAAATGGTGAGTATAAAAAAATTCTGTCTCAAACCCCCCTTTAATCTTTTTTTCTATTTTTTTCTACCAAAGACTGTTACACAGCAATAGATTTATGTACCACCATAGTTCTTAATAAAGGGTATTTTATATCCCCCTTTGACCCTGGGGCCATAATGAGGTAGGATCTATGAAGGAATTTGATATTTCAAAACTACGACACGGGACCGACTTACTTAAAAGAGGTTTTTCTAAGATGCAAAAGGGCGGGGTTATCATGGATGTCACCACCGCTGATCAAGCAAGGATAGCAGAGAAAAGCGGGGCAGTGGCGGTCATGGCTTTGGAACGGGTCCCAGCGGATATCCGTGCCCATGGTGGTGTTGCTCGAATGGCGGATCCTACGGTCATAGCCGATATTGTAAACACCGTCAGTATCCCTGTGATGGCAAAAGCAAGGATTGGGCATTTCGTCGAAGCACAATCCTTGGAGGCACTTGGTGTCGATATGATCGATGAATCAGAAGTGCTAACCCCTGCTGATCCTTTCTACCACATCGATAAACGAGTCTTTACTATCCCGTTTGTCTGTGGCTGTCGGAACCTGGGGGAAGCAATCCGACGTATCTGGGAAGGTGCGGCCATGATTCGAACGAAAGGAGAGGCCGGAACAGGGAACATTATCGAGGCGATTCGGCATCAACGTATGGTCGTAAGTATGATTCGGTCATTACAGATGATGCAGACAACACAATTACACAAAATAGCAGAGGAATATTGTCAAAGCTATGTGACTTCCTTTAGAACGTTAACAAATCAGGGTGTCAATGAAACCACAATACTGTTTGGTTCATCAACATATAAGACTATGAAGAAGGAGATCTATGAGGTTCTTAAGGAAACAAAAGAGTTAGAACGCCTTCCTGTTGTGAATTTTGCCGCCGGTGGGGTTGCGACACCAGCAGATGCAGCGATTATGATGCAACTTGGGAACGATGGTGTCTTTGTCGGATCAGGCATTTTTAAATCGAAGAATCCTGAGAAACGGGCAAAGGCTATCGTCGAGGCTGTCGCACATTATGATGAACCAGAAAAAATTGCAGAAGTCAGTAAGAATCTTGGTGATGCGATGCCTGGTATTGATATTGGTACCATCCCAAAAGACCAACTTCTGCAGGAACGAGGCTGGTAGCAATAGTCAGCATAGGGGTATTGTCTCTTCAAGGAGCAGTATCAGAGCATTTTTCATCGATGAAACGAGTTCTTCAGAAAGAAAAAAACAATGGTCATGCGATATTAGTGCGACAAGCCCGTGATATCGATGCTTGTGATGCATTGATACTCCCGGGGGGAGAGAGCACCACCATTTCACGGATTTTGGTCAAATCAGGGATGCATGAAGTCATCTGTGACCGTATCAATCAAAAAACAATCGCGTTAATGGGTACCTGCGCGGGATGTGTGCTCTTGGGGAAAGAATTGACCGATTCATCTGCAGATGTTACACTCCTGCAGGCGATGGATATGCAGGTCGAACGGAATGCATTTGGCCGACAAAAAGAATCCTTTGAAAGAAAAATACAGATTAAAGGATTCGACTCTCCATATAACGCCGTGTTTATCCGAGCACCTCTCATTACAAAACTATGGGGCAACTGTGAAATACTCGCAACAGCTGGAAAAGAAATAGTTATGGCCAGGCAGGACCACTACCTGGCGTTGTCATTTCATCCTGAGTTAACTGATGACCTGAGGATCCATCAATATTTTTTACAGATGATTTCCTCACGCTTTCATGATCGCGAGTAGGAAGATACCTAGTGCAATTAATGCACCAATAACAGCACCAATTACTGCGACTATCCCATTTACAATCGTCCCTGAAAAGTTAAGAAGATCCATTGGTGTTCCCATAAAACTTAAGAGGTTTGCTCCCCAGAGGAAGATTACGCCGACTAAGAGACCGATGATGATTAAGATAGCTCCCACTGCCCTGCTTTTGCCTGATCCGAAATATGCAGTAAAAATTCCAGCGATTACACTTGCAATTGCAAACACCAGCGTCATCATACTTAGAAAATATTGTACTAATCCTTCCATTTTTTTCACTCCTTAAAATTTCGTTCCCGTTAATGTTTTTGTGTCAATTACTCCTTCAATAGTGCGTATCTTGTTTACCACAATATCACCAAGGCTTTCAAAATCGTCTGCCTCTATTTTGGCGATGAGATCATATTCTCCAAATAATGGATGGAGCTCAATAATCTGTGGCACTTTCGAGAGTTTATTATACACTTCATGTTCATGTGCGGGAGCGGCACTTATTAGGACAAATCCAATTGCCATTAATCTACCTTCCTCGCTCACCCTTATATTGTCATTGAATATAAGCCTTACGTTATTGGACGATTCAATCCTATCTTAAAAATATGGATTTTCCTTTTTTATTATTTCTAACCATGAGGTTTGAAAAATTTCGATAGCCATAAGCTTATTTCGTAAGAAAAAGAATGAGGAATTCACCTCTTTTTCTCCTGATACACCCGAATGAAATTCTCTATACTACGGTCGTAGGAACGTTCAACGCTGTCTGGAAAATAACAGGCAGGAAGTTCATCTCGACTTCGATGGTAACTTACGCATTCACAACAAATCCCTTTATGACTGCACGGATAGCTACAATTACACATATTTTTATTCTTTTGAACCTTACATTCAACCATACGTACATTACTCTCCTATTACTCTTATAAACTCAGTTTCATCAATGATTGTTAATCCCATCTTTTTTGCTTTTTCATATTTTGAACCAGGATCAGATCCCACGACGACATAATCAACATCTTTTCCTATCGCGGATACGACGATACCTCCCTGCTTGATCACACGATCTGATGCATCAGGTCTAGAAAGGGACGAAAGTCCACCAGTGAACACAAATTTTTTTCCTGTTAAACGTCTTTCTTTCTTAGTTTCTTTCGTTCGTATACCAACATCCTTCAATTGATGGATAAGCGCGATATTTTCTTCCGTAGCAAAGTAAGTGGCTATCGCCTCTGCTGTTTTTTCTCCGAGACCATGAATCTGGACGAGTTCTTCTGCTGATGTGTTTGCGAGCTTATCGATGGAATCGTAATGAGCGGCTAGCAGCTGGGCAGCGTATTTCCCTACATGACGGATTCCCAGTCCATAGATGAGGCGGGCTAACCCCTGCTTTTTACTTTTTTCAATAGATTCTAGTAAGTTTTTTACTGATTTTTCTTTAAATCCTTCAAGAGTAAGAAGATCATTTTCGTTTAGAGAGTAAAGATCCGCAATCGTATCAACAAGACCTTTTTCGATAAGTTTATCGATGGTCTGCCCTCCAAGATGGTCAATATCCATGGCATCCCGTGATGCAAAATATTCAATACGCCATTTCAACCGAGCTGGACATTGTTTGTTTGGACAACGCACCGCTACCTCATCTAGTGTTCTGATGACATCTGACCCGCAGACAGGACATTTCTTTGGTATAGTCCGGATCTTTTCTGTCCCCGTTCTTTTTTCATTAATACTTTTAACAACTTGAGGAATGACATCTCCACTCCGCTCGACCAACACATAATCTCCGATGCGAATGTCCTTTCGTTTCAACTCGTCAAAATTATGCAATGTAGCCCGCGACACGGTCACACCACCGACTTGGACAGGTTCAAGGATTGCGACCGGGGTTAAAGTACCCGTTCGCCCTACCTGGATAACGATATCCTTCAGTTGAGTGGTCGCTTGTTTTGCTGAAAATTTAAAAGCAATCGCCCATCGCGGGTGTTTAATCGTCGAACCCAGTTCTTTCTGTTTTTCTCTCGAGTTTACCTTTAGAACGACCCCGTCGATTTCATAATCAAGGGTCTCACGTTTTTTCTCAAGATCCTTACAGTACGATATCGCCTCTTCAATATCACGAACTTTCATAATTAATGGATTGATACGAAATCCTGCTTTGTGCAATATCTCTAAAGAGTCTTCCTGGGTTTTTAGATCAATGTCCGAGTAAGAGACATAATAAAGGAACGTATCCAGAGGACGCATGGCAACGACACGTGGATCAAGCTGTCGGAGTGATCCTGCTGCTGCATTGCGTGGGTTGGCAAACACCTGTTCTCCTTTCTTTTCCTGCTCTTTATTGAATTTTTTAAACAATGAAATAGGAAAATACACCTCACCGCGGACTTCCGCGTTCTGAAGGTTGGTTCCATGCAATCGAAGAGGGATACTATGGATTGTACGAAGATTCGTTGTAATATCATCGCCTTTTATTCCATCTCCTCTGGTTGCCCCCCGCATAAGGACCCCGTTTTCGTAAATAAGAGCGATACTTGTCCCATCGATTTTTGGTTCACAGACATAGTCAGTATCACCACAGTTTTTTCTCACCCGCTCGTCAAATTCCCTCAGTTCATCATAGGAATACGCATTGTCAAGCGACAGCATCGGTATTTTATGCTCCACGGTTTTAAACCCTTTCAGTGGTTCGCCTCCAACACGTTGTGTTGGTGAATCTGCGCTCACAAGGTCAGGGAACTGTGCTTCCAAGGCTTCAAGCTTTTTTAAAAGCATATCGTATTCGTAATCAGAAATCACCGGGTTGTTTTCGACATAGTACTTATAATTATGAGAGTTTATTTCATCACGGAGTTTTGTTATGTGTTTTCTTGCCTCATTTTTGTTCATCGCTTCACGTACCAACTATTTTTTCGATATCCTTTACTGACATGGTGTTTAAAATATCTTTTTTTTCCAACCATCCTCTTCTTGCTGTGGCAATCCCAAATCTCATAAAATCAAGATGATTTATCGAATGGGAATCCGAACCAAGCACGAAACGTACCGTATTGTCTTTTGCTACCTTCACATGGGCATCGTCAAGGTCCAATCGATCAGGGAATGAGTTAATCTCAAGGAACGTATCTGTTTCTTTGGCTGCGTCAATGATTCGTTCAATATCGACATCGTAGGGCTCCCGTCTTCCGATGAGTCGTCCGGTCGGATGTGCCAGGAAATTGACTTGTTCGTTATCCATTCCCCGAATAATCCGTTTGGTCATTGTTTCTTTATCCATTTTAAACGCGGTGTGAATCCCTATGTATACAAAATCAAATTGCTTTAATATTCTCTTGTTATAATCAAGAGTCCCATCTTTCTTAATGTCGCATTCAGTACCACAAAAGATACGGAGATGAGGGAATTTCTTGCTGACGTTTTCTATCTCACGAATTTTTTTCTGGATTCTTTCCTCATTTAATCCATTCGCGATGATAAGGGATTGTGAATGATCGGAAATTCCGATGAAGTCATAGCTACGTTGCTGTGCGGCACGTGCAATGGTCTCGATAGAATCGCTTCCATCGCTCCAGTTCGAGTGGACATGGAAATCACCGTTTATCTCAGTATATCTTACAAGATCTGGTAAGGAGTTGCTTTTTGCTGCGTCGAATTCACCCCGGTTCTCTCGTAGCTCTGGTTCTATGTACTGCATACCTATTTTTTTGTAGACGTCTTCCTCGGTTCTACCAGCGATATATTCTTCTGTGGTTTTATGAAATAACCCATACTCATTGAGTTTGAAGCCTTTTTTAATCGCATACCCACGTAAGGTGACATTATGATCCTTTGATCCCGTGAAATATTGAAGAGCAGCCCCGTAACTTTTTTCTTCGACAACGCGAAGATCCACCTGCAAATGGTCGTTTAAGATGACACTGGATTTTGTTAAGCCCTTCGCAAGAATTTGTGCAACCTCAGGATAGTGGATGAAATGGTTCATCACCGTCTCGGGGTCTGTTGAAGAAACAAGGATGTCGATGTCACCGATTGTTTCTTTCATCCTGCGCAAACTTCCCGCGATATCAATTTTTTTAATCTTTTTACATTTTTTGAGATAGGTACGATACTTTATCCCATCTTCATAGGCGACATTGAGCAGGACCCTTCCACTTGTTTTTTCCAAGAGGTGGATTCCCCGTAGGATGTTACGTTCCGTGATTTCACCAAACCCCTCCACTGTTCGCAGCTCTCCGTTTTCTGCAGCTATTTGAAGTTCCTGAATACTCTCAATACCACGATGTTTGTATAACGCTGCAACCTTTTTTGGTCCCAGTCCCGGGATTCCTAATAAATCAATAAGACCCGTCGGGACCTCCTTTTTTAGGCGTTCAAGATACGCAAGGTTCCCTGTTTGAACAAGTTCTGTTATCTTTTTTGCTAATGCATCGCCGATCCCTGGAATTGATGTTAATGTCCCTTGCTGTACTCGTCTCTCTATATCCTCCTCAAGAGCCTCGATTGTCTGAGCGGCTATACGATACGCTCGGGTTTTAAAGAACATCTCCCCTTTCAAGTCTAACAAATCTGCAATCAGAGACAAGGTGTGTGCAACAAACTGATTTTTCATACAGCCTCTTCTGTGTTAATGGAGGTAGGCAATCACCTCGACGGTATCCCCATCAAGTAATCCGAGTGTTTCCCTGAGATTATCTGGAGAGATGCATTCGAGAATGGTCGCATAATGGCTCCTCTTTGGCAGAACGATTGCTCCTTTCTTCCCGTTGATCGTTGCTTTGAAGCAAATCACCCCTCCGAATGTTCGATTCTCCGTCTGAAACTCGTCGATTTGGATTCCTCCATAGCTCCGGAGCAACCGTATTTTATTCCGTTCGATATATTCGATTTCGACGTTCAGGGTCCCTGGATAGGCTCTAAATCCAAGTTGTTTTTCGAATTGGTTTGCGTATCCTTTTTGTCCCGTATAATATTTCCCCTCACCCATACCTGATATTACTTTTCCTTTAAACAGGACCTTGCTTGTCAAATCAAAAATCTGTTTATACGCCATGTACTCATGTTCCAATAAATCAGCTCCTCTGCTCGTTATTTGAATCAGCTGTTTTTTTACCCCGAGTTCTCGAGTAATCAGCTGCTGGGTATCAAGTTCAAGCAGATACCTTGAAGCGGTCTGCTGACTGGTTTGTAAGCGCTCTGACAGTTCATGACTGGAAAGCTCAATCCTGTTATGTATTGCACCAAGTAATGCAAGTTCCTTCAGTGTTTGTAAGAGGTATGGTTTTAATTGGTGTGTAAGAGACCGTACCTGTTTATCTCCCGATCGTCTCGACAAGTTTTTTCCCTTCATCCGTAAACACCATACTGTTTCCTTTTTTTTCTACAATGCCTCCCGCGATAAATTCATCGATGATACGGTGTGCAATTCGTGGTATGATACGATTTTTCTTTGCAATACGTTCGATATTGTTTTCCCCTGCGGCGAGGTCATCAAAGATAACTCTTCTGAATTTGTTTGTAAGTATGAATCCTTCATCCATCGCTATCCAACAGCTTAATTTAGAGGTATCACATAAACCTTTTCAAACTTATGTTTAAAAACATTCCTCCGATATTAAATGCAAAGCAGCTCTTGGATCGATCAATCAGGCACACCAAAAAAATCCAGGTTCATGATAGAGACAAACGCTATCAGATAAAAAAAATTGTGATAGAACGAACAGAAGCATTCATAGAAAATCTCCTTTCCACTCTTGAATCCTACGTAAAACACTTTCCATCAATCGATAAATTACCATTATTCTATCAGGAGATAATTGATATAAAGATTGATACGAATAAACTAAAAAAATCCTTAGGTGCCGTTGACTGGGCACGTAAAACCATCACCATGGTGTATGCAACCCAGGGTAGCTCCTTAACAAAAACGGGGAATATTGACTTCCTTAAACAAAAGCAAAAGGAAATCTACGGTCGTGTATCCTCCATTGTAAAACAAGTCAATAAGAATCTTGTTTTTCTTGCTTATGCACAAAAGATTCTACGAGCATTTCCTGACATAGAGGATATCCCAACCGTAGTAATTGCAGGGTATCCAAATGTTGGGAAATCATCCCTCATCAGAAAATTATCCGCTGCGAAACCCGAGGTGGCACAGTACCCATTTACAACAAAGCAGATTTTTGTCGGCCATATGGAAAAAATAGTCCATTATGAGAAAAGAAAATATCAAATCATTGATACCCCCGGATTGTTAGATCGCCCTCTTGCAGAGCGCAACAAAATTGAGAGGCAGGCAATTGCTGCCCTGCGCCATCTTGCGGACGTCATCGTGTTTATCGTTGACCCATCAGGATCAAGCGGGTACCTGCTCGATGACCAGACACTGATGCTTACAGACATTAAGAAATTATTCCACGATGTGCCCTTTATTATCGTTGAAAACAAGGTTGATATCAAAAACACAGGGTCCCCCCACAGAAAGATTTCCTGTACAACCGGTGAAGGAATCGAAGAACTACGCAACGAAATTATCTCAGTGTTAGATCAGGTATAATTTTTCGTAGGTGCATATCCTTGTACATGTTCATCTGCGAAAAACGTTCATAAAATATCAATGTGATATCTTCTCTAACGACAACTAGGAAAGGAAGATCTTAGATTTTTATACCCTCTTTTCCCCCCTCTATTCTTCCTTCCTATTGTTCATTCTTCTAAAAAAATATTCTCGAAAAACATAGAGTATTTATTTGTTGCACTACACATTTATTAATAATTATCGCCGTGATCTCATGGTCTGAACAATTTCTTTACCAAAATCAGTAATACCATAAAACCTGACGTTTTTTCCTCCACACCGTTCCTCCACCATATTCAGACTGATAAGGGATTCCTCTTCGCGATATCTCATTTCGATTCCTCGAAGGGCACCGATGACATTTGATGATGTTGCACCGATATTGTACGCAATCTCTGAAGTATAGCTGCAGTTTGGGCTGATTTCGCAAAGATATTCTGTTACTTTCCTTCGAATATTACTCCGCCGAAGTGCTCGAATTGCTACCGATCGTTTTATTTCGATAGAGCGGTCTATCGTCGTTTGTTCTAGCATCCCATCATACCCTTAAAAAACGAATATCACCTCTTTTAATAAAGTATTCGCTTCCGGATACATCGTTACATATACGTCTGCATAAATGCCTGTATATGCAGCTCAGTATCCTGGTATAGCTGCAGGTAAAAAAATTATGGCCCTTCTTGATAATTTTTTATTATAAAAATGTATCAGAATAAGTGCGGGCGCCGGGATTTGAACCCGAGTTTTAAGCTTGGCAAGCTTAAGTGATACCAGACTACACTACACCCGCATATCCGGTTTTTTGAAACCAAGAAGCAATCATCCCTTAAAAAGTATTACGCTGGCTGGTCATTGATTTTTTTTCATTACAACCGTATATAAATATTGGATAAACTATATTAATGTCTCGTGCGTATGTGAAAATGATACCGATGCGACGAGCAGTCGTCCTCCTCACAATTTTCCTTTTCTGCAGCTTTTCTTTTAGAGGATTTGCTGCTAGCACCACTCATTATGAGATACATGCTGACTCATCCTTGCAGGACATCAGTTTACAAGATGATGCATTTCACGGTCGTGGGAGACGACCCTTTATCGAATGGTGGTATTTTGACGCGAAGTTCGAGAATGACTATACGGTAACCTTCGGTATACAAGTTGTAGAGATGATTGCTTTTGATATCGTCACCGTGCGTTTGACCATCTATAACCAAGGAGAGGTAATTCTGAAAAAAATAGAGAAATCGTCCCTGAATGAATTCGTAGCCTCTTCTTCAGTACCTTGCGTGGCGATTGGGGGACAACAACTCATTGTTGGTTCATATGAGAAGGATACTGATCGTTTTATCTACAATGTCACATATGAGTCTTCTGAAGGATCTATATCATTGCAGTTCATCGGGTACATGAACGGATGGAAACGACAACAACAAGCTGGTGATTGGTGGGCGGTCATTTTTCCACGTGCAGATGTCACAGGAACGATTTCCATTGGTTCAACAAAGATGCAGGTGACAGGGACTGGATATCATGACCATAACTGGCATGTTCGCCCACATATTGTGTTGAACTATGGATGGTTATGGGGGACGTGTCATTCATCTACCTATACCGTCACCTGGGCAGAAATCTGCCGGACAAGGATGACGACCTATCCCCAGATGGTGATCAATGGGAAAGACGGTACCGTCCTTGATATTCCATCAGAGACGATTTGGTTTTCTCAAAAGGATACTCATATCGACCATTTACGTCTCATCCCCTGGTTTTTCAATATTGAAACCATGACGGAAAAAGTATTCCTCGTAATTAACATGAAGGTCGTTGCTGTTGATTATACTGAACTACTTGGATTTATCAGTTACTGGCGCTATCATATCCAATGTAGCGGGACCATCGTACTAAATGGACATATGGAAACTGTTGAAGGGATATCTATCATGGAGTATCTGAGATTCCGATGAGACTTACATCCATTGATTGGTGCTTATTCATTCGTTTGAGTGGTTTGCTGAGGTGACGTCGTGCGCAGACCGGGACCTCATAGAATCCTTTGGCGATAGACCTGGGTTGATTCTGGATTATTGGAGCGTTACTTGTTGTTTTGCATCGTATGCATTTATATCCTTGTTCTTTTCCTTTTGATTTCATATGTTTACCGCACTTCGGGCAGACTGGATTTTCTGTTTTCAACGGCACGGAAGTCAGTTCTTTAATGAATATTTTTTCCAGATTAACCGTTAGTGGGGATTCTCGAACCGCTCCATAGACGGTCACAAGATCACCATTGAATAACCCACGGATGATTCCTCTAAACTCCTTTGTCGGCTCATAGGCGATACAGGGAATGATACTGGTCCCATCGGTAAGATTGAACAGGACATGACCACCAGAAATCGTGTGGGGATTCTCTGTTACTTTTCCCTCGATACGTACTGATTCGAATGGTTTTACCTCGTTGATGCGTTTTTGCTGAAGATGTTCATCTGTCCCCTGATTTGATTGAAAAACAAGCCAACTCTCGATTGGTTCTGAATTCACAGAGGCCACAGCAGCGGTCAATTCCTCAGCGACATCACCACGAATCCCAAACAGAATCGGACATGGTGAATTCGGAGTAATACGATTATGATGATTTCGATAATCATAGTTATCAAATGTGGAACGATACTTCTCATCTAACTTTTTCACTGATTCTCCATCTACTTCACGTTTCGTTCCCCATCGAGTGTTCATTCGATACGCAATTACTTCAAATGTGCAGTCATCTGGATCCCAGGCGATCGCGGCAGCTGCCCCGATGAGACCTCGTTGATTTTTATATCCTTCAAACCTCGCATGAAGTTTTTGCAAAACCAAAAGAACATCATCAAGGGTCACAATACTTCTGACCGCTTTTTTATAAAGATGTAAAGGAGGACGAGTTGAGAGGAGGACAAACCCTGGATTGGTATTCTCATCTTCTATACGTGCTTGTTTTTTTAAAATCTCACGAACGATTGTATACACATCCTGTTGATCATTCTCATCGAGTTCATGAGTAAAAGAAGACGAACAGAGAACGTCGTCTCCATTGATTTCCCCAATTTTTTGTTTGATTGTCTTATCTTTTTTCCCTACACAAAGGCAGAGTGCTCCGTTCCCTCGTGTCTTCCAAGGAATATTTGGATTTAAACGGACAAGACGTGGATACCCAATTATCTCATATTTTTTCATGATTTGTTGTATGATGCTTCGCGCCACATAGGTGGTACAGCCACCCTTGACTGAGTCGGTATCATCAATACCTATCCAGATGATTATTCACCAAAAACGTTATTAGAGAGGTCGTACTTTAAGTTTCATCACCTATGGATAGAACAGCGCTGCTTGCAGATATTCGAAGATTTTTAGGGATTGCAGGGTTCTCCGTCTCAGACCCCTACGCAATTCACCTTCCTGGTTTTGACTTAGTTGCACGACGAGATGACACCCTCCTTATCATTAAAGTTTTAGCAAATATCGATGCAATGGCCGAAGAGGTTGGAAACGAGCTTCGTGCGCTTGCCTGTTTGTTAAAAGCAACACCGTTGCTGGTTGGAGAAAAAAACGGGAATAATGCTCTTGAGGACGACGTCGTGTATTTCCGGTTTGGTATTCAAACAGTCACGCCAACAACCTTGAAAAACCATGTTCTTGAGGAAATGCCGGTCAGAGCCTATGCTGCTCCGGGGGGTCTTTATGTCAATCTTGACCAAGAAAAAATACGGCACCTTCGCCAGGAAAGAAACATTTCTTTAGGGACATTTGCGCATCATGTAAGAGTGTCTCGTCGTACCGTTCGAATGTATGAGGATGGGATGAGTGCACGTATCGATATCGCTGATCGTATTGAGGATTTATTCAGCCAATCGGTGACATTGCCCATTGACTTACTTAAACCACTCATTGTTGAAGGTAGGCAACTCCCATCGTATAAAAAAGAAAAAGAAGATAGGAAAGAGTTGCAAAGGGAAGTTTTTTCATTGTTACAAAACATCGGGTACCGCATTATCCCTCTTGATCGTTGTCCCTTTGAGGCATTAAGCAAGGAAAAAGAAAAGATATTCTTGACATGCGTACAAGAATATAATAAAAAACTCGCGGAGAAAGCACAGTTTATTAATAGTATTTCAAGGATTATCGAGAAACATGCGGTGGTTTTTACTGATAAAGACGTTGGTAAAAAAAATTTACAGGGGACCCCAATCATTGGGCGGAAGGAACTACGGAAAATCCGTGACCCTGAGGACGTGTTGTTATTAATTCTTGATAGAATTGCTACGAAATGACCCTGGCTTGTGTGACACAAACTTTTATAAATAAGATTATTATTCCCGAGAACTACGTTACCCTATGGAGTAACGTTGAAATGAAGTTCGTCGATGATGTAACATGGCAGAGAGTAAAACTGTTGAGGCAGTTCAAAAAGCACTTGAGGAATCCAAGAAGTTGGAGCGGAAATTCAAACAATCGGTAGACGTCGTCATTAATCTGAAGAACATCGACATGAACGATGCAAAGAATCGTATCGAAGATGAAGTAATGCTCCCTCATGGTCGCGGGACTGAGGCGAAACTTGCCATCTTTGCAAGTGGGGAGCTTGCATTAAAATCCAAAACCCATGTTGATTTATTGATAAAACCCGAGGAGATTGAGGAACTCGCGAAAGATAAGAAGAAATTTAAAAAGATCGCAGATGAGATTGATTTTTTCATTGCCGAGGCACCATTAATGCCAACCATTGGGAAAACCCTTGGTGTGATTCTTGGTCCTCGAGGGAAAATGCCCAAGCCAGTACCACCAACTATCGATATTAGCGGTGTTGCGAAGAATCTTCGGAAAACCGTAAAAGTACGGTCAAAGACGACCAAAACCATCCAGGCAACAGTCGGACGTGAAGAGATGAACTCGGAACAGATTGCAGATAATATCGATGCTATCCTGAAACGACTTGAGGGAAAACTCGAACGCGGGAAATTAAATATCGGCTCAGTGTATGTGAAGACAACCATGGGGCCGCCAGCCCGTCTACTCTA
Organism: Thermoplasmatota archaeon; assembly: GCA_016930995.1. The sequence continues at coordinate 1,191 of JAFGFQ010000097.1, read as the reverse complement.
AAGGTGTCATGATATGGCGCATATCGCAGAATGGAAACACGGGGAGGTCTCGGAGATAACATCTCTGATGACCAGCCATAAGATCGTTGGTATCGTCAATATTGGAGGCATTCCTGCTCCACAGCTTCAGCAGATGCGAGGACGGATTCGGTCAAAGGCTCAAATCCGCGCTGCGAAAAACAACTTGATTCTCAAGGCATTAGACGAAGCAGAAAAGCAGCTAGCAGGTATCAGCGCTTTAAAAGATGCGGTTCATGGCCAGGCTGCGGTGATTGCCACTGATGTGAATCCATTTGCTTTATTTAGAGAAATTAAAGCTACGCGGACCAAGGCACCAGCAAAAGGTGGAGAGACCGCTTCAAATGATATCGAGGTGGTGGCTGGTGACACTCCTTTTAAGCCGGGTCCTATCGTAGGAGAGCTTCAGAAAGTGGGGATTCCCGCTGCTATTTCTGAAGGGAAAGTCGTTATTAAAAGTGACAAAGTCCTTGTGGAGGCCGGGCAGAAGATTTCACGGGAGCTTGCACAGATGCTTTCCCGTCTGGATATCTACCCGATCGAGCTTGGATTGAATTTACATGCTGTCTTTGAAAACGGCAGCATTTACAAACCGGATGTCCTTGATGTTGACATGGACCGGTTCATGGGCCAGTTACGAACAGCATCCCTTACTGCATTAGGCCTTGCAATGGAGTCAGGATGGGCAAATACCCAAACCATTCGTCCTCTGTTGACAAAGGCATATCGGAGCGCATATACCCTTGCGGTGGAGAAGAACATCTATACCAAGGACACTATGAAAACGCTTCTTGCCAAGGCTCATTCATCGATGCTGTCTGTTTCATCACAGGTGAAACCTGTTAGTAACGAGGGTGAAAAACCCCCAACAAAGTAGGAGGAACAAGCCATGGAGTATGTATATAGTGCGATGCTTCTGCATTCCGCAGGCCAACCTATTAACGAAGAGAATGTCAAGAAAGTTCTCACTGCCGCTGGTGTAAAAACTGATGCCGCTCGAGTCAAAGCCTTAGTTGCTTCTCTCGAGGGTGTTAATATTGACGAGGCGATAAAATCAGCCGCCGTCCCAGTCGCAGCAGCGCCTGCAGCAGCTGCAGCACCTGCTGAAAAGAAAGAGAAAAAGAAAGAAGAAAAGAAAGAAGAAGTATCTCAAGACGAAGCAGCAGCTGGACT
>JAFGFQ010000096.1 GCA_016930995.1 Thermoplasmatota archaeon | reverse complement strand
TCCATATGTTTCTATTTCGAGGTGCACCAACCATTTAGGTTGAATCATTTTTCTGTGTTTAACATCGGCAGCACAAAAGACGTCCACTCCACCTATTTTAACAAACAGTTGAACCAGAAGATATTCGAAAAGGTAGCAAACAAGTGCTATTTACCTACGAACAATTTACTGCTTGAGTTGATTCGCCAGTATGATGGGAAATTTCGCATCTCCTATAGCCTCACTGGCACATTTATTGAGTATTGCGAAAATTATCTCCCAGAGCTCATTGATAGCTTCAAGGAATTGTTCAAAACCGGGGCTGTCGATCTCATCGAAGAGACCTACTTTCATTCTCTGTCCGGGTTATACGACGAGCTTGATGAATTTGAAGATCAGGTCAAGATGCATCGGCAGATGATCCGACGGATTTTCAACTATAAACCCAAAGTCTTCCGGAACACCGAAGCTATTTATGATAACAGAATTGCACGGAAAATCGCTGACCTTGGGTATAAAGGCATCATCACGGAGGGTGCGGAACGGATTCTTGGATGGCGCTCACCGAACTTCGTCTACAAACCAGTCAACGCGAACCTGAAAGTCCTGCTGCGCAACTATAAACTCAGTGATGATGTCGGGTTCCGATTTTCTGCTCGGAACTGGCCAGGGTTCCCACTCACCGCTGATAAATACGCGGATTGGATGTCAAATTCCTTTGGGGATGTGATTAATCTTTTCATGGATTACGAAACCTTTGGGGAACATCAATGGGTGGAAACAGGGATTTTTGAGTTCCTCAAACATCTCCCTGGTGAAGTATTGAAACATGACACCCTTGATTTTGCGACTGTCAGCGAGGCAGTCGAACGGTACAACGCGGTTGGTGACATTGATGCTCCCTGGGCGATCTCCTGGGCTGATGAGGATAGAAATGTATCAACGTGGCTTGGTAACAACATGCAGATTGCCTGTTTCAACGAACTGAAAGACATCGGAAAAAAATTAAAGCGGAAAGGCGACAGAGACCTCCTTTACATCTGGAGGTTATTGCAAACATCAGATCACCTCTACTATATCTCCACAAAGGGTTTTGAGGATGGCAACGTCCATGCTTACTTCAGCCCCTATGACATCCCGTATGATGGGTTTATTAACTACATGAACATCTTACAGGATTTAAAAGAAAAAGCTGAACACCGGTGAGGAGACACAACGGTCCATGAAGATAGTGCATTTTTCGTGGGAGTACCCCCCAGTGATCTACGGGGGGCTTGGTACATTTGCCACGGAGATTACAAAAAAACAAGTAGAGTTAGACCATGACGTCACGGTTTTTTCTCTGAACAAAGAGAATGCTCTTACGACCTCTGATCAAATCAACGGCGTCGAAGTCTATCGACCAAAAACACTCGACCTCAGCACGCCTTTCTACCTCTGTGCAGACCATGAGCTTCGATCCTGGGGGCCATACTTCAAGTTCTTTGCAGATGTCCTTAGCTATAATATCATGTCTGCCTCCCAGCTCGTCAATGTCCTTGTTCGAAAGCATGGACGGAGCTTTGATATCGTCGATGCGCATGACTGGCTTGGGATAATGGCCGGGATGGTCGTAAAAAAAGAGCTTCATCTCCCCTTGATTTTCCATATACATTCCACGGAGGTCGGGCGATCGATTGGCCGAGGGTCTCATACCATAAAGGATATCGAATATGAAGGTGGTCAGATAGCAGATTGTGTCATCACCGTCTCAAACGCGATGGCAGACGAGCTGCTAAAGCTCGGCTTTCCACAGGATAAAATCAGACCGTGTTGGAACGGGGTCGACCCTGCCAAGTATGATCCCGCCCAGATCTCAACTACCGAACGACTCTCGTTACGTCGTAGTTATGGTGTACAAGATCATGAAACACTTCTTTTTTTCATCGGTCGGCTGGTCACAGTCAAGGGAGTTGACAAGCTCGTACGATCGATGCCGCTTCTCTTGAAAGATTTCCCGAACACAAAACTGCTGATTCTTGGTATCGGTGATATGGAAAACGATCTGCGGTCAATTGCGCATGAACTAGGAATCGCTGATAAGATAATTATGAGAACAGAGTTTGTCAGTGAACAGGAAAGAATCCGCCATTATGCCGCCGCTGATGTCGTCGTAGTCCCTTCATTGTACGAACCGTTTGGCATCGTATGTACTGAAGCACTCTCCATGGAAAAACCAACAATCGTCGGGGCACGAGGAACAAACGGGATGCGTGAGCAAGTAATCCCATCTGGCGAGAACCAATGCGGCATCCATGTCAACCCCTTTGAATCAAAAGATATCGCCTGGGGAATCACTCAAGTGCTCCAATCTCCTGACAAGGGTCTGCAATGGGGGAAGAACGGCAGACAACGAGTGATAGAAGAATTCAGTTGGGAGGCTGTGACCAGACGAACGCTCGCTATTTACGAAGAATTTTTACGATAAGTTTTTTCAAGGATAGCGCATATCCATTTTCGGTTAGGAGATAGTCATGAGAGAATGGATTATAACCAATGGACTTGGAAGCTACGCATCGTTAACGCACTCTGGGGAAACCACAAGCAAGTTTCATGGGTTACTGGTTGCAAGTTTAGAACCGCCAACGAAGAGGTGGATGTTTGTCTCTAATGTCATTGACCGAATACAAATCAAAGATACGGTCCATACACTGAAAGGTCGGAAAAGCAAATTCGTTTTTGATTATTTTCCTTCGCTTGTCTATCACATTGATGGTGTGTCTCTGAAAAAAACGTTTTTCATGGACTATGGAAAAAATACCTCCATTATCAAATACTCGGTTGACACCCCTACATCGCTTCTTCTTTCTCACATCCCGGTTGTGAACTCCCGGCATTTCTATGATATGACATCACCGGGGTCTGCCTCGTTTATGCAGAATGTGGTAGATCAAGGAGTGATTGTCACACCAAGCAATATTAATAAAACGCTCAAGATATATTTGAAGAACGCATGCTATTTGCCCGATGGCTATTGGGAAGAGTTCTTCTACAGGAAGGATAAGGAGCGAAACGACTCTTGGAGGGACCATAATTTTCATATCGGTGAATTTCAGGTTCCTTTAAAGAAATCTGCGGAGTATTATCTCATTTTTACTATAGAGGATACCTTGCAGGACGACCCCTCACAAATCTACAATCGGGAAATTCAACGGAAGCAACGGCTCCTTTCACAGGCGATGCTTCCACGTGCCTGTGATAAACTTGTGTTATCAGCAGATAATTTTGTGGTAAAAAAGGAGTCGGGCAAATCAATCGTTGCTGGTTACCATTGGTTTAGTGACTGGGGACGGGACACCCTGGTATCACTCCCGGGCATCACTTTAGTAACAAAACGATTTGATGATGCCAAACAAATCCTTGAAGCATACGGGAAGTACTGCAAGAATGGTTTAATTCCTAATCTGTTCTCAGAGCGTGATTCCCAACCGGTATATAATACCGTTGATGCGTCTCTATGGTACATAGATCGTGTCTATCAATATCTTAAATATACAAATGATCTCCACTTTGTTGAGAACCTGTGGCCCACCTTACAATCCATTATTGAGCGATACGAAAAAGGAACGGACTTTGGCATTCACATGGACAATGATTTTCTGATGAGTCATGGGGAAGGTCTGACCTGGATGGATGTGAAAATAGGAGGTCAGTATGCGACACCACGATCCAAAAAAGCAGTGGAGATCCAAGCGCTCTGGTACAATGCTCTTCGAATCATGAGCACCCTTTCTTCGTATCTTTCAAAAGACAATCATTACAGTGATTTAGCACAGAACGTCAAGGAGAGTTTCCGCCGTCAATATGACCACACGTATGATGTCATCGACACAAAGGATCTCTCGATGCGGCCAAATCAGATTTTCCTTGTATCACTTGATTTTTCAATGATTGATGCACCACTGCAAGAGTCGATTGTTGCTCAGGTCCAGAAATCGCTTGTCACCCTCTTCGGATTACGAACCCTCTCCCCGCAGGATTCTCGATATAAAAGTAACTATCTTGGAAATCACCACCGGGATCTGGCGTATCATAATGGGACCGTATGGCCCTGGTTGATGGGCCCGTTCATCAAAGCGTTTATAAAAGTTCATCATCATGAGGCCGCACAGAGACGGTACGCCTATCAACATTTCTTACAACCCATGCTTGACGTCTATGGCGACTCCTGGGATGGTTCGCTTCATGAGATTTTCGATGGCGATCCTCCCTATGCGCCCCAAGGCTGTATCACCCAAGCCTGGAGTGTAGCAGAAATATTACGCAGCTGGGTCGAAGACATTGAGAACATCACACCAAGATACGAATCTCGTCTGTTACATGAAATACGCGTTTAACACATATTGTTCGATCATTCTGTTCGTATTAAAAAATGATGCATTGATTGCGATGCAACTTCTCATCGTCCGAATCCAATTATCCCGGTCATTGTAAAATTTCGGAATGATCCATGTCTCAAGTTTGTTGTACAGGTCGTTTCTATCATTGTCATCATCGGAATCTTTCTCATTTGATTTTCTCGTCCCAATTGCCCATCCAGTGATGTTTTCAACCCGCCCCTCAATCCACCAGCCATCAAGGGTGCTGAGTTGCGGTATACCGTTATGCGCCGCTTTCATTCCTGAGGTCCCTGAGGCTTCCTGAGGCCGTCGTGGTGTGTTCAACCAGACGTCAACGCCGGCAGTCATGAGTTTTCCTATCGCGATATCATAATTATGGATATATGCTAGCTTGACTTTTCCTTGGATGTTCTTCATCGCTGAAAAAATTCTTTTTATTGTCTCTTTCCCCGACCCGTCTTTCGGATGTGCTTTGCCTGCATAGATAATTTGAATGGGTCCTGCTTTTTCCGCTATACTCATAAGCTTTTCTGCATCCGAGATGAGCAGCTCTGGTCTTTTATATGCAGTCTGTCTGCGGGCAAATCCAATCGTGAAATGGTCATAGTTCATCCCCACATTGTATCGATTATTGACGAAATCGATGAGCTTCTTTTTTGCCTCCATATGGGCTTCCCAGATATCTGTTTTATCGATGCCAAATGCTGCCCGCAGTGTGTACGGATCGGACCGCCACCCTGGAAGGTATTTGTCAAAGACCCGTTGGAATGGCTCTGAAACCCATGTTGGCGTATGAACACCATTGGTGATTGAATCGATTTCATATCCTGGGAACATCAATCGCGAGACTTCCCCATGTTTCTTTGCAACACCATTGACATAGTGACTGAAGAAGAGTGCAAGCCTTGTCATATTCAGTTTATTTTCGAACGTAAATTCATGTAGCAGAGAATCGGGGAGTAACTCTCCGATCATTGATTTTGCCAAAGATACATCAAACTTGTCATGGCCTGCAGCGACAGGAGTATGGGTCGTAAACACACATTGGTTCCTGACTTTCTCTACATCCTTGAATTGATCATACAGTTCAAGCGTTCCGAGGGCTGCATGCCCCTCATTCATATGGTATTTGTCAATGGTTCGATACCCTAAGGCATCCAAGGCTCGCACACCACCGACACCTAAGATGATTTCCTGGGCGAGACGATATTTGTTATCTCCTCCATAGAGATACTTGGTAATCTCTCTGTCATAGGGTGCATTTCCTTCGACATTGGTATCGAGGAAAAAGACAGGGACAATAAAGCCACTAGTTCCCTGCACCGGATAAAACCATATGTGTATGTTGACGTCTCTTCCTTCAATTTTCACTGATGTTTTACAGGGGAGTAGTTTTAGAAAATCGTTGATGTTAAAATTGTAGGGGAGTTCTATTTGGTTTCCCTCCAGATCGATTTCTTGATAAAAATATCCTTTTTCTGAGAGAAGGGTGACTCCGACGATTGGTACGTTTAGATCGGCACAGGATTTCAATGTATCCCCTGCAAGGATCCCTAGGCCTCCACTATAGGTCGGAATATGTTCATCAATTCCGATTTCCATGGAGAAATACGCGATTTTCGGTTTTCCGCTTGGTCTGGCCTCATTCGTGGTATCTGCTTTGACTTCTGCCATCGTCGTCTCCATTACTCCACCTTCAACTTACATAACTTATGATGTATATGTAATAGTACTCTGAACTTCTGTTCAGTTTATCTTTTTTTCTCTTTTCGTGTTTGTCTATGTGTACATGATGCCATCGTATTCTTCGGTGGTCTCTTTTATGTTTTGGGTGCTATGTTTTAAGACTCTTCGTTGTTGCTTTGATCCGACAAAATGAAAATCACTTCGTAAGAGTCGGACATAGGTGATTTCTGAGAGAGGTTCAAGTTTAACGATTCCTTTCATTTGAAATTTTTGCAGGACCCATTCGATTTTTCTTTGTGAAACCCTCAGTTTCTGTGCAATCTCAAAAGTCGTAATCGGGTACATTTTCTTTAGCAATTTGATGATTTGCTCCTCTAATGACCCTATGGTTATTTCAATCATACGATACTCATGTAATTAAATACATTCGTATGCTCGTATCCCTTTTTTATCGTTGTGAAAAAGTTTTTTCACATCGTCTTGCATCTCGGGTGGATACCCATCTGGAAATTCGATGCATCCTGTACAGACATTAAAACCGATGGCTTTCTTCAATTCCTTAATGCTAATGTATCCAAGAGAATCTGCTCCGATTTCCTGTGCGATTTTTTCTGGTGATTTTAGGGAACCATCATCATTCCGAGCGATAAACTCTTTTCTACTGCGCATGTCGATTCCGAGGTAACAGGGTGCGATAAGAGGCGGACAGCCAATCCTGACATGGATCTCTTTAGCCCCGACGCTTTTCATCCCTTTGATGATCTTGCGAATATTGGTACCACGGACAATCGAATCATCCACGAGTACGACACGTTTGTCTTCAAGGACTGCGCGAAGGAAGGAGAGGCCCTCCTCAACGATTTTTTCCCTATGCTCTTGTGTTTGTTGAATGAATGATCGCTCATCTTTATCTTTCATGATTCCTTCATCAAGAGGGATACCAGATTCTCGTGAATATCCGATTGCGTATCGTCTCCCTGATTCAGGCACGGGGATGACAATGTCTGCTTTGGCGGGTTGTTCCTGTGCGAGTAGCCGTCCTATCTCCTGACGGGTTGTATGAATAGATCGACCGTTAATCCGTGAATCAGGTTTTGCGAAGTAGACAAATTCGAACATGCACGGATATTCTTCTTTCTTCACAATCTGCCTTTCATGGATCATCCCCTTGGGGTCAATCACAATCACTGAGCCGCCAGGGATATCCTTGACATAGTCAAAATTGATTTTTTTAAAGACCCGTGTCTCTGATGCAAGGCAATAGGTTCCGTTTGCTTTTCCAAGAGCAAGCGGTCGAACCTTTCGTGGGTCGGTCATGGCAAAGAGATACGGTTTATCCCCGGAATCCGCGATATAGAGGACCGAGTAGCTCCCCTTGACTTTTTTCATGACCCGTTCACAAGCGGAAAAAATTATCTCCGGATTCAATTCCTTTTTATACAGATAATCAGCCATGGGAAGGAGGAGCCATTGGATGTCGCAGTCAGTACGTGGTTTTCTCTCGGTGATCGTCGTAAGCTCGGAGCAATTATAGATATTTCCGTTGTGCACTGCGGCGAGAAACGGGTTTACCAAGTATTCGGGTTGTGCATTCTTTTTTAATGATTCTTCATCATCCATTCCTGCGGTTGAATATCGTGTATGGCCAATGCCGATGTTCCCTGGTTTATTGATTTTTTTTTCTTCGTTAAAAACATCTCGGACTAGACCAACATCTTTTGTTACGTGGATATTCCCGTCATAAGTCAACATTCCTGCGGATGATTGACCTCTATGTTGGATGGTAAATAGGCTATGGTAAATAAGATGTGAAACGGGTCGTGCCCCGATCATACCAATGATGCCACACATGTTTACACCGTGATTGAAAATACCTTATTTATAGGTTTTCTGTGGTTGTATTTCACAATGGTCTTTTTATTTCTCGGAGAAAAACCAAAATTCTCCGTTCCCGTATCAAATAAATATCATTATTTTGAACAAAATAAAAAATATTTATATCCCTGTTATTATTAAGACCATACCTTTATGGTAAAAATCGACTCGAAAGATCGGGAAATCCTCTACCAGCTTGACCTTGATTCCCGTCAATCGTTTGCCAAAATCGGCAGCAAGGTTGGTTTGTCAAAAACAGTGGTAGCGTATCGTATTAATAAACTCATTGAAAATGAAATCATTAAAACCTTTTATACGGTGGTTGATGCATTCAAACTTGGTTATATCAGTTTTCGTATTTACCTTGTGTATCAATACATGACACAGGCAAAGGAAAAAGAAATCATCGACTACTTCACCAGCCAAAAATTAACATGGTGGACCATCTCTGCAGAAGGTCGATTTGACCTTGCATTGATTATGTGGGTCAAAGACATTAATGATTTTTACTCTTTCTGGGACGAGACGCTTCGACGGTTCAGAGATTATTTCATGGAACAACAATTCTCCGTCTACATTCAGTTATATACATACCGTCATTCGTACCTCCTTGATGATGTACGAAAATCAGATCGAACAAAGTTTGAGATCACCGGGGGTGGTGTGCAGGTCACGATCGACGAGCTTGATTTTAAGCTCCTTCGTCTCATTGCACCAAACGCCCGCATGCCTGTGAAGGAGATTGCAACAAGACTCGATACAACGGTTTCCATCGTCAACTATCGGATTAAAAAATTGATTAAAGAAGGAGTGATCCAAGGATTTCGCACAGATGTGGATTTCACCAAACTTGGCTATCAGTTCTTCAAGGCAGATATTGACCTGAAGGATTATAAACAGCGAGGGAAGATCATCAACTACATCAAGACCAACCCCCATCTTATTCGTATCGACAAGTCTGTGGGGATCTCTGATCTCGAACTTGAGTATCATGTACACAGCTTAGAAGAATTTCATGGAATCATGAAAGATCTCGTCAACAAATTCCCTGATGTTATTAAGAAATACAAATACGTGTACGCATCAAAGTTGCATAAAATGAACTACATGCCGGAAGCATAGATATCCTTAGGTATATCCACCAATCTTGAGGGTCGGGTCACCAAACAAGACCCACTGTTGAAGAGTTTTTGCATCGCTCCACCCCTCCATACCCGGATAGATATTAAGGTACTCATTAATCGCATGGCACATGGTTTTTCCAAGAATATCGAGATGGTTGACCTTATATGCTTTGAAAAACTGAGTCTCGAGATATCCAATCAGCGACTCAACGCAATCAGGTTCATTTTGACCATCTCCATCAAGATCCCCTACCTCCCCACTGGCCTCGTACCCAAGGCCAGTATTGCCAATGGTCGCAATAGCACCCCCATTCCGTTTTACTGTTAGACTCCAGCCCCAGCATTCCAGAATCGGAACCCCATTCGACCACATAAAACGCTTATTTCTCGGGTCAATTAGTGTAGAGAAAAAAGAGACATTGAACAGATTGTTATGGCACCCTCCGATGAGGCAGATAGGCAGTGTATCGCGGTTCTTAAGTAAAGGAAACTGATAGACCGATAGTCCTCCTTTTCGAATTAAATCATTGAATTCTCCTGACCAGAATGTGTTCCACCAGAATGGTCCTCCATGACCGTCAAAGAATAAAAATCCGCATCCTTCATTAATCTCCCTGATTATGTTGTCTGTTTCAGGGGTGAATTTTATGTTTGAATACCGATGCGATGAGAACAATTTTCGTTGTTCAAACCCAGCCATGTACGAGAGCACCTTCTCGCAGATCAGTTCCCCTTCTCGATAGTTTGTGCTTATATCGTTATAGGGGTCTCCTCCGACGACTACTATTTTCTTGAACCAGGATGGATCTGCTGCTTTGTTTTCATACGCGATGATTTTATCAACGATTGTACGCACTTCAATGATGTTTCTACACGGCAGCCTCCCAAGATATATATCTGGATAAAAATCGATATCATCTGACGGATAGTTTGGTGGATTCCGAGTGGCTTTGTGTGACCATCCGCCAAACACCCCGTCGTTCACAGAGTTCCAATTACAAAAATTCCCTTGGCTATCATAAATGTCCGCGTAATACAGGTCGCTAATAAACCCTGGGTCGTAGAGGACGTCATCGTCCCAGAGGTTCGTGTATCGGACCGGGAGATGCCAATCGCTTGTTCCCGTGTTAATATCGTCCCTTGGATTACCTATGAGATGGGATTTCATTCCCCCGACGAGTAATACATAGGTCGTACCCCAATTTTCAACGGTGTCTTTGATAAAATATTTTATTTGCTCTGGACAGTCATACCCTGAATACTTACGATAAATCTCCTCTAATGTTTTTATCTGCGTATGGACGCCATTCGAATTTTTATGTTCTGCCAATCGTTGTAACGGAAGAAAAAATTGAGAGGGACATATAATGACAAGTTCATTTATCGCCATCTCTGGAAAGGGAGACGACATCAACGGTAGGTAGGTCATGGTGATGTCACAGGAGTCTATATACAGCATTGTATCGGTTTCTTGGTTGTATCGGACTGGAAATACCTGCAAGGTAAAAAACGTCACATGTTTGCCATCTTCGTTCAACCCACCACCTGTCGAGTACCTCATCCAATCAGAAGGATAGAATGTCCCGCCATCATTACTTTCAGTCTCTAATGAGACCTCTCTTTCTTCATTCAAAGTCCCCTGGATGCGAGGGCGGGGAATTTGGGTTATTTTCTTTTGCAGCACCCCTGTGTGTATTTCGCTACAGCGAAGGGTGACATCCTGTATTGTCGACCCGAATGGTAACTGTTGTGTGGTAGTGTACATCGGCAGCGCAGGTCGACCTGAGCTGTATAAACACGCAGGGGCACCCTTCATGGTCAATGTAAGGGTCGTTCCCTCATCGACAAACATAGGTTCTTCAAATGAAAGAGAAAAGCATTGAGTCTGCAGCTTGTCTTTGTTTACCAGGCCGGTTGCTACCATCCCACTTGATAAAAGAACGCCTATGACGATGAACACTGTTACTCTCATAAATCCTTTTCCTCGTTAAAATGAAGTACGGTCCCTCATATATACCTTCCTATCACTCAGAAAAGAAAAATACGGCACCGGGGAGTAAACCGATAGATAATGGTATTAAGGAAGCGAATGCGGCCTGAACACAGAAAAACTCAGTGCTGGGCATCTAACGCTGATACCCTGACCGATAAGGAGAAGGAGGAGGAATGGGAAATCAATCTGAAAAAACTTCACCGTTGCCTTTGACAAGACCAACAGTTTCCCATTATCCAATCCAGAGCCGCTTAAAATTTTTATCGTCTTACCCCCTTTGGCGCCATAACTTCATAATTTCCCCATACTTCCAGAAGGAATACTAAGAATAATAAAGGTTATGTAGAGAAATTTGGTCAAATGAATAAAATATGCCTATAAAAAACCATTTCGTTCAAATTTTCTGAAAATAATATAAAAATTATTTTCTCTTTTCTAGAGCGGCTGATAATGTATCAATACGCCAGATCCTGCTCGCTTCACCTCAATGATTCTCAAGGGAATTTTCTCTCCTGGTGATATACCATCGCCATCAACGACGGTCGGTGTATCTTTTCCTCCGATGATACATGGTCCAATAAAGAAAAAGAGATCATCAACAACCTTGTTTTTCAAAAAACTCCAAATGATAGTGCCTCCTCCTTCGACAAGGAGCTTCCGAACACCTTTTCGATAGAGGATATCCAGGGCGCAGGTCACATCGATGAATCCCTCCGCATTCGTACGACATCCGACCACCTCGATATGCGCTCCATCATATGATCTCGTAGTCTCTTTCCCCGTGATAATCAACGTGCGAGCCCCTTCATTTAATGCAAGAGCCTGCGGTGGTGTGCGTCCCTTCCGATCAAGAATCACTCGCAAAGGTTGTTTTGGATGACGAATGTATGATTCTTTGACCGTGAGCTTCGGATCATCAGAAAGAATGGTATGTATTCCAACCAGTACAGCATCACACTCGTTACGAAGACGGTACATCCGCTGGATATCCTCCTCATCTGATATCCGCATCTGTTGTCGCGTCGGTGAGGCGATTTTTCCATCTGCAGATATTGCACAGTTCACGATCACATACGGTCGTTTCATAGCATCTCACTGTGGATAAAGCGGACAATCCTTTTTCTTCTCAGGGCAGATACCTTTCGTCTTACACGAGGGTCCCGAATTCTTAAAAATCGTCGGGGCGACTTTTCTTACTTCCTGTAGCATTTTGTTTGCAAGTAAACGAATCTCCCATTGAGCATGCAGGCAACAACGAAGCTCAAAGAAATTCAGCAGCGAGCGAGCATTCATCGTCACCATAATGTTTGTACACGTTGCATTTGGTAGGACGTAGCGAGCATCCTCTGCTGGAATCTTCATCTTCAGTAATTTATTGTAATGATCCCAGATGACTGCCATCGTCTCATCATAAGCATGTTTCATCTTCTTATTTTTTATAATCGACGGTGGTATTACATACTGCGGTTCATTGAGATTCACATAGCGCTGGCTCTGCTGAGAATAGCTTGCGATACGATGCCGTACGAGCTGATGCGTCAGAGACCTACTTACATCACTTATCGCAAAGGTAAATGAAGTATGTTCAATCACACTGGTATGACCCAGTCCTAACACCTGCTCGAGAACCGCTGATTGCTGTCTCTCAGATAATGTGGTGAGATCCTCTGGTTTTATCTTACTATGCGTCAGGGTCGCAGCCATTGCAGGTAGTTTTTCTGGGCTCGAGGAATATCCTATCAATTTCACATTCATGCATAGTACCCATATCCCTTATCTCATGAACCGTTTAAGTGTTTTGATACATCGATGAGATCATCTAGCTTCCTATCAGAATTTTCGTATTCCCCCTCCTGTTTCCTTCTTTTTGTACAAACCGAAAGTTTTTAACAATCATCCGAATTACCCTATCCACTGATAACAACCACGTGGGGTTTATCTATGAAGGCATTTGTCATAACTACTCTGCTATGTTTCATTCTATATCTCCTTTTAACCACAGGCAGTGGAACAGATGTCCTTGGACTATGGAGCTATATTGAACTTGTCTTTGGACTCTTGCTCTCTGCGATCGTTGGTTTTATCGCACGGACCGTCTTTGTAAAAAAGAATTACCGGATGCTCAACCCTGTCCGTTGGGTGTATTTCCTTGGGTATCTTATTGGACCATTTTTCATTGCACTAACAAAAGCAAACCTTGATGTCGCCTACCGTGTCATCACCGGGAAAATCAACCCTGGTATCGTCAGAATCTCTCCCGGACTAAAAACAGACCTTGGCATCACCATGCTTGCGAACTCTATTACACTTACTCCAGGTACATTAAGTGTTGATATCGACGAAAACACCAATGATCTGTACATACACTGGATCAATGTTGATAGAAAGGCTTTAGAAAATAATCCAGTCGATTGCAAATATGTCTGTGGAAATTTCCCGACGTGGATTCGGAGGATCGCAGAATGATCGAACTCTTCACCACCTATCTGCTGGTTGTCAGTGCTCTCTGCGTCTGTGTAATTCTTGCACTTATTCGAGTTATGCGAGGACCGACTGCCCCTGATCGAGCTGTTGGTGTCGACACGATAAACACCATCGTCATTGTCGGCATGGTTGCTTTTGGTGCCGCCTACAAAGAAGTCATCTACATCGATGTGGCGATTGTCTATGCCTTGCTTTCCTTCATTTCAACCTTGTTTATTGCAAAATATCTCGAAGGAGGGGATTTCTAGATGATTTTCGAGTTTCTCATCTACCTCTTCATAGGCATCGGTATCTTCTTTAACGTCCTTGCTGGCATTGGGCTTCTGCGGTTCCCTGATGTCTATACAAGGCTTCACGCAGGAACGAAATGCACGACCTTCGGCTCAGTTTTTCTTATTGGGTCTGTCATTCTTATTGGTCTGAAAATGTGGTGGGATCATGATGTCAACGGATCAGTACTGGCTCTTCATTCCTCACTGGCATTACTCGCCATCCTCTTGACAAACCCGGTGGGTGCTCATGCGATTGCCAGAGCCGCCCACCGCAGTGGTGTACAGCCGGCTCGGGCAGTGATTGACGAGCTTGCTCAACAACCCATAGATACAAAGACTCGGAAGGGAAAAGGAGAGGACTAGGATGGCCTTAGAATTTCTCCTTGCAAATGCCCTTGTATTGATACTAACGGTCGTTGCGGCAATTATTACCGTCCTTTTGCGAGACCTGTTGGCCTCTGCCATTGCCTTAGCAGCGACGAGCCTGTTGCTTTCCTTAGAGTTTTATCTTCTTCAAGCTCCTGACGTTGCAATCGCCCAAGCGGGAGTGGGAGCATGTCTCTCCTCTGCGATTGTCATCATCGCCATCAAAGGAACCAAACGAATGGAGGATGAATAACATGGAAAAACGAACGATTGTTGGAAGCTTGGTCTTCGTTATTGTCGCTGTCTTTTTCTTTTTTAGCGTCTTTCTCATCCATCCTTTTGGTCAACCAGGGGACGTTCAGATGGATGATCATATCATTAGCAATACTCAAAACGAGACTGGAACAAACAACGGGGTCACCTCTGTTGTCTTTGATTACCGAGGATTTGATACCCTTGGGGAGGCGACGATTCTGTTTTCCGCTGTTGCTGGGGTCATTATGATCTTTAGGAGGGTGAAAGAATGACAGAAATGACCCGAATCGTACGAACCATCACAAACATCCTCTTTCCGTTCACCATGATATTCGGGCTGTACATCATCGCGCATGGGCATCTCACACCCGGTGGTGGGTTTCAGGGCGGTGCTGTTGTCGCATCAGGGTGTGCAATGCTACTTGTTGCCTATGGGTCACGATGGGTGTTTACACGAATCAAAGAAAAACGACTCGCCGCATTTGAAAGCATAGGTGCGATCGGATTTATCACCGTTGCTTTGCTCGGTCTGGTTTTTAGCACGGTTTTTTTCGGTAATTTCCTTGCGGGATCTGATCTTCTTTTCGGTACGACCCCGGCCACAGGTTCTACCCTTGCCGACTTTAACACCGGTGGTGTACTACCACTCATGAATTTCGCTGTTGGTGTGAAAGTCATCGCTGGATTATTCGTCATCGTCGTTGTTATGGCCTACGCGAGCAGTACCAAGGAGTGGGGCTAATGCTTGAATTCATCCCTTTTATCTCAGTCGTCTGTCTGATTTTCATAGGATTATATGCAGCACTGTTTCGACGAAATCTCATTAAAATTGTCATTGGAATCACCATTATCGAAAGCGGAGTGAATCTCTTTTTAATCACCTTAGGCTATCGGGAGGGCGGCATTGCCCCTATCTATACGAGCCTGCCTGCTGGAACAACCTATCCTGGGGAGATGGTTCTTCCCGTACCTCAAGCCTTAACCCTGACAAGTATCGTCATAGGTGTCGCGGTCCTTGCATTGATGCTCTCGCTGGTCATGCACATTTACAAAAAATATAAGACACTTGATGTTCAGGAAATCAGGAGGTTAAAAGAATGACGCTCCTTGAGACGCTCCTTGCGCATTCCCCTGCACTGATCATCGCAATTCCGCTATTGTCTGCGTTCCTTATGCCATTAGTCAGTCGCATCCATGCGAAACTCAGAAATATTTTTGCTCTTGTTATGCTTGGATTGACCGGTTGTTTCATCGGACTGCTGGCAACTGATGTGCTTGCCCATGGCCCACGGATTTATGTTTTCGGTGCAAAAGATTTGTCACTTCCGCTCGTTAGAATCCTTTTTGAAATTGATAGCATCAGCATCTTCATGGCGATTATTACGATCACGCTTGCCTTCATCGCTGTCATTTATTCATGGTCCTTTATGCATGAACAAGACGGACTGGATAAATATTACACGTTGTTTTTACTCTTAGTGACCAGCGCCCTTGGCATGGAATTAACCGGGGATATCTTTAATTTCTTCGTGTTTCTGGAGATTTCCTGTATCACCTCATGCGCTCTGATTGCTTTCTGGATATCGGAGGGAGAATCCCTCGAGGCTGCGTTTAAATACATCGTCATCAGCTCGGTTGGTGCGCTCTTCGTTCTTTTTGCTATCGGCATCTTCTATGCTCAATACAACGCATTAAACATAGCGACCATCGCAAACGCACTCCAGTATACCTTTTTAGATAAACTTGCACTTATCTTATTTATTGTTGTGCTCGGGATGAAGGCTGGGCTTGCACCAATGCACATGTGGATGCCCGATGCCTACGGCAGGGCTCCCCCCTCAGTGACCCTCATAATCATGAGTGCGACGCTTGCAAGCTTCTATGGTATGCTTCGTATTCTTTTCACGGTCTATGGCAATGTCCTGACCAATACAATCCGCTTCGATCTTCCTCTGCATGTCATCATCGGTTGGGTCCTTATCGCACTTGCCATCATCTCGATTCTCATCGGCGTGATCATGGCGTTGATTCAATCAGACTTGATGCGCTTAATCGGGTATACCGCGGTTGCTGAGGTTGGATATATGTTCCTTGCCATTGGAACTGCGGTCGCATCCCTGGGTGCTCCCTATGCGACGGTTGCGTTACATGGTGGACTTTTACATGTCCTGAACGATGCCTTGGATATCGGGTTGCTCTTCCTGGTTGCTGGTGCTATCTACTATGTCACAAAGAAACGTTCACTTGATGATATCGGTGGTCTTGCCCGGGTGATGAAATTCACTACGATATTTTTCATGATCGGTCTGCTTGCCGTCGCAGGTATGCCACCGCTGAATGGATTTACCTCGAAATTCCTTATTTATGAATCCGTGTATCAACTCAATCCTATTCTTTCCATCGTAGCCATCCTGTGTAGTATTGTGATGCTGGCGATTTTTATTAAAGTCTTATATGCGGCATTTCTCGGACCGGAACTCCCCACGTTGAAGGATGTCAAAGAAGCACCAAAAAGTATGTTGATTGCGATGGGAATTTTTGCGGCGCTTGCTATCATTATTGGATTGTTCCCAAACCTCATTCTTGATACACTGGTCAAACCAGCGGCAGACGCCCTCTTGAACCATGCACAGTATATCACCACTGTCGTAGGAGGGATCTAACCATGTTCACCCTTGAAAGCGGCAGTGGTTTTTGGAATCCTCTGATATGGCTGCTTATTCTTGCGATTGCCTTCCTGCTCTTCTATGGCATCCGTGGATTTGGAAAAAGCCACTATAAGTCAGGCACTGAACAAACCAAGGCGTTCCTTTCTGGCAACAAGGAGACAGCACCAGAAGACATGCATGTCAAGGCAAGCAACCTGTACTGGGGGTTTACCACGAGCATGAAGACATTGTATTCCGGTTTACGAAAGATGCATACCGGAAATACCAGTGACTATCTTTTGTGGTTCATGGTTATTCTTGCAGTTCTTTTCCTCATCATCGGGGTGATTTAGATGGATATTGCGGCGCTCTCAGAACTCTCTGTCAGAATTATCCTGGGGACTCTTGGTATTGCTGCGTTTGGGATTCTTTTTGGTCTGCTGTATAAAGGGATAGACCGTAAGATCTTCGCTCATATGCAAGGTCGCATCGGTCCACCCATCAGACAACCCTTCCGTGATGTCGTCAAGCTCTTCGAAAAAGAAAACATCATCCCGGATCATGCTATCCCCTGGCTGTTCAATCTCATCCCCCTCATCGGACTTATCGCAACCATCTCTATTCTTCTGTATCTTCCGCTTGGTGGGTTTCCTGCGTTGCTTTCCTCTGCCGGGGACCTCATCGTGGTTTTGTATCTGTTGATTATTCCTTCCCTTGCGTTAGTCATTGGCGGGTTTTCTTCAGGTTCCCCGTACGCGATCGTGGGTGCCCAGCGAGAAATGGCAACGATGATTGCCTATGAATTTCCCTTTGCTATCCTGATTGTCACAATCGCCTGGAATCTCATGCAGAAGGGAGCCACCACCGTCTTTTCGTTTTCCACCATTGCATCTATGCCTGTCTGGAACCAGGTCACCGGACCACTCGGGTTCATCGGCTTTGCCATCCTGCTTGTCGTGCTCCTGCTTGTGACACCAGCGGAGCTTTCAAAAATCCCCTTTGACTCCCCAGAAGCAGAAACAGAACTTGCAGGAGGACTTCTTGTTGAATACTCCGGGAGAAACCTCGCCATGTACTATCTTATCGACGGGGTAAAGACCGTCGTGATGGCTTCCATCGTCGTCGCATTATTCTTCCCCTACAATCTCTCCACGTTCCTTGGTCTGGAAAGCTATGCAGCAATGATCATCGATGTCGTATTCTATCTTTTAAAAGTACTTCTCGTCGTGTTCTTCTCTGTGACGTTGATTCGTGTCGCGATTGCCCGATTAAAGATTGATCAAATCGTGTACACCTACTGGATCCCGCTGACACTTGCCAGTCTTGTCGGATTGATTCTTGTGATGTGGGATGGCGTCGTCATGAACTTCTTCTCTGCTGCATAACCTCTTAAACTCTCTTCTGAATAAGGGAATGAATCTGCATGGATGCATCATCTGAGAAAAATACGACACGTATCGTCCTGACGTTTTTCCTCGTCCCAACGGTGATGTTGATTGCAGGATATGTTCTTTTCCCTTATCCACCATCGTCATCTGCTCGACAGTTGTCGTTTCTGCCCTTGTTCGCCGGGTTAATTTTCCTTGGTTTTGGTTTTTTTTATAAACAGAACAAAACCGCAAGCATGCTGAAAATCATCGGCTGGGTCCTATTTACATTCTTCTGGGCAACCATGCCAAGTTTCCTGTATTTCTCTGAGGGCGGGGATCTGTTTAACGCAGCGGTCTGCATCATTGGGGTGTATGTGCTTCTCTACATGGCCTACCATGAATGGCTTTCAATACTCAGAAACGAGCCTGTCTCCTGCTTGAACTGGATTGCAGGGGGCACCTTCCTTGCTGGGATCATCTATTTTACTCTGGAGAATGGTATCATCCCTGGGTTACAGGAATGGCTCATTGAGAATGTAGCGGCACAAACCACCGATGTCCTGTCCCTGTTTGGGGTTTCCACGACCAGGGATCACGCACTTATCGTTTTTAATGATGTTCCCATCATGATCATCTTTGCTTGTACCGCTATCCAGTCCATCGTCCTGTTTGTCGGGATGATCGGTGCGTTACCTCATGTACATATCAAACGGAAGGCACTCGGATTATTGGTGACCGTTGTCCCTATTTATTTTTTAAATCTCATACGTAATGCAAGTGTCGTATACATGGTGGGAAGCGGGATGGTCTCCTTTGAGCTTGCCCATAACGTGATTGGAAAAGCCGGATCCTTGCTCGCACTGATTCTACTCTTGTTCATCACCTTTAAAATCGTACCAGAGCTCTACGAGGAGATCATCGGCATCATCAATTTACCGAAACGGAAAGGACCCGTGGAGCTTTTTTTCGCCCGGTTCATGGGGAAGAAATCATGATTTGTGTTGCCAAAGGAGGAATGTCCTGGATTATCGGGTCATTTGCCTTCGTGTTCCTCTTCCTAGTCATCTCCTTTTTTACCACCGGTCCGTTACTGACGCTCTTTCTTGTCCTTTCTCTTCTCTTCTTTTTCGTCTCTCTTCTTCTTGTTATCTTTTTTCGAGACCCGGACCGCAGAATTGGACCTGGTGTCGTCGCAGTAGCGGACGGCAGAATCCGAGAAATCCTTCCTCTAAAGGACCCCGATATCGGGGACTGCATCAGAGTCTCTACGTTTATGAACATCCATAATGTCCATGTCAACCGCATGCCTTTTGATGGGACCATTGAAAAAATCATTCATCATCCTGGTGGCCATCTGCCCGCGTTCCAAAAGGAATCAGAGGCAAATGAACGGGTGGTTCTACTGATAAAAACCGATATCGGCATGATGAAAATCGTTCAAATAGCAGGGACTCTCGCACGCCGAATCGTTCCGTATGTAAAGGAACATGATCGACTTCTGAAAGGTGGAAAAATCGGACTTATCCGGCTCGGGTCACGGGTCGATGTGTATCTACCGACAAATAGAATTAACGCACCACGGATTCAGGTCCATGATCGGATCAAGGCAGGGGAAGATACCATTGCAGAAACCCATGATTAAACTGCTGTCTGTTGCAGACCTCATCACCCTTCTCAACGCGGTCCTCGGATTCTGTGGGCTGCTGCTTGTCTTTTCCAATGAACTTCAGCTAGCTGCCTCACTCATCCTTCTAGGCCTTCTCGCAGATGGCCTGGATGGGATCATCGCCCGGCGATTCGGCACTAGTCACATTGGTGAGTTTCTCGAACCCCTTGCGGATATGATTTCCCTCTCGATTGCACCGCTTGCTCTTGTCTATAAAATCTACGTTACAGCGGTTGCTTCTGAGTTCTTCCTACACGTGCTGCTCGGGGCGGTTCTTGTGTTCTCTTTGGTTTGCAGCGTTCTTCGGCTCTCATCATTTTCCCTCTTAAAGGAGAAATATTTCTTTATCGGCCTACCGACCTCTGCAAGTGCCATCGTGTTAGTGGTACTGTCATTCCTCACCCCTGATGCCTTGTACATTCTCCCCGTCATCATCGTTCTTTCCCTAGCGATGATTTCTTCGATTCGTTTCCCCAAACCAGGATTACGGGTCAATTTGATCGCCGCTGTCTTCATCCTTGCCACGATCGTGCTTGATAACATGTTTTATCACATCGCACCACTCATGCTTCTGGCAGCTCTTCTCTGCTATATGATCATCGGTCCGATATATCTTTATAGAAAAAAGAAGGATGCCTAGAGGAACGCTTCATACTCGTAGCTTTCCACAGCACCCTGATTGATTCTTACGACACGGCCTCCATTGTTCTGCCGGCTCATCGTCGCTGAGTCGGTCTGTATAAAAACCGGCCATGCGGAGGGATTACTCGGCTCTTTTCCCAGAGAATTCAACACCAGGTTTTCATGTGTATGTCCTGTGAGAACTAAAGAGACGTTATTTTTTATGCAATAGGTGATAAAGGCAGCCCGGTTCACTCCAATACATTCATTGTTACCACTGGGAAGATCATTTGATATCGCACCCCATCCGGAGTCGTTTTCATTACTCACCGCGGGGTGATGCATGATGATAATCTGATTCGTCTGATTCTGTCCCCAGATGGTCTTAAGCAGATGTATCTGCATTGCGGACAAGCCACTCCCCTCCGGTGATTGAAGCCAAATCTTCGGTTGTATCTCCCATCTACTGAAATCATGTCCTGAGTCAAGAAAGACATAGTTCACATGTCCATAGCGAAATGAATAATCACTAAGAGGGTTAAGGAAACGATGATATGGGGTAAGATTAGTGAAGGGGAAGTACAGGAAAAAGAGGCTGTTGCCATACCGTTCATGATTCCCAGGGATCGTATAGACGGGTGCTTCACTGGTGAGCAATGCTTCTTGGAGATCTGCATACACGTTGCGTTTGCATTTCTGGTTGTACCAATCAACGGAATCCCCTGAGAGAATAACAAAATCAGGATGAATCTGTTCGTTTAAATAGGTGAGTAAACGGATGAGTTCGTTTTTCTTATTAACGAAATTCGAATATTTTCCGATGTGGACATCAGAGAGTTGAACAATAGTATATTTGCTTGGTTCAGCATCTAAGAATTTCACCGCGTGCGGCCAGCTGTAGTTCTGTTTTGCTGTCCTGACCGATAGATTGTAGAACCCTTCTGGGATGCTGCTTGTATCATAGGTGAGGATAAGATCGTCTTCAACAACCTCTTTTTCTGCATTGACACTGGTTCGTACTGTCTCAGTGGAGTTGAAAAGAACATACGAAGAGGCACTATGAATATCATCAAACTGGAGCTGGAGAATTTGGCAGGATTCTTCTGTGATAACTCTTTCTTCTGAGAGAGTTACTGAGAGTTGATCAGAGGTATTTTTGATAATGACCGCAGGGCATCCTAGGGCGGGTGTGATGATACCTTCCACATCAAAGCTGACGCTGATGTTGAGTTCTTTCTCAGCACCTACCGCAGCAGACACATGCAAGGTATGATTGCCAACCACTGAAGGGTACCACGGGATTTTCCTCATATACCGTGGCATTTTTCCAATTGTCAGAGAGGTTTGACTGACAGTCATCATGCCAGAAATCCATTTCATGTCACCATCGGTCATCACAAACCCGGAGAACTCATCAGTTATCGTGAGCGTCTGGTTGAACCGTTCTGGTGCTTTTCCTTGTACGGTGATCAAGAGATGAACTGGTTGACCCACTGTCGGGTATGCTTCAGAACAGGATACTGCAATGATTTCCCCTGGCGTTACAAACGAAGTTTTTCTAATACTTCTATTTTCTTTTGAAATTACTATACTTGAAGTTGGGAGAATGAATAAAAAGATAAGTAAGAAGATTGTTATTTTTTTCATAGTCAAACATCTTTGTATGATATTATAATTGAGAGGTTTGAATAACCCTCTCCGTACAAACCTCTAAATGCTCCTTCACCATACCTGATATAACAGGAGTGATGATGGTGA
>JAFGFQ010000095.1 GCA_016930995.1 Thermoplasmatota archaeon | reverse complement strand
CTTTGGAATCTTCATGTCCGCTTTGATTTAAATGTCGAACAAAAAAAGATACCCCCTCCTAATATTTTTTCAAAGTTTGTTACGAAAATTACAGGTAATGGGTTAGTCGAAGAAGGGTTTGATCTTGTTCCGACAGCGGAACTCGTTTTACGAGGATTGGCAAAAGCGAAGTTTAAAAATTTTATAAAAACAGTTATTGATAAGAAAATCGTCTTTCATCATTCACATGATGAGTCTGATCTGAGGAAAACTATTGATGACTTCAGTTGGATTCCCCCCGATGTCAAGATAATGAAATCAATAGAGGTAACAGCTGCATCAAAGGAAGCAATGCGGAGTATCGTTATAGTAAAAATTATGAAGATACACAAGGAGAAGGATCACGCGGTTGATATTCAGATAAAGGGGGGAATTAAGGCAGAGCTGTATCACACGTTTCAAAATTATCTTACTGAAAAACTTGGTTTGAAAACATAATGAAAGAAATCATTTTCAAAAAGAGAAATCTAAAGAATTATCCTTCTTTTTTATCTTTTCTAACATCATTAAGGATCAATCAAGAAAGAGCAAAAATAAAAGAAACGTTTTTCTAACAATAAAAAAAAGTTTGTCATTACAAATGGAGAAAGATATAAAATTCTTCATAAAGATAGTAATGTGAAGATAGTAGTAGGCATACGAGAAAATTATTATACTTAAAAGGAAATTAAAGAGTGGGTTAAATATGGCAAAATCAAAGGATTTAGAAGATAATATCTCAGAAGAAACAAGGAAAAAAATTGCTGATGAAGAGTTTCGAGAAATCGTTAAAATTGCTCAAGGTCATGAAAAAACATTGCGAGCTTTGGCTAAACATTAAATTCTTTTAATACAGATTGAGAAGATCGAATACTATTCAATCTTTGGAGGATGTAATTAATATCTTGAACAAGTTTGAAAAGGGACGCTGGGGAGGAGATTTGAACTCCTGAGGTGTTGTCACCAGCGGTTTTCGAGACCGCCGCCGTGGACCAAGCTTGGCTACCCCAGCATGTATGTAAGGAGAAACGGTCAAAAGGTTAATTTAAGGGTTTTTTATATGAGTATCGGTCCTATGAAGGTAAAAATCACACGAGTTCCTCAAGAAACAACAACAGTCGTTGACTTTGAGAAAGGAGAAACCATTCAGAACCTGCTGAAACGATTGCATCTCCGTTCTGATGCGGTTATCGTGATTCGAGGCGGTCACCCGATTCCGGAGGACGACACCCTGCAGGACGAACAGGAATTACAAATCCTGCAAGTGGCATCAGGTGGATAAAAAAATTTTTGCTCCCGTAGTGTAGCGGCCAATCATGAAGCCCTCTCGAGGCTTCGACTCGGGTTCAAATCCCGACGGGAGCATTTTATACTCGCCCAACAGGAGAAAAAACGATGATTTTTTTAGACCCGCTGGGAGCATTGAACCTCTAGCAAGCATTTCTCCGGGGGGATTTTATGCCAGATCTTCACTTCCTCCCTCCGAGGGGCACTGAAGGATTGTCACGTAATCCCAACATGAGCATCCGTGCGGCTCTAAACCCCCAGGATAAATACTTCTGTAGGGAGTATTGTTAGAAATTTGTGACACACGAAAGGTACAACAATGCTATGTCACTTCCTCCATCCAAAGTATACTATAGTCCCAGTCAATGCAAAGCCGGCCAACCCACCTAATAGCCAGCCAAGCCCAAAGCGCGGGTCCAGCAGCCCTGCGTAAAACGCACCAAGACTTAGAACTGCGGTGGGTATTGCCACCACCGTGCTAACTATATTTCTTGTCAATCCCATTTATTTCACCTTCTCCGCCGTCTTTTTGAATGACTTAGAGATTGTGTTTGTCCAGGTTTGGATGTCGTGCCAGTTGCGAAAGTCACCCTCGGGAAACAGCGCACGGGCAGCCGGCATCGTTGCGAGCATCCGGTCTTTAAACCCAAGCTTCTTGCGGTCGAATGCTCCGAAGAAGATTCTGTGGTCCCGGGGGTTGATGGCTGCCCTGAACTCGGCGATCTCCTTAGGTTCCAATTTCGGATCACTCAACGAAGTATCACTACACAACGGGCCGCTGCTGAACAACCAGACTGGCCGCCTGGACAGAGTATCTTGATTTCGCAGTACAAACTCCGATGCTTCTTTCATCCAATGACCCAGATAGACTGAACTTCCAATCACTAAGACGCTGTAATCTCTAGGGTTGCTGACGGAGTCTACTTTTTGGATTTCAACGTCCACTCCCTGCAAGCGGATCTTCTCAGCAATGAACTCTGCAATGCCCTTCGTGAATCCATATTTGCTGGCATAAGCGACGAGGATATTCATGCGTCAACGCCTCCCTTCTTTATCGACTTGCTACGGTGCTTAATACGTGTTCCGATGAATCCAGCTGTGACTCCAAACATTGGTGGGAACAAACCTCCCCCAACAAGTAACATTATAATTGATAGCAAAATCAGGACAAGGCCGCCGTTCTTCCTTTGAACAAACTGAGCAGCCCATAGTGCAACGAATAGACCGAAAATGATTGTCAATACTCCGCTTATAAGGAAACTCGGAACGAGAGTCATAGCAGGCTCACCCACTAACGCTGTCAATCCAGGCCAAGCCTTTATCATGACCCCGCTTGGAGCTATGTTGCCCTGAAGTATTTCACCGGGACCATGAGATGCGCCCCCAAGTCCCGCAAAAATGCCAATAATTGAAGCTGCAGTTCTCGTCTTGCTCACTATTTTCATTGATTAATCACCTCGGTTCGGTCTTGATGAGTTGTTTTTTTGATTTCGTTTTCCCCTAAGTCTATTCTTAGGATTCCCTTTTTGCCAACGACTTCCAAGATGATGCCTTCCACGAACGTGGCTTGCATCAGTTCGCCTATTGTACCTTCCACGAGGACACTGTTATAGGAGCCGTTGGTCAGGGTGGCGTTCTTGAGGTTTCCCTTCGACTTGAGCTCGACAGAGAAGCCCCGTTCTTTATTGATTGTTTTATTTTTCATTTCAAATTACCTCGTTTTCTAAGAAGACTTAAGTAGATGATTAGGTTTATTTGACGAAGACACTGAGAAATAAGCATTGGTGTGAAGACTTTAGCAATGGTGATAAGAAATTGGAAAACGATGAAGGAGTGGAAAAGCTGTTTTTTGAGCTTGCAAGCGAAAGCAGACTTGGCATACTGCGTGAACTGCAGAAGGAAAATCTTAAGATGCAGGAAATCGCCCGCCGACTAGATGTTACAGCAACGGAAGCTTTTAGGCAATTGCAACGTCTGAGTGAAGCGTTGCTGGTTCAGAAGCAGCCAGAAGGCACATTCGCCATTACGCAGTATGGTAAACTGGTGTTGCAGCTCTCCTCCCCGCTAGATTTTGTATTCAAGTACAAGAACTATTTCTCGACACATGATGTCTGGCGACTTCCCTACCAGTTCGTGAACAGAATAAGCGAGCTTTCGCAAACGAACCTGATACTGAACACAATGGAGGGTATAAATAAGGGTGTACAGATGTTCATAGAAGCTGAGCAGTACGCCTGGGGAGTAGCGGAACATGGCCGTGGTCCTGAGCTCATGAATCAAAAAATGGATGAACGAATCCGTAAGGGGGTGAGAATCAAGTTGCTTATTCCAGAAAATTTTCTTCCTACAGCGATTCTGGGTGCGAAAGCACCAAACTGCGAAGTGAGAGGTCTCTCCGATATTCCAGCCATTATAGGAGTCACTGAAAAAGAGGCCACCATAGGCTTTCGTCTCGTTGACGGGAGAACGGATTACGTTGTTTTTCATGGAAAGGATACACAATTCCTCAACTGGGTTAAAGATGTGTTTCTCTATTACTGGGAGAAAGGAAAGCAAGCCTAGTACACTTTATCTTTTTTTAGAGGGAACTATAACCAGGTTATTCAACTCAATTATTTCAAATAAAAAATTGTAAAATGATAAAAGCGAGTAGACTCACTGTTGCACCCAAATAAATTAAACGAAGATACAGGCGACCTTCTTCTAATGTTTTGCTCTGTAAAAGTTTTACCGTAGATAAAAGAATGATTGTATCCATAACCACTATCATGAAAAGATATGCTACTCCTAACCATTGAAGGAGAAAAGGAATGAAACTTATGACAATGACAATCATAAATAAAATACCTGAAAGTCGTAGAGTATAGTCTTTCCCTTTCCGAATAGCTATCGATTTTGATTTTCTCTTCTGATCACCCTTTTCATCCATTACATCTGCAGCGATTTCCTCACCAAGATCAATAAAAAACACAATAAAACTAAACAACCAAACAACTTTATTCCAGGGTTGCTCGACTGCAATTCCACCAAAAATAAAGGTAATCGCAACAGAACAACTAACCATAATATTACCAAGTAATCCGGTTTCTTTCAATTTCCAGTTGTATAAAAACCCAATAATCCAAAATACAATTCCTATGCCTAAAGCGATGATATTAATTAAAAAAGCTGTAACAAGTCCAATAACGGTAGCAATTATCGTTAAAAAAACTACTTCAAATGGTTTCACTTTCCCTGATGGCAATGGTCTTGTCGGAGCATTTATTTTATCACTTTCAATATCAAAATAATCATTTAATATAAGTGCAGAACTAGAAATGAAAAAACCACTAAAAAAACCAAGTAATATTTCGTACAATGATATATGGTTTCCGATTCCAAGCAGTTCACCAGCAACAACACAAATTCCCGCTGCGAAAGACAGATCCACCCGAAAAAGTTGATAGATACCTTTGATTTTTCTTCCAATACTCATCTTATTACTTTATATGAATTCTTTTAACTTAAATATTCTCTTGAGGTCGATTTTATACCAAATCTTCACTTATCCTGCGAGGGAGCCCTGAAGTATTGGCACATAATCCCGACGGGAGCATCCGGTTACTTTTTCTTCAGGAGAAATATTTAAATAGTTACATGCATATACATATATACATGCATTTGCATGAGATGATGTACTATGGTGAGAATGACGTTTTCAATTTCAGATGATCTGAAGAAAAAACTTGATTCCAAATCAGATATCAACTGGCCTGAGGTTTTAAAAGAAGGGCTAAAAAGACGATTAGAGCTCTTAGAAAAATTACATGCGAAAGGAGAACTCTAATATGGCTTGCATTACAATATCCATTGATAAAACATTCAAAGAAAGACTATCTCGATTCTCTTGGATAAATTGGTCTGAAATTGGCAGAGAAGAACTCTTAAAACGATATCTTTTTGAAAAATATATGAAAACAGGGGAACT
>JAFGFQ010000094.1 GCA_016930995.1 Thermoplasmatota archaeon | reverse complement strand
CTGCGATAGGCACAAAGGCAATCGTCATAGGGATGTTGTTGATGATATTTGCGGTGAGGGCAGAGGAAACCCCATAGACAAACGTTGTTAATGTCGTTGATGTCCCAACAATCGTGTTGAATACTACCCCGATATCTGTGGTGATGCCGTAGATCCTCAGGGCTTCGACGGTGATGAATAAGGAGAGTATAAAAGGAATGATGCTAAGGGGCATTTTTTTGAGGGTTTGTTGTATGGTGAAGTGTCTTTTGTCGATTCGTGGTTTTGTAAGGACAACTAGAAAATCTCGGAATAGGAGGATGAGAAGAAGGGCGAGAGCAAATCCAAGGGAGATGATCCACATCTCGATATCAAGGTAGGGGGCGATGGTAAGACCGATGATACATCCTCCAAGGATGAGCAGACCAAGGATGGTGCTGGTTTTATCAGTGATCGCTGAACGGGGGTCAATGGTTTTCGTACGGAGCAGTGGTTTGTTGATTTTTTTTCTGAAAAGCACGTACAATAAGATCATGTTTGTCAAACCCGCGGTGATGGCTGGTAAGAGCATCCATTTGGTGTATTGGTCGAATCTGAGGTCAAAAGCTGCTGCAAGAACGATGTTCGTGGGATTTCCGATATACAGCATCATGCTCCAGGTGTTGGCTGCAAAGAATTCTGCGATGAGATAGGGTTTTGGGTCGATTCCTGCGTTTTTTGAGAAGTAGTAGATGAAGGGGGTGAAGGTGAGGATGATAATGTCATTGGAGGTAAAGATGGTGAGGAGGGAAACGGTAAGGTAGAGTGTAAAAAACAAGCGTCGTCCATTGCCGTCCGCGTGTCGCAAGGCAATGCGTGCGCAGTATTCGAAAAATCCAGTGATGTCAAGAAAGATACTCATGAATACCATCGAGAGGAATAAGATGAGGATTCCGAAGGGGTTCAGGCTGCCCACACCTCCTAATCCTGTGAGGATCTGGGAGAGGTTGAGGATTCCGAAAAGGACAATCAGGATGGGGCCGAGGAGTGCTCCAAGCAGGTAGCTGTCGATTCGTATGTTGCGCATACCAAGACGGAGGTGCAGAAATCGTCGTCGAAGGATAAGATACATTGTCAGAACCGATGTAACGAGAAAAATCAGTTCAACAGCCAATTTTGTATACATTTTAGGTGGTTATCTTTTGTTGATTTTTAAGCTTTTAATGGATTGTTTTTTTACCATTTTCCTTTAGTGCTATTCGCTCTCCTAATGTTTCTCCTTATAGCTTTTTATAGAAATTTATATATATATAGCAAGTATTATTCTATTTAATCCAATATATCACTGGAGGAAGTAAGATGTCTATGATGAGTAGAAAAATGAATAACTATTCCTTGATGCGAGTGAGCACCGTCTTTGTTCTCACCCTAGCGCTGGTAGTTTCCGGTTTTAGCATCTCGTTTGCCCCCCGTACTGGGGCAGAACCTATTGAGAACAACCCCCCGTACCCACCAAGCAACCCTAATCCGGCCAATGAATCATTCAATGTCTCTATTACTACAGATTTAAGCTGGGAAGGTGGAGACCCGGATTGGGATAACGTTACGTATGATTTGTTCTTTGGGACCACAAATCCACCAGAAAAAATGGCAACCAACCTCACTGACACTACCTATGATCCTGGGGCACTTGAGTACTTCACATTGTATTACTGGAAGATCATCGCAACCGATAACCAGAGTGCTTCTACAGAGGGACCTGTGTGGCAGTTCACCACGATGGTTCAACCAAACAACCCACCAAATCAGCCGACCAATGAATCTCCCGCAAATGAATCCATTGGAGTTTCTGTTGATGTGACGCTCTCTTGGGTCGGTGGTGACCCTGATGAAGGCGACATCGTGACTTATGATGTGTTCTTTGGGAATACGACCGATCCGGAGAAAGTCGCAAGCAATCAATCAGCAACAAACTTTACTGTCCCTGAGACTCTTGAGAACAACACGATGTACTATTGGCGTATCGTCGCCTGGGACGACCAAAAAGCCTCAACAGCCGGTGATCTGTGGCATTTTACTACGAGGTCAGAGGAAGCAATACAAGTGATTATCACCAAACCATTGGAGCATAAGTTCTACTTCAACGATCAAGAACAGGGTTTGGAACTGGCGCGTAACACGATTGTGTACGGGAAGATTACCATCACCGCAGAGGTGTATGGGGAAAACCCCATTGAACGGGTTGAGTTCTGGGCCGATGATAAGTTACTTGAAAACGTTACTGCAGAGCCCTATAGCTACGTCTGGCAGCCTGTCATCCAGTTCAACAGCGCAGGATCATTGACACGGAAAATCAAGGTCATCGCGTATGACACCGAAGGCAACAGCTCCTCTGCTGAGCTGAACATCACCAAATGGCGGTTCCATATCCTCCCCTGGGTCCTTGCCGGGATGGCGCTTGCCTCACGACTCGTGCTGCATAC
The DNA here is from genome assembly GCA_016930995.1 of Thermoplasmatota archaeon. The sequence goes on along the minus strand of JAFGFQ010000094.1, from coordinate 2,468 downwards.
CAAGGTGAGTGGATTATTCTTTAACATGAAGGAATCCCGCATCAGCGTCTCGTTCTATGCACTCCGTGCGCGGTTCAAAACGATTGGACCGTTCAAAACCCAAAAGGGAACCATCAACTTCAAGAGCTGCACCGGTGGAATGATCATCGGGCCGACGACACTGACCCGGTTCGGTCCTCTGCATAAGTTTTCCACGGGGTCGTTTACGTTCCTTGGGAACCTGCATGCGGATAAGATCGGATTTGGACAAGCGCTGCTCTCTGGTTTTCTGCAACGACGAGTGGGCAACGATGGTGGTGGTCTGCTCAACCTCTTCCGCATGGTTCGATCTTAACGAGTCCCACCAGATAGTTCAAGAAAAACACTGGTACGATGTCTTGTTTTGACATCACCAGACCTTTTTTTTCTTTTTTAATTTGGAATGATTTACGAATCCAATACTTCGACCAACGGGTTGTTCGCAAGAACTGATTCAACTGCAGGATCTATGACCTGCAGATACATCGGGTTTAACGAGCCTTTCAGTTTCATCGTGATTTTACCTTGCGCCTCAAGTTCTTGTAACTCTTGCAAATACATCAGAGTTTTCTGTGTTTTTTCAACGATTGCTGCAATACTTGGGCTGTCTCGGTTGATTTCATCAACAAATTTACTATGCCACCAAATCACATATGTTTTTCCCATTTCTTTACTCCGATTATTCACTACAAATGTACCAAGTCCATCTATTTATAAGCATCTATGGATGACGCAGCTTTTATAACAGTTTCATGCTTATCTCCCCAAAAAACCTGAGGAAGCTGCATGGAGTTCATGGATGTCATCAAAGCCAGGCATAGTGTACGTGAGTTTAGCCAACGACCCGTTGAAGAGGAAAAAATCTCCTCTGTCTTAGAAGCTGCTCGACTTGCGCCATCTACGACAAATAAGCAATGCTGGCGGTTTATCGTAGTGAAGAAAAAGGATACCATTGAGCAGATCGCAAAAACAAGTCTGATTAATCGTTGGTTGAAGACCGCACCGGTGATAATCATGTGTTGTGCGGATCCCACGGAGAGCGTGACGAATAACTCACTTGACTATTACCCGGTTGATACCGCGATTGCAACCGAGCATCTGATCCTGGCAGCGACCGATATGGGACTTGGCACGTGTTGGATCGCAGGATTTCAAGAAGAAAAAGTAAAAGAACTTCTTGAGATCCCAAAACGAATTCGTATTATCGCACTCACCCCAGTTGGATATCCTGTTGAAAGGAAAGGGATTGTGGAACAAATCACCAAGACGCTGTTGAAGGCGAAAAAACGAAAAACACTTGATGAGATCGTCCATTATGAACATTGGTAGTTTGTTCAATGATTTTAAATAACTTGATCGGGTTGTCCCCCTCAAATTATGGATTCAACTCAAGACAAGCAACGGTCGTTTGCACAACGATATTTTTATGTCGTGATCCTTCTTCCGATCGTCTTCTGGGCGTTCGCGTTCCCCTTTATTAAAATTGGTCTTGAAGAACTCAGCCCGGTGAACCTGACAATCTTACGGTTGTTTGTTGTCTGCGGCGTGTTCCTCCTGTTTCTTCTGCTCGCTCCAAAGAAATTCACCCCCTTGCAAAGAAAGGATATCGGCCTATTGTTCTTGCTTGGGTTCCTCGGCGTGGTGGTGTACCATCTTGGGTTGAACTACGGGGAACAGTACATCTCTGCTTCTGCGGCAAGTCTGATTATTGCAACGATTCCGATTTTCACCGTGATTTTCGCTACCATCCTTCTCAAGGAAAAGGTCACAAGAAAAATAATTATCGGGGTGCCAATGTCATTGTCTGGCGTCGTAATTATTTCGTTGACTGGGACTGTGGGAGACCCCTTTGCTGTCACGTATCTCACCGCAGCATTTGCGGTATTGGTCTCCGCGTTCGTCGGGGCAGGCTATACCATCGCAGGGAAGAAGCTGCTTGTGCGGTACTCCGCATTATCCTTAACGGTGTACGCGATGCTGTTTGGCTGCCTAGGTTTGCTTCCGTTTCTCTCGTCTTCACTTGTCACAGAGACATTGGCGTTGTCGCTGCGGGGGTGGGGTGCGGTGCTCTTCCTTGCGCTGCTACCGACCGTCGTGGGATACGTGTTATGGTATGTCGCCCTTGAGGTGAAGACCGCCTCGGAGATTAGTGTGTTCTTATATTTCATCCCTGTATTATCGACCATCATTAGCTATGTTCTTTTTAACGAATATATCTCGGTTTTCTTTGCGTTAGGTGGCATGCTGGTCATCGCAGGACTCATTGTCGTGAATTGGAATCAATCATATCAACAGTGAAAACATTAAACTGCAAGTCTCGTTCCATATCTTTTTAACCTCCTTTTCCTTCTCATCATTCGAATCATGATTACTGTCAGTCATCTCACGAAACGATACGGGAAGGTCATTGCACTGAACAATGTCTCGGTTGTTTTTGACGATATGAAGGT
>JAFGFQ010000019.1 GCA_016930995.1 Thermoplasmatota archaeon | reverse complement strand
TAGAAGTTCTTTTCTTTCCATCCGCAACCCTCACATGCTTCATCTTTGTTGTAGTTTTAAATCTATTGGTCCTCTTATATTTTATCAGAAGGATGGTAACAACCGCTGTCACTGATATCATAATCAGAAGAGAGAACGATTCGATGTTGTCTTGTGGGTAATAGACAAACAGTACGCGAGCAAGAACGTACGACGCAATCAGGCTAATGTAAGGAATCACTTTCCAAATTGGTCGGATTTCATCAGTCGCTCGAATGAGGAGGATGACTAGATACGTCAACAACAGTGCGAGTATCGCAGTTAGAGACATCCATCCTAAGATCGTGAACACCGCGATATACACCACCGGATTAAAGAACAAAAAGACCAGGTAAAAAAGATAGACGCTCACACTGATAATCAGGATATACATAGGTTTTTGAATCAGGTGGTTCTTAATACGGGTCAGGTCATGGATTATGTCGATTTTTTCTTTGCGTTCTTCACCGATGTAGCTAGGCCGAATGCCCAATCCAAAAAACACAAGTGCGAACAAAAACCCGAGATGCACCGGGTTGAAGAGGTCTATGGTGGCAAGAAATTTGAAAAACGCAGTTGCAAATATCGAAAGGCTTGTTCCAAATCCGGTCAGATATTCCATAAACGTGAACTCAACAGGGGCGAGGAAAGAGAACCCGGACCCAATGAGAAAATACCCTGCGAGAAGGACGAGTGCTGCCGGGATAAAAAAAGGACCAAACAGGAGAAATGAACGAACAATCCATTCGAACACCCCTGTTTTTTCTTTCTTTGGCTCGACCTTGCCATAACTGACGGTCACTTGAAACGAGGCGATGCCGCTTCTTGTGACCGTATACCCAAGAGCTTCACAAATCGTTTGAAACAAGATACCAATAAAATTTGTAAACTTACAGAATGCGTCATGTCGATGACGTAATTGTGCCAGCATTCTTTTTTGCATCTCGATGAAGAGCAACTGGAGAAACCAAAAGAAAACAACACCGGCAATAGGGCCAAGGGCAGCTCCTATAAGTGCATCGATATTCAACGGTACAGTCGCCATCTCTCTCCAGAAGGGTAGTCATCAGAGGATATAAAAATCTTTTTTATAGAATCTCTAACGAAACGTCTCGGCCTGTGAAATCGTACGCCTTCCATGATACTGTACCAGATGAGGACACTCCAACAATGAGGTGAATTTTTCCAAAATGGCTAAATAAGTCCAAATCCGCATCGGAAGGACGAGCAATGGAGGAAGGATGAGAATGAACAGTCCCAACGATACTATAGTCAACCGGAAGCATATGCAGCTGAAAAATCGCATGGGAATCACCAGAGATCGTCCCTGGTAGGAGTACCACTTCGATAATCGTGTTTTTATTCACCCGATCAACACGCAGCAGCGCCCCAAATTCTTGCGGATAATTCGATTTCGAGCTTTCCAAAATCAGATTAAGACATCCCTTCGTTATCCTCCATTGAAACGGAGGTTGATTCGTTGTTTTTCGTCGGAAAAGCCCCATGTTTTATCTCATCAGTTTTAAGCGGACCATCTGATAGAAACTCTCGCCGAACCGGATGAACCGCGCTTTCTTCTCCGACCCGGTGATGTTGATCACGCTTTCCTGGGTCACTGGCAGTTGCACCCGTCCGTCGATAACCAGATTGGATTCCTTGCATTTCGGTAGCAGATGCACGCTGACATTCCGTTCTAGAGGAACGATCCATGGTCGTGCTGATAGTTTAAACGCGGCAAGCGGTGCGATAATCATCGCGTTCACCGTCGGGTCCATGATGGGACCACCGACGCTTAACGAATAACTCGTCGAACCCGTCGGTGTAGCGATGATTACTCCATCAGCGCCCATCGATTCAATTAGCTCCTCGTCAACGAACAATTTGAGGTAGAGTATCTTGGCTATTCGTGCTGTCTGAATTGTCACTTCATTCGTTGCATCAGGGAGTCGTTTGCCGTCCAAGGTGATTTTTAATTTCGCTCGTTCCTCGACATTATATTTTCCTGCGATGATCTGTTTTAATCCTTCAAATGCATATTTTGATTCCACCTCGGAGAGGAAACCAATCCCGCCAGAATTGATGGCAAAGACTGGTTTTTCTATCTCGCTCATCGCCATAAGAATTGTACCATCACCACCGATGGTCACGACGACGTCAGCTTCTTTGTTTATCTCCTTAAACGGCGAACCTTTGTGTTGAATCTCAGTAGCAAAAGACTCTTCAACAAGAACGGTTCCATGTTGCTGCAAAAACTCAGCGACATCCTTTGCTAACGAAACCGTCCGTTTCACCCCTGGATTGCATACCACTCCCCACGTCCTGGACACGGTCACACCCTCGCAAGTTTCATCAATGGCGCCAGTTTCACCAGCAACGATGGATGCTTTGTCACCAATGCTTTAATGATACTTAACGTGCTGAACTCCTCGAATTTATAGTCTTTCAAGGAGTCCGCCAGCATATCTAAGGTCCTGTCTTCCATATCAAGCATGATTTCTTTTACCACATAGTTACGATGGAGTTTTTTTCCAAACGCAGTTTTCCACTTAGTTTCGTACTCCATGAGCAGGTGGGAATCAAAACGCTGTGCCTCGACAGCTTTCCCAATGGTTTCCCCAGCATATTTTCCTGCTTCAATCGCATGCATCAGACCGCCACCTGTGATCGGGTCGACCTGACGAGCCGCATCACCGACCAAAAGAAGATTGTCCTTGACTGATTCGATAGGCTCCGCGACAGGGTCGGCACCGGTAATCAAACGCAGTGGTTCGCCTTGCTTTAATTCAGGGTGTGAAGAAATGAAATGGTCGAGTAATCGTAAAGCTTTTCCTGAATCACTCAGGCTGGCAAGTACACCAATCCCAACATTTGCAACATCCTTCCCTTTCGGAAAGATCCAGACGTACCCTCCAGGGGCCACCTTACTTCCGAGGAAGAAATCACAGTACGGGCTTTCCCAATCGATATTGGTGAGTGTATACTGCGCGCAGGTCTCCAAGTCATATGGTTTAAGGGTCGTCTGAATCCCAGCCCATTTCCCAATACGGGATTCGACTCCATCAGCACCGACGACAATGTCTGCTTCTATCTCAAGGGTTTCATCGAAATGCTGGGCGATGATTCCTTCGGTTTTTCCATTTTTTTTCAACAGGCTGAC
>JAFGFQ010000093.1 GCA_016930995.1 Thermoplasmatota archaeon | reverse complement strand
TCTCATTGTTCTTCGGTTTTATCTCGTTGATATTTTTCCATGCCTTTTTCACACGTTGCCCAAAAGTTGTCATTTCTACACCTCCTCTCTTACAATACCATAAACAATGGTTGCTTCATAAATCAATCCTAACAATCATATCTCCTCATACGTATCCTCCAACTCCGGTTATTCCTTCTTATGGGAAAGATATTTAGTATTCAACTCGTAAATCCTTTCTCGCTCCAGAAGCAGTTTTTTCAACCTCGCAATATTTAAGATCGTCATAAACATCGAGTGTCTTCTCAGCCACAGTATCCTAAGTAAAAAGTTCGATTTCCTGTTTTCCGTTTTCGGTGAGTGTTTTACTTAACGATTTATATCGTAACAACGATATGATCTTGTCGCTATCTGGTCACTATCCCAGAAATCAACCTTTAAACAGTTACGGAACGTCTCGCAGATACCTTCGATTTTTAAAAATCAATTAATCATGCAATTATTATCTCAAAATAAAACAAACATATACAACAATTTTATTGATATGATTTTTCAAGAGTAACTAAAAAAAGTCCAGAGTAACGGGCTTTCTCTGAAGAAAACTATAAAGATTGAACCTTTGGAACACGAGTCCAGTTCGGACATCTTGTTATTTTTTCTCATCACATTTTTAAAACGAAGAATTCAAATACATAACTGCGTAATTTCTAGGTTGAACTGATAATCTGTTTTACCTGATTGATGCGACTCTGTAATGAATAAAACGTGATTTCTCTATTGGAATTGAGTTTTCCTTGGGCAACCAATGACCAAAGCGTATGGGTTGGACTGACATTGGGCATCGCATAGATTCGAATATCCTGTGAATTATTAAGTCCCTTTTCCATGTTTATAAAAACGCTCATGTTGCATCCTGCGTTTTTCACATAGACAAGCTTTGTGAGTTCCTGCTGATATTGATGTGTGAGATTTTGATCATAAGTCCAGCCTTTCAGTTGTACCCCCTGATAATCGTTGACTATCTCAAAATCCTCGAATGTTTCATCGACGGACTCCTCATAATTTACTGCATCGGTCTGGAAGGTTGGTAAATAAATATGAGCCCAATCGTCTTGATCATAGGGTGCACCGTTTGAACCATCAGAATAATCCACAAGTTTTCTATCTTTCCCCATCCAATAGTAATTCATAACACTATGATAGTCATTAAGTAAGCTTTCATAATCCTGCGCAGGCATACTTGGATAGCGAATTCCAACAGGTTTCTTTATATCTACACCAGCAAACGAAGAAGGCATTAACCCGATGGAATGGCCTAACTCATGAATTACTTTTTTTGCTAACACTACTCGATGGTACCGTGGTGTAAACACCCCATAAGATTTTCGTACAAGACGTTTATTCGTGCCGATATTAATGGTGTCAAAAGAGTTATACTGCGGTGGGGTAATCCATGCCGCGCTATTTACAATAAGGACGTAGCGGAATATCCCTTTTCGCTCATCGGCAAAGTTATGATCATAGAACGCCTTTACCTGGCCACCAAGCACATCATCCATTTCTTCTATAAATGGCACTAACTCACCACCTGCATTGACTGGACCATCATCCCATCCATCATCGATGTACACCCAGATGCCATGTTGCGCGAACCGTTCAATAACTATCTGCTGCGACTCCTTCCAGAACACATGGTTAATATCCCGTAAATTTTTCCTTTTCATGCCGTCGGTTTCGATGTAGATATCAGGTTGGAAGGGATTCGCAAAATATTTTCTCATCTGGTATTCTTCGGTGTTTTCGATTCCATCAACATCAGGATCAAGGTTTGTATGATCATCCCACGTCATTGGATCATATCCCCATTTCCATTCCCAGTTTGTCGGGATGTCATCATAATCCGGGTCAAGAGTGCTATCATCAACTGTTGGATCTGTCCCAAGAACGTTTACTTCAATCCAGTACGGGATACCATCATGATCAAAATCAGCTTGATAAAGATTTAACCAGACTTCATAGGATTCACCAAGATAATGACCATACCCATCACTATCCATAAAACTATCATCACCAGACCATCGACCCGTACGAAAATCATACACAAGTCGTATCATCTCCTTTTCAACCGTTGTTGTTTTTCGGCCAAACAGACCAGTGTTCACCTGTTCGATAATTGAAATACAGACATTGGATGTTTCTGTCTCCTCGCCGATGTAGTAATTCTGTTTCGTCTCCATTCCAAGGGTATCCCATGTGATAAAGGTGCCACTTGAACCAAAACCAACAAAACCAGAGCTATCTGCTATCTTCCCATCAACATCGATAATCCAATAATAGCTAGGAGTCTTTTTCCATCGAGTCCCAAAGATGAGCATTTTTTCCATCAGACCACGGTTACGAATCCGTAATACTTCAACAGTTAATCCCTGATTTATATCCGGGCTGATACGATCATCATATATTTCATTTGTCGCTTCAGATAGTTGCATTTGTGTGCTTGATTCGATAAAAATATAATATGAGATAGTTCCCATAAATACAAGTAAAACCAGAACGATTACCGCAAGAATTAACAATGTATTTTTTTTAATTATGTTCACCTCGTCATCACCGTATAAATCTTGTTCTTTATTATAATTTTCATCATAATATTATTAAATTTTATAAATATGTCCAAGATTCAACATAATGAACACAATTTGGTTGTTGTCGTATAAATAAACAGACAGTTATTAATCTAAACGTTTGATTGAAGGAATATGCAACCGACGCATTCAGGGATCCTGAGCGTATCGAAAAACATGCAGGGGAAATAAACCGGCTCATTGAAAAATTACCATAATAGAAACAGTATTATCCGTTCAATGATCTGTTTTGTTATTTTTATTAGTTCCAAACATTTAAATGAAATAACCGCATATGATTATGTAACCTGTGATTTTGACACGGGAGGAATTCAACATGAGAAAGAGTATGTGGACGAAAGGTTTTGTTGTTGGAAGTATATTGGTTTTTGTTGGGGCAGCTATCGTACCTAGTGTTCTAGGTAATTACGAAGGAAGAACTTTCTTACAAAGTACAGGGAGAATGAATCGTTTTACTTCTTCTTTTCCTCCTGAAGTGTGGGTGGATGATGATTATTATGACGGAGGATATAACGATGGTCATACCTGGGGATATGACGCTTTTGATACCATTCAAGATGGGATAGATAACGTTGATGATACAGGATCAGTCCATGTAAAGGAGGGCATCTATGAAGTATTCGTCATTGAAGACAGAAATGACCTTGACATCATCGGAGAGGACGACCCCCTTGTTACTGGGAACCAACTTGCTTATGATATCTCCTATACGGCATTTGTGAACAATGTGATTTTTATCAATAATTCAGACGATATTATTTTGGAAGGTTTTCATGTTGTTGGAATCGATCCTGTGCCAACTGGCCGTGACTTTACCATCTTTTTTCAACAGTCTTCAGGGGAACTACGGGATTGTGTAATCGATGCAAATAGTATTGAAAATATGAATGGTTTAGCAGTACGGGTGATTCTTGATTCGTCGGTGAGTATCTCTGACTGTGTGATAACGGATTATGGTCGCATTGCTGTGTATGCGAAAACAGGCACAACATTACAGGTAATAAATTGCTCTCTTGTCGGTCAAGTATATAACGTGCACAACTGGGTGAATTACGGTATTGAAATCGAGGGAATCGATGCCCCTTGCGATGGAATCATCAAGGGAAATGAAATATATAACCATGGGAACACACAGATTGTTGATTGGAGTTCTGGTGGAATCATTATAGATAACTGGAGGAACTACGGGCCAGTGTATAACTGTAAAAATAGCACGGTCCTTATTGAGAATAACCATATCTATGAGAACATGCATGGGATTCAGATCGTACCAAATGAAAACATTGTGCTGATTTACAACGAAATCCATGACAATGGGTATGGTGCGATAAGCGAACAATGGTTTGATGGTTCAACCTATCATGATGCTCCTCTGCAGGCAACGCAGAACTGGTGGGGTGATCCTACAGGTCCGTATGATCCAAATAATAACCCTAGCGGGCTCGGTGATATCCTCTCTGGTGAGGTCCTCTTCGACCCGTGGATAACAGATATTTCATCGGATCTTACATGTGATGGAGAATTATTATGGGAGCATGTCTCTCCCGGGGGCAATGTCACCGGTAGTTTCACCGTTGAAAATATTGGCTATCTCTATTCTGAACTTTCTTGGGAAGTTGTGGATAAACCCACATGGGGCGTCTGGACGATACAACCTGAGAGCGGGACAGACCTTACTCCAGGGATGGGACCGTTAACCGTCCAGGTACTGATTACTGCTCCCCCTAATAAAAATAGGAAATTTACTGGGACACTAAAAATCGTCAACTCTGATAATTCTAGTGATTATTGCGCAATTGATGTAACTTTAAAAACACCAAAAAGCACGCTAGTTTGGTCCACGTTTCCCATTTTCAATTGGCTTGTCAAGCAGTTCCCCCATGCATTTCCACTTCTAAGAACTCTTTTGGGATACTAATACTCCCATTTTTTTCTTTTGAAGGGGACCTTGTATGTATATGCTCGTAGTAGGAGTCTTTCTGTTCGTTTCGGATATATTTTTAAAGAAACCATCGTTTAGAAATATGATAATGGGGTGGTGAGAAGAATGCTTGATGAACAAGATCTGGACAATTGGAGAGGAGATATTGACGATATGTTATTCGTGTTACAGGACCAGATAAAGAAGCTTGAAGCACGAGTAGCGATTCTTGAGAAAAAACAGGAATAGGTAGGAAAGGTATGGCCTCATGCAGAAATGGTTTTTATAAATGGATTGTCGCGTTGTAAGAGAGAAGTCTTTTAGAAAATTCGCTGGAATGATACGATGAGTGGGGAATGCATATGAGATTTAAATTACACCATATCCTTTTCATGTGCTGCTCAGGGTGGATGATGGGGATAGGTCTTCGCTTTTTCCTGATGCAACCGACGGAAATTTATCGTTTTTCCCTTATCGATAAGTTCTTTGATTGGGCGGTGTTGTTTATTCTTGGGGTTCTTCTTCTTCTATTTGCGGTCTATGAGTATTTGAAAGCTGAAGAAGATTCAGGGAACTGAGAGGGAGGCTTAATTTTCTTGTATCACGGATATATTATTAATGAGAAAACTATTTCAGGACGGTAAGGTGCAGAGAGGAGCGGTTGGGAAATGTCTATTATCAAAATGTTTAATGGAGAAGAAGTTACATGCGATATTCTTGAAGAACGTGCCTCGGAACTTGTCATTCATGATGGTTCACATCCTTGCCGGATTATCCAAAAAAGAGAGATTTTTTCCATTGATTTGTAAATGGTGATTTTATAGAATAAAGATGTTTTTATAAGATAATCACTTGGTTAAAAAGCGGATTGATACATCAAACATTTTTAAGAAGGATATTTTTAGGTTGTCTGTTATTTTTCCTTATATACTAGAAAGCCATAAGTGATATTTCCGCAGCGAGGACAACATAAAACCCCATCTTTAAACTCGGAATCCAGGGGTTTTTTTCCCGATTCCTCAAAATTATTATCACACCATCTGCATATATATGTCATTTTTCTCTCCTCTTGACTCCAAATCGTTTCGTTTGTTTTATATTTTTTGGAAATACACAGGATTGAATCCCAAAGTATCACCATCGGTGAACGAAATAAGTTTCTTTAGATGAATAAAAAAAATTCCATGAGTTTTTTATCTCAGGGCATAAGAAAATCCAAGGATATAATCGCAATAGGGGCAAACGTAAATCCTATCTTGCGTAACAACTCCTTTTCCTTTCTTTTCAATCTGCACATTGCGAAGATCTACATGTTGTTTGCAATAAGGACATATTCCCATACATTCATCATTCATAATTACATTTTTAATATCTATAAGACTTTCCTTTTAAATATTGTACAAATCGAAAGGACCGCGTTCTTTTTTAATATTGTTCGATCAATTAAAAGAAGACGATGTACAGCGAGTCTAGAGGTGTTTAGAAAGGATATCATAAACCATCCTGGAGGCGGGATGATCCTTAGCCTAGTTTGATCATGGTAAAATCATTACCAAAGCACTGCATCTCCAAGGAATGAGATACCAAAATAAAGGAGGATAACACCAAATATACCAATAATAGCACGATACCATGTTGATCCAAGGGCGTTTACCCCTCGTTTAGCAAAATAGGCAACACCGGTCAACCAGACATAGTCCATCCACACGTGACAGATAAACATAAAGACGACGCCGGCAAGTGCAGCAAACTCTAATGCAAGCAGGATAAGATTGGACCCAACCGTCAACCACCAAAGAATGAAATACGGATTAAGTCCGGTAAAAAGAATACCGATTATGAAAAGGCGTTGCGATGAGACTGCTTCTTTTTTTTCTACCTGCTTTTTCCGTAAAGCGCTGAGGAGTTGATACACCCCAAAAACGATGAGGACAATACCACCAAGGACGCCGATAATTGTTCTGATAAAACCTTCATTTCGTACGGCAAGAAGGCCAAGTGCTAGCAGCATAATCAAAGAGAACTCAACGATGGTATGCGCAAAGGAAAAAATAAGACCGCTGCGAGCTCCTGTTTTTGTTCCTTGAGAAATCGTCTGGAAGAACAACGGACCGGGTGCTAAAGCACCTGAAGCCGTCAGAAGGATGACAGTGAGAACAAAATGAAGCAGATCCATAAGTGAAATGACAACAACATCTCCATATATGAATTTTCGTTAACTTCCTCTATGGACGTTCTGAATGGCAATGGATTTAATAGCAGGAGATGGATGATATGGTTGCTATGGAAAAAAAGATAGCGGTCCAGATTATTAGAAAATATCTAAAAAAGGGAAACATGGCGCGCTGTCTACGAGACATTCTTCCCTCTGCTGGTCTATCAAAAGATCAAAGACAGCAGATTGCAGACATCGTTCATACGGTTGTTCGATGGAGAAGACTTTATGAACATATCATCGACAGCCGAGGGCTGTCTCCTGCAGCTGAGACGTATCTCCAACTTGCCTTAGATGGTGCACAGTCGGATGCTGTATCCTACCCATTTGAATATCGGTATTCCTGTTCATCGTATGTCGCTGGCATCCTTAAAGACCATGCAGAATGGGCTGAGATTCTCAATGAGACACCACCAACTACGCTCTGTATAAATTTTAATAGAACGACAAGTACGGAGCTCATCGCTCTGCTTCAACAGGAATCATTACCAATGGAGCAAGGAATTCTTCCAACCGCCCTGCATACCACCTCAGTGAGTAAATACTCAAAAGTCATCCAGCACCGTTATGCTCATGTGCAAGACGAAAGCAGTCAACTCGTTTCCCATATTGCCGTGTTCTTAGGAGATTCTATCTATGACATGTGCGCAGGTAACGGGGGAAAAAGCCTTGCCATGGCATCGATGGTAAAAAACGGAAAGAACATGCATGCGTATGAGAAAAACGATGAAAAACGAAGGACATTGAAACGACGGTGCGATGAATACGATGCTAGTGTTATCGTCGAAAATCACCCGTCTGATGCATCCTTTGACGTGGTGTTGGTGGATGCTCCTTGCTCTGGGCTTGGCGCAGCACGCAGAAACCCAGAAGCAAAATACGTCGATGGTGTTGGGATGTATCCACAAACACAAATGACTTTGTTAAGGCAGGCTGCTCAGAACCTGAAACCGAAAGGACATCTGATTTACGCTGTGTGTACTATTACCCCTGAGGAAACCGAGCAAGTCATACATAATTTTATGCAACAGACTGGTTTTACGCTTGTCCCATATGAGAATGTCCTTTATGGGAAATATCTCCAAAGGAATGACTTTGGCCTGTTTCTCAGGGTTTCTCGAGGTGATTTGTTTTTCCTTTCTGTTTTGAGAAAAACATAAAGAAAGAAGAAAAATGGAATAATGAAATAGCGAGGAAGGAGGGGAAAAATATGAAGAAGAAACATGAGAATACGTTTTTCCCTTCCTCACCAGATACTCCTTTCTTCTGCGAGGTATTTAAAACTGTGGTGATAGAATAGCAAAATGGGATTTTCCCTTTGCCTGTTACATCTGATACATGACAAGTCCAGATAGCATCTTTGGCAGGAAATATGTGGATTTCTGTGGCATATGCTCGCTTGCGTCTGCGACTGCTTTTAACTGGTCTATCTTTGTTGCATTGATGAGAAACGAGAAATCGTATTTTCCTTCATCCACATATTGGATTGCCTCTGCATCAACCCGGGTGTATTTCACGTGGTCCTCAAGGTTTTTCTCGGTGATTCCAAGGAATTCCTCTAGAATGAGTTTATGAAGGATAGAGACATCAAGGGTCCTCCAGGTTTTCGAATGGTCGGGTGCTTTTTGGTCCATAATCGTTTCATCCTTAAGCGTCAGGATGTAGTACGCGCCTTTTGTGTAGAGGGCAAACATATGCTGGGTGTCTGTTGCGATGTCGTTCATGATGTGTTTTCCTATTTTTTGGTAATCCTTTCCGACAACTGATCGTTTTTCAACAGTAAAGTATCGTTCGAGTCTTTGTGTTACATCATCAAAATTCACTTGTGGCTTCGAAATAAGACGATGCGTTGGCAGGATAGAAAGGCCAGGGTCTAGCATATTACAGAGGACTACCATGATGTAATTGAAAGGAGCATGAGGGTTGGTATCACCCGTCTGCTGTCGTTTCTCTGCTGCGTAATTCACAGAGGTCTGATATCGGTGATGACCATCTGCGATGAACAAAATTTTCTTTCCAAGTTCATCTACGATAGAACGGACGATTCTGGGGTCGTCCAGACGCCAGAGCTGATGGGTAAATCCATCGTATCCTTTGACTGTGATGAGGGGGGTTTTAATGTGAGCATCCATGGTTTTTCTGATGTGGTCTTTTTCATCGATGTACATGAGCTGGATTGGTTCAAGGTTTGCAGAGCATGCACGAAGGAGATTGAGCCGGTCAGCTTTTGGTTTGGCTAGTGTTTTTTCATGGGCTTTGACTGTTGTATATTCTGGGTCGAGTTTGAGAAGAACAAAAAATCCGTTCATCTGTTTTTTTCTCTTGTTAACCGTATAGTTTACTGTATAAGGAAATAGAGCAGGTGCGTTAGAAGGTATGAGTATTTTTTTGGTCTGCCAGAGGTCAAAGAGATGTTTTGCTCTCGTGTACCTGTTGTTGGTATCTGTATCATCAGGCAGGATTTTTCCTAAGATGAGTTTGACAAAGTTATACTCATTTTTTTGGTACAGATCAGTTTGCATGTGTTCTGAGATGATGTCGTAGGGTGGTGACATGACATCGTCAAGATTTGTTATTTTCTCCTTGTTGTATGTTATTCCTTTGAATGGAGCGATTTCTACCATGTCAGGAAAGCCTCCTATTTTGGTTTGATTCCGGTATCTGCTTGGGAATTAAATAGGTTATGAAAAGAAAATATATGGATCATGATTTACTTTTTTTATTCAAGCGTATCACCTTAGATTTTTATATATGTTATTAAATATATAATATAGAAACATTTAAATGAGTTGGGTGAATTACTTATATAAAGAGAGTTATAATAGAAGGAGGAATTATGATGAAAAGTAAATTAGTGATAAGAAGCTTAATTGTCGGAATCATGCTCCTGTGTAGTGGGATAAGTATCATATCAGCAGAAACTGATCCCTCAATGATCAACCCCCAACCACTGAATCGGGCGAGTATTTTATATGTCGGTGGGAGCGGACCTGGGAATTACACGACGGTTCAAGAAGCGATTAACAATGCAACTAACGGTGACACTGTTTTTGTTTATAACGGGACGTATAATGAAAATGTGGACACAAAACTGAAAAAGATAACACTCATGGGAGAGGATCGCGATACCACCATCATCACAGGCTCAGCTGCGAATCCTGTCGTAAAAATTGGGACAAGTGATACCATACTTACAAGTTTTACCTTAATTGGAACACCTACAGGCGTCATTGTTCAGGTTGTAACGTTAAGCCAAAATGTCTATATTACAAACAACCTGATTAAAGCTGGAGCAAACGGTATTGTGTTAGCTCTTACAAGTAGCAAAGTAACAATTACGGATAACACGATTATCAACAATGCATACGTTGGTATACAACTACAATCGTCTAGCTATAATATTATTCAGAACAACGTAATCGAAAACAACGGGGCACAAGGAATTGATATATCGGTGAATAGCAACCACAATTCAATCCTTAATAACTCCATTAATGACAACGGCGAAGAAGCAATCCTTATTAGTGGGCTTTCAAGCACTGATAATACAATCGCTGGAAACGATATCTCTGGGAATAAAATCGGGGTTCGATTCTCTACTGCTGGGTCAAATAAGATTCAAAGCAACAACATCGAAGGCAATTCCATGGAAGGAGTGCTTCTCCAGACAAGTAAGGAGAACACCATTGAAAAGAATAATTTTATCGATAACACGCGGCAAGCAACATTCAAGCTTTCATCACGAAACACTTGGGAAGCAAACTACTGGAGCAACTGGATTGGATTTAAACTGTCTTTACCAATGTTCCAGAAATTCCCAAAAGTGATCATCGGTGGACTACGGATGAACTTTGATAAAAGCCCAGCTAAAGTCCCCTATAACATCTCAACAACCCTTTAATCTTTTTTTCTTTTTTTTTTATTTGAACAGAATTTAATAACAATCGTTTCTATTGATGAATTCTTTTAAGAAAAAAAGCACACATTCTTACGATAGGTTTTTATACCAATTCAGGTTTTTATTAGTAGAGGCAGAATAGATATGAGAAAAAAAGTAATCATTTGTAGTTTTATTGCAGCCGCACTCCTCACCCTTGGATCTTTCGTCTCCGTGGTTGGATATCAGTCAGCTCATGTACAAGAACAAGCCGGGTCTTCACCTTTGTTTGTGGTACAAACACAGCGGGCGACCCAAAAAGAAGACAGTGATTGTATCTCGTCGTATCTTGGAAAAGGAGAGCAGGTGAACATATTTCCAGTAAAATCTCAACAGTCAGAAATGATTGAAAAAGCCATACAGCTTTTTAGCGCAAACCCGGGAGTTCTGAGCACGTTACTTAAGAAACTTGATAACTTTCCTGCCCTTCACGAATTATTAACCAAGCATGGGATTGACGCAAATGTGATAAAGAGTTATATCCGCATGTTGAAGAACAATCCGGAACTATTGATAGATGGGATTACCGATCTTTATCAACAAAAAACCCTGGATGATGGCCCCCAACCGCTCGGGTTAAGTACATCAAATCCTCTGGGATGTGTGATTGTCGCTATCTTTGCCCTTGTTCCGCTCACTGTAGTTCTGACGCTTTTATTGCTATTTTTCACCCTTCGGATTCTTACCTGCCTTAATATCAATGACTGCGCAAATACCCTAGCGAATCAAATCTGGCAACAGGTATACCAAGGATTATCTCCAGGCTAAACTGTTATATTTAAAGGTATAATCTTCCAAAGCATTATCTGAAAAGATACTATCATACTATTAGAAACAAATAAAAAATTTATTTAAAAAAATATATTATGAAAAATTGAACACCTATCGAGATGTATCTATTTTTTGTATAATCATGAAAATGGAAACGCAATATTATTCTTGATATATGGGCGTAGTTATATAAAATAGAGATGCATTTCTCTTCGATAAAAAAAAGGGGGTATGAAGAATACAGAAACACTTAGGGGTAAAAATTGGAGTCTTGGTATTATTTATGCTTTTTTTGGTGCCGTATCTGACACCCGCGCAGATGATGAATAAGCAACAAATTCCAGGAAAAAACATGATAAACACTGTTTCATCGCTTGCGTTTAGAGAACCAGGTCCAACACTACAAAGCAGGTTGTATGCAGATGGTTCGATTATTGAGCTTCAGACGGAATCTCTCACCTGGCCGATTCTGCAGAACGAAAACATTGAAATGACGCAGGACCAATTCAAAGATCTTGTGAGATCAGCTAAGAAATCCTTCGACAGCGATTCTCATAGGATACTCATAAATGAAGGCGGTTCCCGTGCACTGGACATCCAGTTCGATGTCTCCTCACCACCAAGTGGGGCTACAGCAGCTATTAATGCGGTGGCAGCATATATTGAAAGTAAGTTTTCAGACCCTATTACGGTCGTCATAAATCTTGACTTTGAGTCAATGGGTGCTGGAGTACTGGGAAGCACAGCAAGTAATTATGCATCCTCTGTGACCTGGACGAATACAAGAAATGGTCTGATTGATGGGATGGATACTGATGACACCATCCAAAGCTACCTTCCCTCAGGAAGTACTATTCCTGTTCGTTACAATGGAGACAGCGCGACTATTACTAATGAAAACCGATGTTATTTTACTTTAGCAAACTACCGGTCAACTGTTGGGAGTGTTTCAGGGGATGCAGCCGATATTACGATGAATTCTGATTTCAGCTGGGATTACGATCCAAGCAATGGGATAAGCTCCGGGTGTTACTGTTTCCAATCGGTTCTTGCTCACGAGGTTGGCCATGTGCTTGGTTTTACTTCTGGTGCTGATTTCAGATATTGGCTTCAAGATATCGAGACGTTAGATGTGTATCGTTTTCAGTACTCAGATGGATCAGGCGACTACAATCCAGATACTCTTGCCGAGTTTCAGACGACTGCCCGCATGGTTGATCAGAATTGCCCAGGGACAAACGATGATGTCATCTCCGATATTATCACCCTAGAGTATCGGATGTCGGATGGCGACCCGTATCAATGCTCGCATTTCGCTCAGGGACTCGTCTATGGTATCATGCAGCCGGCAATTGGTTCAGGGGCAACCTACTATCCTGAGTTTTATAAAACTCCGGATATCGTAATGTTTGATGCCATCGGCTGGGACTATGTCGCCCCGCCTGACACAACACCACCTGTGACCACTTGTTCGCTTTCAGGAACCCTGGGAACAAACTCCTGGTATGTTAGTGACGTGAAAGTTACCTTAAGTGCAACCGATCCAGGCAAAACTGGGAGTGGACCATCAGGGGTGAAACAGACCTATTATAAGATAGATAGTAGCTCTTGGAACATCTACACAGCACCGTTTACTGTTTCAGCTGAAGGGCAGCATACGGTGTCGTATTATTCTGATGATAACGCAGGGAACATTGAGACAACCAAAACTACGAGTATCAAGATCGATAAAACAAGACCAGTAATCACCCTGACAAAACAACAGATCGACCCATTTACCGTCAAATTTATGGCAGATGCAAACGATGGGGTAAGTGGGATTGACCGGGTCGACTTCTCGGTGTCTGGTGCATTGCAATATAGTGATCCATCATCGCCTTATGAATGGACGTGGGTTGGGTTTGGTAACTATTCAGTCACAGCAACCGCATATGACAAAGCAGGGAACTTACAGAGTGATTCTAGCTTCACACCAGTCGAACTTATCCAGGAGAGAAAATCTGTGGAAGTACAGATAGGGCAACACCAGTAGACAGACTAAATCTCCCCAGATATTTTCTTCTTTATTTTTTAAAAATAATTTTACATATCATCTGAAAGAGAAAGAAAGAGAAGGTATCTTCTCATTTTCTATGCAGCTAAGGACGTATGTAGTGCTGTTTTTATTGCATAAAGAGAACAAACGGTCCAAGCATGAAGGCATTTCGTTCCTCGACATCTACAGGTAGAAAACTCCACCAGAGCGAGACAGTGACGTTTATTTTTCCAATTCCAAGTGCCGGTGGGAAGAGTGGTGTTCGGATCGTAGCACTGCCGTTACTCCCAATGACGCCCTCTGTAATTGATCCTTGGAAGATCCGCTGGCCTCCGATTTCTATTTTCCAATCAAGATTCGCAGCACCAGATACGGTCGCAATAACACCATATCCGCCTCGTACCCCTGTAACCTCTGGAGCCGCAAGGGCTGTAGTTCCATAAAATGTGCCAAATATCGTTAATACAACTAAACAAAAAACTGTTTTTTTCATCTTTTTTTACCCCCTTAATTTTTATTAGTATAAGTTAAATATATTTAAATGCTTTCATAGCGACATTCCTTGATAAAAAAGTGATATCGGAGGTATTTTTAATATAAAAAATGAGGGAAATAGTTATTTTCCTTCAATAAGTTTTCAATAGGTAAAATGAGAGGAACCAACTGAATAATCCGATATTGTTATAAAAAGATATGTGATTGAGTAGTGTAAGAAAAAAAATTAAGTAATCGGTGGTTGTTGGAGATGAAATATAGGGACATTCTTACGACGTTTCTTGTTATCGGTTTTTTACTTTCTCTTGCCTACACACTTGGTGTAGCGCACTCTGCGTGGTATTGGTGGATTGTTCCCATTATATTTGGGATCGCCCTGGCGTGGGCTGTGTATTATCTCTGGTTGACATAAACATCGTCTGCAATCCTGTTTTGTATTCTTCATCTTAAAATAACGATCAAGAGGTTTTTAAGAGGAAGGGAAATGTTTATAGAACACAGGTTATTCAGCCCCTCTAATGAAGGCTGAAACACTGAAAAAAGCAGACGTCCTCCTCTCTGACTATCGTCTCTGTGACGCATGTATAGGCCGACTTTTCAGGGAAGAAATCAAAGAAGGGAACAATCAAGAAAAAGGACAATGGATAAAAAAACAACTGAAGATAACAAGGAAAACAGCACCTATGGACTGTTGGTTATGCGCAGGGCTTATTAGTGAAATTCCTCATTTTATCGATCTCATACGAAATGAGTTAAAGGACTATGAGTTTGATACGTTTCTGATTGGTTCAAAAATCGATGAGGAGATCCAAGAAAGAGAACACACTCTCTGGAAGCAACTCCAGATGCAGGAAGCTGAACCAATCAAAATGGAGATCAACAGGGAGATAGGAAAAGTCCTTGAACCCGACCTTAAAAAAACAGTTGATATCCCAAACCCGGACATCATGGCAGTTCTTGATACCGTCTACGATGTGGTGACTCTTCAAATAAGCTCTCTTTTTATCTACGGCAGGTATAAGAAGCTGCAGAGAGGCATCCCTCAAACAAAATGGCCATGTCAAATCTGTCTGGGGAAAGGCTGCAAAAAATGCAATTATTCTGGGAAACTGTATGAAACCACTGTTGAGGAACTCATTGCACAGAAGGCATTGGAACTGACAAACGGGACTGATGAATCCTTTCACGGGAGCGGGCGAGAGGACATTGATGCGCTCATGCTTGGGTCAGGTCGACCATTCATCCTTGAGGTAAAGAACCCAAAAAAAAGAAATATTGACCTTTCCCTTCTAGAAGAGGAGACAAACAAACGAGCAAAAAATAAAGTGGAAATCTCCTGTTTGCGATTTTCTCATCGAGATGAGATTGCTCGTATCAAGGAAGCTGAGTTTCGCAAGACGTATCGGGTCACTCTTGAGGCGGCGAAACCTGTGAATAAAGAAAAACTTATAAAGGTGGCTCAGTCATTACAGGGTCAACTCATAAAGCAGTTGACACCAACTCGAGTAGCCCATCGTCGGGCACATAAGGTTAGAGAACGAGTCATCTACAACTGCAACATTGAATCGGTAGAGGGTACTATAGCCAGATTGACTCTCGAAACTGAATCGGGGACCTATGTCAAAGAATTCATCTCCGGTGATGACGAGAAGACCCAACCGAATCTCAGTGAACTCATCGGTATTCCCTGTAAGGTAACAGAACTCGACGTAATCGATGTGAAGGGGGAATGACATAATATGGTGAAACGATCAAAAGGAACACGAAGTAAAAGCAGATACATCATGAGGAAAAAACCGCGGACACGTGGTGTTTCCTCTTCGACAAAAGCATTACAGCAGTTTGAAATAGGAACAAATGTCAGCATCAACATTGATTCCGCGGTCCATAAAGGGATGCCACATCACCGTTTCCAAGGCTTCACAGGAAAAATTGAAGGAATGCAAGGAAATGCTTACTTAGTTGGTATCACTGTGGGAAATAAACATAAAACACTCATTGTTCTTCCAGAACATCTGGGGAGAGTACGGTAAATGGAAACTCAAACAGAGGAAACAAGTAAAATCATCTCCCTTGCCGAGGTAAAAAATATTCTAAAAAAGATTAGTAAGGAGCGGAAAGAACTCAATTACGAGCAGAAAATCGCTTTGGAACATGCAGAAAAGTTCGCAAGGCTTTCTGCGAAACAAACAAAGGATCTTATCACAGCGCTTATAAAACTTGATCATGTCGAGGAAATCCATGCCTATAAAATAGCAGATATACTGCCTAATACTGAAGATGATATCAAAGCAATATTTGCAAAAGAGCGATATACACCAAATGAGAAGGAAATTAAAAATATATTGGAGATAGTAAAGAAACATTCCGTCGAATAGTGGTGGGGGTAGGAAAACTTGGAAGATTATGTCTATGTCCTGGATTACTTGGCAAAAGGAAGGGGAGACCTCCCCGCTTTTAAGAGAAATCCGGTCGTCTATGGCATTGGGGAAAGCCAGTATACCTTTCTTGAGTTGATCCCAAAAAGAGATGCGATGTTTACCACTGGTGAACGTATCTACGTGGGAAAAGACCCAATGTTGCGGACAAAAATTGAGAAAATAAAGGGTCGGATTAATTTTGAGGATCTTACCTCGACAGCACATGGGGAACTCCCATATGTTCTTCTGGATATCGTTCATAATAATGAAGCCAGATATGTCAAATTCTTCAACGAAGCGTCTGCTATCTCAACACGGTTTCATGTCCTTGAGCTTTTACCCGGTTTAGGCAAGAAAATGATGCTGGAGATCCTTGATGAACGGAAAAAAAAGCCGTTCACCTCTTTTAAGGAGATGCAGGAGCGTATTGATTTCCTTCGATCGCCAGATAAACTTATCTCAAAACGGATCGAACTGGAATTGACAGACCCAACTCAAAAGTATCGTGTGTTCACCCGCTCGCCGTTAAGCAGAGATCATCAAATCTGAGAGAATGGTACGACAACGGTACGGGCAGCATTTTCTCAATGATGTGGCAATTGCGATTCGAGAGGTAGCATACGCAAAATTGACAAAACAGGACGTGGTTCTTGAGGTCGGCCCTGGGAAAGGGATGCTTACTCATCTGTTGGCGCAGAAGGCAAAGCAGGTGATTGCGATAGAAATCGACAGACGTCTTGTCAAGGAATTAAAAGAAACACTCCCAGAAAACGTCTTGCTTGTATGCGATGATGCTCTGATGGTTGATTTTTCCAGCTTCCCTTGTTTTACCAAGATTGTCTCGAATCTTCCCTTTGAGATTTCTTCCCCGATCATGTTTAAATTTCTACAAACACAATTCGAGCTAGCCATCCTTATTTTTCAAAAGGATTTCGCTGAACGTCTTGTTGCATCACCCGGCACGAAGCAATATTCCCGGCTTACTGTTGGGGTTTCATATAAAGCACAGTGTCGAATTTTAGAGGAAATACCACGGAGTTGTTTTTCCCCCGCCCCCTCGATAGATGCTTCAGTTATCCAGCTGATTCCCTATAAAAAACCAAGGTTCCATCTAGAAGATGAACAGTTTTTTTTAGAACTGACAAAACAACTCTTTAGTCATCGACGGAAAAAAATACGGTATACCATCAAGCAACACTACGGAGATATTAAACATCTCCCCTATCTTGAAAAACGTGTGGAGCAACTGACTCCAGAGCAGATCGCTGAAGTAAGCAATACCTTACTTCATTGTCTCTAACATCGTCCGTTCTCTGGGCGAAATGAGTTTTTTTTTCTTTGTTAAAGGAAGTTCGAAAGAATATGTTCTTGTATCCAACTAAAGACACCGATGAAGTCTAGGGCAATGAGTAAAACAAAGAATAGCAAAAAAAACAATAATAATCGTAAGGTAAAACGAATAAACTGCCAGACGAGCAGGAGAACAACGACGATGAGAAGAAGAATTGCCCATAAGGGAATTGACATTGAGAGGAACTCCATACCACCGGTAAAATGAAACAATATGATTCATTTAAACGTTTGGAAAAATACTAGTGATTCTCAGATAGAAACAATTAAGAAATCATTTGACATGAGACGATACGACCACAATGATGACATTCTATCTCACACTAAGTGCTGCAACATGCTGAGAAATGGGCGAGCTGAGTGGTCCGTACTATCTCTTTTCCCAAAGATACAAAAACTCTGATTCTATGTCATTTTTGTGTATTTGCAACATGAGTTTATCAAACCCCATACGGTTGAACAGCGGGACTATCAGAATAACATCGCGACCTCTGCAGCAGATGCAAGCACCCTTGTGGTTCTTCCGACCGGTATGGGAAAAACCATCATCGCTCTTCTTGTCATCGCCAAGGACCTTAAGAAAAATAAAAACATTTTGTTTCTTTCACCTACCAAACCACTTGTAAATCAGCATGCTCAGTCGCTTGCTGCTCTTTTGACCTTAGATGATGCTGTCGCTGTGTTCACGGGGGAAGTCTCACCAGAAAAACGCGTTGCTCTCTGGAACAGCAAACGTATAATTGTCTCGACGCCTCAAGTAATCGAAAATGACTTAATTGCACATCGGTACGATTTATCAAACATCGGTCGTATCATCTTTGATGAGGCACATCGTGCCGCAGGCAACTATTCATATGTCTTTATTGCAGAGATGTTCAAGAAACAACAATCAGATCGACGCTGTCTTGGGATGACTGCATCTCCTGGTAATAACCTATCAGAGATTCTTGAAGTGTGTAAAAATCTTGAGATAACGAATATTGAGATACGAACAAAAGTAGATCCAGATGTCCGACCCTACGTATATGATCTTGATATAAAATGGAAGGAAATACCGCTCCCTCATGAATTCACATATACTCTTCAGTTGCTTCGAAAAACGCTTGCTGAGCGGCTGAAGATTCTTAAGGATTTGCAGGTCCTTGACTCTGCTTCAATTTCACTTGTTAATAGAAAGAAGCTTTTAGCGGTGCAACAACAGATACAATCAGAGCTTCGGTCCAGCCCTCACCCCTCACAAGATCTTTTTAAAGCTGCGTCAGCACAAAATGCGGCTATGAAGCTTATCCATGCGATCGAACTCTTGCAGACTCAGGGGGTAAACGCTTTAGGGAGTTATATGGTTCGTATGGCCTCTGAGGCAAGCTCAAAGGGCGGCAGTAAAGCATCTCGGGATATCATGAAAGACCCGAATGTTCTTGAGGCGATCGCTTATATTAAATCTCTGAAAATTGAGCACCCGAAGATCCAAGAGATAGTAAACATTGTAAAAGAACAGGTCGCCTTAAAAAAGGATTCAAAAATCATTATCTTTACCCATTACAGAGACACATCCCTATATGTTTTAAAGCAATTAGAAACAATACCCAATGTAAAACCTGTACGGTTCATTGGACAAGCAGGCAAAGAAAGCGATAAGGGTCTAACACAGAAAGAACAAATTGACATCATCAAACGATTTAAGAAAAACGATTTTAACGTGCTGATTGCGACTTCGGTGGCCGAAGAGGGTCTGGATATCCCTTCAACGGATCTTGTTGTCTTTTACGAACCGGTTCCTTCAGAGATTCGAACTATTCAGCGAAAAGGCAGGACAGCAAGACAGATGGCTGGGAAGGTTTTAATCCTAATCGCAAAGGGAACACCAGATGAGGCGTACTATTGGTCAAGTCGACAAAAAGAACGCAACATGCATAAAGAACTTGAGGTCCTTAGAAGCGCGCTCCGTAAACGAATCCAAGATCCTTCTGCTGTGTATCGTACCACTTTTTACCAAGGAAATCAAAAGAAACTTGATGAATATTCAAAACAATCCACTGTTAAAATTATCGTTGATCATAGAGAGTCACGCTCTCCAGTCATGCGGTTTTTAACACAAAAAGACATCCTTGTTGAACCTCAACAACTTGATGTCGGTGATTATATTCTGTCCTCTCGTATTGCTGTTGAGCGGAAAACCGTTGATGATTTCCTAAGCTCCCTTATTGAAGGGAAGCTGTTTGTCCAAATGAAGAATCTCCGAGCAACATACTCAAGACCTCTGTTGCTTATCGAAGGAGAGGGGCTTTTAACAAAGAGGAACATTAGTCATAACGCAATTTACGGCAGTTTCACTGCTATCATGGTTGATTTTGGCATCCCTATTATCACGACCCATTCATCCCAGGAGACAGCAGAGTTCCTTGCCGTGATGGCACAACGGGAGCAAAAAGAAGGCGACAGGGCTGTAGCAGTACGAGGTGAAAAAACAGCACGGACTATCTCAGAGCAGCAACAATTTCTTGTCGAAGGGCTCCCGAATGTGTCTGCGGTTCTTGCTCAACGATTGTTGCAACATTTCGGTAGTGTTCGGTCTCTTGCGAACGCATCTGTAGAAGATCTCTGTAAAATCAACGGTATTGGAAAGAATATTGCTGCTGATATCCTTAAAATATTGAATACAGAGTATATGAAGGAGTAGCCCAAATATTTTTATCTCACTTTGCGATTACCGTTGAGCTTAGGGGTGACTATTTATGCCCGATGACGTTAAAAAAATTGATCAGATTTGCGATGGTTTAAATATGATTAGTGAGGATAATTCTATTCCAAGAAATATTAGACGAGGGGCAGAAGAAGTAAAACAAATTCTGTTAAAACCTACTGATCCAATTGACCTGCGTGTCGCATCCGCAACCTCTATTCTTGATGAACTTGCAAACGATCCGAATATTCCACTGCATGGACGAACACTCATCTGGAATATCATGAGTCGTTTAGAGGAACTCGCATAACATATTTTTTTCCTATCTAAAAAAACCCTTCGTGCATAAAAAAAAATAAGAGGAAGATAAAATGATACGAATCGGGCAAGCCGGTATCCCTTTATCATGTAAAGGTCGCACTAACAAGGATGGGATTGTCTATACCCATAAAAGCCTTGATTTAAACGCAATTGAAATACAGTTCGTCCGTGGATTATATGTTTTGTCGGATGAGGAAGCTCAGTTCATTAAGGACTATGCTCAAAAAAACGATATTGAAATCCATGTGCATGCTCCGTATTATCTTAATCTAGCTGGCGATCGTGATGAAGTCACTATGAGTTTTGAAAAAATCATGAAAGCCGCTCAAATGGCGAACAATATAGGGTCAAAAACTCTAATCATCCATCCTGGGTATTATGGAGAATCAAGTCAGAAAAAGGCTTTAAAACTGATTATTAAAAATTCGAAAAGAATCGTCAGTATGTTTAAAAAAGAAAAATTGAAAGTCAAGCTTGCAATGGAGACGATGGGGAAACAAAAAGTCTTTGGTAGCCTTGATGAGATTGTTGAAGTCTGCACCCATGTCAAGGAAGTCGTTCCGATTCTTGACCTTGGGCATATTCACTCTAGGGGGAATGGTTCTATTCAGGAACGGAAGGATTTCGAAGTACTGTTTGACAAATTAAAACCCTTGCGATTACGGCATTTTATTATCCATATCACGGGAGTCTTGTATGAAAATGGTAATGAGCTGTACCATGTCCCTATAAAAAAAGGGGATATGCCCATAGCGCCTCTTATCGACATTATTCTTGATAGGAATCTTAATGTTACGCTTATTTCAGAATCTCCATTGCTTGAACATGACGCCGTGTATATCCGTCTTCAAGTCGAAAAAGCAATCATGAAACGAACCGGAAAAGAAACTGCATATTATAAGGATCTTTCAGAGGTTATTAAAAAATGAAGGATCTTCATATGTTTAGTGATTCACTTTGTTATATTCAACAAAAGATTACCGATATTTTGGAGAAAGTCCCTCAGCAAGACATCGAAAAAATCATTCAGTTGTTTTTTAAGGCCAACCGTATTTTTGTCTATGGAGCGGGCAGGTCTGGTCTTGTCTCTAAGGCATTTGCTATTCGGCTTGTCCACCTTGGATTCCAAACATTTGTCATTGGGGAAACCATTGGTGCCCCGGTGAAAAAAGGGGACCTTGTATGGATCGTGTCCGGCTCAGGGGAAACGATCCCCTCGGTCATGACTGCGGAAATATCAAAAAATATTGGTGCGAAACTCGTTGTTGTGACGGGAAGAAAGCATTCACGGATTACGAAATTTGCTGATATTGCGATTATTTTAGAAGCAGAGTGTTCAGATAAAGATCAAAAACAATTTGCGCCTCTGGGAACATTATTTGAGGCAAGCTCCTGGATTCTTCTGGATGGAATCGTCGCACAACTTATGAAGAATAAAAAAGAGACGGAAGCATCTATGCGTTCTCGCCATGCAACCCTTGAACTTCCTTAATATCTCGTCATACGGTTCTAAAAAGTTGGGTGTTGATTTTTTCTCAACCCATATGTTTTTAAAGTATGTTTTCTCTACCGCCTGTAAAATCAAGTGATGATCTATGATTGCTTCCCATAAACATGTGCGTCAACCTATTGTCAGTGTCCTTGGTCATGTCGATCATGGAAAGACATCTCTATTAGATTTCATCAGAGGTTCAACGGTTGCAGCTCGAGAGGCAGGCGCAATCACTCAGCATATTGGGGCAACAGAAGTCCCGATTGATGCAATTTATTCGATATGTGGCGCTCTTCTTGGAGGGAAAAAGTTTTCAGTCCCTGGTTTGTTGTTTATCGACACTCCAGGGCATCATGCCTTTACCACGTTACGAACCCGTGGTGGTTCTTTGGCAGACCTTGCTATTCTCGTTATTGATATCAATGAAGGGTTTCGACCTCAAACCCATGAATCTATCACGATTTTACGTCAGTATAAGACACCGTTTATCGTAGCGGCAAATAAAATCGATGCCATCAATGGGTGGCAACGAAGTGAGGATACGGCTCTGAATCGTCTTCAAAATCAACGTCCGATGACAAAGACTCTTTTCGAGACAAAACTCTACGAATTGATTGGGATCCTTTACGATAAAGGATTCGAATCTGATTTGTATTTTAATATTAAAGATTTTAGAAAAAGTATCCCTATTATACCGTTATCCGCAAAAACTGGTGAAGGAATCCCGGAGTTGCTTATGGTGCTCGTGGGTCTTGCACAGCGATTTCTTGAGGAACAATTACAAAGTGAAACCGGTGCGGGGAAAGGGACAGTCCTTGAGGTAAAAGAAGACGTTGGATTAGGAACAACGGTGGATGCTATCATCTATAGCGGCGTCATAAGAAAAGAGGATATCGTTGTTTTAGGCACACGGGATGAACCTTTCGTTACAAAAATTAAAGCATTGTTAAAACCAAAACCGATGGATGAAATCCGTGACCCTCGGGAGCGATTTGAAAGTGTAAAAGAAGTTCACGCTGCATGTGGTATAAAAATTTCTGCACCTAACCTTGATCGTGTCATTCCTGGTGCTCCTTTGAGAGTCATACAGGGAAACGAAGATGAACTTGTCGAAGAAATTAAAAGTCAATCTCAGATGAAAATCGAGCTGGACAAGGACGGTTTATTTATTAAGGCAGATACAATTGGTTCGCTTGAGGCCTTGGTAAAAGAGTCACGGGAAAAGGGTATTCATGTCCGAAAGGTCGAAATCGGGAATATCTCACGACGAGACATCATGGAGACTGTCGCGTTAATAAATCCTCTAGAGCGGGCTATTTTTGCTTTTAATGTGAAAATCTTGCCAGAGGCAAAAGAGGAAATAGCAAATGCTGATGTGACAATTTTTAATGAGGATGTTATTTATACTATTATAGAGAAGTATGATCTCTGGCTGACGAAGAAAAAAGAGGAATTGGAAAGGAAACGACGGGCGGATTATACGCATCCAGGGATGATTAAATTCCTTCCCGAGTACGTGTTTAGGGTCAGCCATCCTGCAGTGATTGGTGTGCGAGTCCTTGGAGGCAGAATTAAGGTTGACATGCGATTAATAGATCAAGATGGGAAAAGTATTGGGAGCATTAAAGGTCTCCAATCTGAGAATAAAGCGATTACCGAGGCACTGCAAGGAGCAGAGGTTGCTATCTCCATTGACGGTGTTACTGTCGGTAGACAAATCAAAGGAGGAGACATCTTTTTTACTGATATTCCAGAAAGCGATGCAAAAAAGCTTCGACTCATGGATGTGCTCAATGAAGATGAGAAGGATGTGTTAAATAAAATCTTTGATATTAAGCGAAAGACAAACAAATTCTGGGGAATGTGATTCTTTTATCATTCATCAAAGGAAAATTAGAGTATATCAAACGTGTTTCATGTACGTATTAATATTTAAAGGCAACCCGTAAGAGAAACGGTGTGATTAATGTGGTAATCAATGTTAATAATACCGTAGTTGCCAGGATCTGTTGACTGATTTCTCCGACAAGGATGCCCTGGGAAATCGCTGCACCAGCAATGATAAGAGCCATTTCTAGACGAGGGATCATCCCGATACCTGCTTGAAGCGCTCTTTTATTTGTCATCCCAGCAAGTTTTCCACCGATCCCACACCCTAGTATCTTACCAATAATACTTACAAGGGTGATGATGATGGCAAAGCCTATTGTGCTGAGCGTTGTAAACACGGTTAGATCGACATTGGCACCAACCCAGACGAAGAAGAGTGGGATAAACAGTCCATAGCTGATTGTTTTGATATCATCAATTACTTTTCTTGATTTCATTGCATGACCAATGACGATACCTGCAACAAACGCACCGGTGATGCCAGCAATCCCTGATTGATAGGCAAAAAAGGAATACAGTAAAAAAATGGCAAGGCAAAGACTTAATAGCGCTTTGGGGAGTTGTATTTTTTCGCTTATGTCAAAGATTTTATCGATGATTTTCAAGCCAATAAATAGGAAGAGAATAAAGAAAATGAGTATTTTAAGGCCAAGGAAACCTACATCCAGTGGTGTTGCGACACCAAGGACTGAGACGAATAATATGATACCGATGACATCATCAATAACGGCGGCCCCTAAGATAGTCAGACCTACTTCGGTGTTTAATTTCTGTAAATCCAGTAACACACGTACTGGAACACCAACTGATGTGGCAACAAGAATTAATCCAATAACAAGACCAATATGCCAGCTAAAGCCAAACAAGTGTGTTGTGAGCATCCCTAAAAATAATGGGGCGATTACTCCACCTATTGCAACAAAAAGAGATGGTTTTTTCACCTTTTTTAAATCTGAAAAATTGATTTCTAATCCTGAGAGAAACATTAAGAAAAGAATTCCAAGTTCAGCAAGGAACGTGAAAGCTTCAGATGTGTAAGAAATCTGAGGGATCTGCAATGTCATTGAGAAAAGAGAAATCGATTGTCCCGAGAGAATACCAAGTCCAAAGCCTCCAAGTAGTAAACCCGCGAAGATTTCTCCTATCACCGGGGGTTGTTTCACTCGATCTAAAAGATACCCTAAAAGACGTGCTAAGATTAATGCTAATGCAACCGAAAGAATAATTTCAAAAATTTGAATTTCATCTGCCGTAGGTGTCAGCCTTCTTCTACGATGGGATGATATTGGGTAGCTTTATAATATCGTTGAATGAGTCGATGCAATGTAATCTCTCCAATTAGCTTTTTATTTTTTACAACCGGGAGTCGACGCAGTTGGAATTTTTTCATTCTCTTCAGAACATCAATGACCTTTTCTTCAGGTTCACAGGTGATGATCTTTTTTGACATGATATCCTCAGCTGTTTTTACGGTTCCATGCTGAAGAGAGCGGATATCAGGTAGACCAAAAACATAGGGAGAAAAATTCTGGGGAGAAAGAGTCGTAAGAATGTCATGTTCTGTGATGACACCGATGAGTTCCTTCTTTTTTTTCGTGTTGATGACCCAGATATGGTGTCGACCAGATAGGATATTTAAAACATTAAGGATATCTTCATTTTTTTCAATTATCGGGATGTCCCAGAGATGATCGTTCATCAACTGTTGGACTGTTAAATCATAGAAATCAGTAATCAGACGATTTTTCATTAATGACATGAATCGGTTTACATTATTTAATATCTATGAATATCTGGGGGTTACTCTATAGGGTGTTTGACTAATGAGTCAAAAGCAAATTGGTCATATATAAGAATATATTGAATGTTATGGTGTTGAAGAATTTAGAGGAGCAACCGACGGGGCGAACCGTATGACAGGGTCTAATATCTGCTAAAGGATAAAAACTTTGTACGATATTCCAATGGAGAATTTTTTAGTTCGGGTTGGCTTATTATTAACTGCGACTGGGAATACCGCGCGGTCTGAAGCATCAGCGTAAGACCCGCGGATGAAAAGTCGCATCCCTTTTTCTCCAAAC
>JAFGFQ010000092.1 GCA_016930995.1 Thermoplasmatota archaeon | reverse complement strand
TGGGGACATCATCATTTCTCTTTCAATCATCGGAAACCATGAAGTCTTCTTCATCCCGCGTCATGGGGAACAAGGCAACCTCCCTCCTCATCGAGTCAACCATCTCGGTAACATCCAGGCACTTGCAGTATGTCATGTCAAAAACGTTTTTTCTATTGGGACGGTCGGGTCTATGAAAAAGACGCTCCGGCCTGGTGATCTCATACTTCCGAATGATTTTATCGATATGACCAAATCACGGCCGATGACGTTCTTTAACGATCAAAGAGTGCATGTGGACATGACAGAGCCGTTCTGCCCATCCTTACGAAATCTCTTCATTACTTCTAGTAAAAAATATAAGGATGTCACCCTCCATGAACATGGGGTGTACCTCGCCACCGAAGGACCTCGACTGGAGACGGCTGCGGAGATCACGTTATATTCCCAGGTCGCTGACATCGTCGGGATGACCCTGGTCCCCGAAGTGATCCTCGCACGGGAAAAAGGCATGTGTTTTGCGTCGCTTTGCCTGATTTGCAACATGGCTGCGGGTCTCCAAGAAAGACTCCCTGCTGATGAGATCGCCTCCATCTACAAGGAGAAAGAACCGGCAATCTCCCGGATACTGCAGCAGACCATCCTTTCCTTTGATCAAAAAAAACCATGTGATTGCCCCAGTGATGTTTCCAAGGCATCGTTATGAAACAGTATGAGCTTATCGAGCATACCGCTGATGTCGGCGTGAAGGCGTATGGTTCGACCCTTTCCGAGGCTTTTACGCATGCGGCAGAAGGGATGTTTGATATCATCACCGATGAATCGACAATTGAGCTGATCGGTGCCTATGATATTGAGTTAGAGGCCCCTGACCTTGAGCAGTTACTCGTAGATTGGCTCTCGCAGCTCCTGTTTTTGAACGGTGCGTTTAATCTCGTGTTCGGGAAGTTCGAGGTGGTCCTCTCAGGGATCCGGCTCTCCGCCCGCGTCTTCGGCGAGACGTATGATAAGAAGATACATCGGATGGGTGTTGAGATCAAGGCAGTGACATACCACATGCTAGAGGTCCACGACCAGGACCCTATATTTGTGCAGGTGCTCTTTGACATCTAAAAAAAAGCGGGGTATAAATAATAGGAGAGTGATTTTTGTTTCATGAGAAAAGGACTTGTTGCCCTCATCGGGATGACCGTCGGGTTGGTGCTTCTACTTGTCTCGTTCATGGGGCCATGGTATACAATACAGGCTACCGGGTTGTTCGGAGCAGTTGAGTATTCCGCCCAGTTTTCCTTGACACAGATGCAGTTGCAAAGGAACATCGGGGGTCAGGATATCACGCTGTCCATGGGTTATGCTGATGCAAAAATGAATGTCCAAGGTACCGCAGTCAACGTAGAGAGCTTTGCAATGATTGAAACGGCGATGTACCTTACGATCCTTGCTCTCATTATGATTGTGCTTGCGATTGTTTTTATGGCCGCGTTTGTGTTTGAGAAGGGCAATCCACGGATGATGAAAATCGGAGGGGGGCTCTTTGGGATCCTGACGTTTCTGTTTACGATGCTACCGGCATTGTATTTCATGAATACGAAATTTGTGGAAAATATCAGCGGGTTTTGGTTCGAGGTATCGGTTCTTGGGATCGTCATCACTGGTGGTCCTGGGTACGCCTGGTACCTGATGATAATCGTAGCAGTCATCGCAGTAGTGTGCGCTGGTGGAATTCTTATGAAGAGAGAACCTTATAAAATGACAGATGAAAATCCCTTGCCACCAATGAGTACCTAAGATCATTTCTATAAGAAAAACGACGGTATAAAAGAAGATTTTGACGGGGAAAATGTGTTAAAATATCTCATAAACCTTTGAATAATGTTTTTATAATTAAACGTTGTTATAAAATGAGAGAACGGGGCAGGAAAGATATGGATAAGAAACCTCTCATTGTTATAAACCTCTGTGCGGTAGTGTTTCTTGTTCTTGGTTCATTAACAAATTGTCTGAGAATCGAAAATGTTCAAAGCTGTGATTGTGGTGACCCGCCATGTTGGCCAGTACTGAATGGAACTATGGGAAATAACAATTGGTACATCAGTTCTGTTACTTTAGCATTTAACGGGAGCATTACCGTTCATTATCGAATTGATGGTGGCACTTGGCAAACGTATAGTGCACCCCTTGTGTTAACTTTTGATGGTATCCATTTACTCGAATGGACATGTGATAATTCATCAGAAATCTATTCTATTGAAATTAAGATAGATAAAACAGCACCAATCCTTAATCTAAATTATACCTGGATGATGAAATATTGGAGGGCATACGTTATCATACTTACTGCAACAGCGATTGATACATGTAGTGGTATGAACCGAACAGAATTTAATATCAATAATATACTACAAGAAACCATCATTGGTCCAGGACCAACATACGAATATAGATTCCCCTGGTATTATACAGATAGATATAAAGTCAGAGGATTTATTCTCAATCCAAAGATCACTGATTCCTATGTGAAATTTTATTCTCTCTTTGTCGTTGTCTCAGTTTTTGATTTTCAAAATTCGGCATATTGCTACCGTGCTACTTCATATGACAACGCAGGATGGTCAACTTCAATGACGATAGAAAATCCCTGCCGTCCAGTCTCAATGGTCCCTGGGTTTTATCTTTTTCAGGGAGTCATACTTCCCAAGACGTATTCTGGGCATATCGGACCGTTTTTTATCACGGCAACATTCTATGGTAGTATAGAGGGAAATAAATGAAAAAGAAATCCTTTGTAATTGAAATCAGCACTGTTTCAGTGATTCTTCTTCTCCTTACTTCTTTATCAAATGTCGTTGGGTACCAGACCGTTCAGTTAGTACAGCGGCAAACCATTCAAGAAGCAGTGAATCAGAAAGAATTGTTATTCCAAACAATCGTTGATATGGCAAATAACAAGGAGATACAAAAAATCATCCTGATAAACCAGGTACGCCAAGGAGAGTTACCACTCGTCGATGTTTCGGTTGTCACCAAGAATCATCTCAGGCAGTTGTATTTCATTGGTTGGATACTATCAAAATTCATCCGTATATCAACACTCCAATCAATCGCTGGAAAATATCAATTCAGTACTCAGAAGATGCAAAAAGAAATAATGACAGTAATCGACAACGATGTCGCACTGAAGCAGGAACTAACTCAATTAAAGAACACCGAGTGCCACTGTGAAGACAAGGCAATATTCTTATGGCCGTTTCCAGTGATTTGTACACTTCTGTTTTTATGTGTTATCGGACTTAATATGATGCTTTCACTGGTGTACCATATAACAGGGACATATTACGTTCAAGTGTATAACAAGTTAGTTGGGGTCATAGGGGTGTTTGCAACCTTACTTTTCTGTTATTGGATTTAAACTTATTAAAGAGAGAAGAGAAATGAAAAGAAAATATGTGGCAGTTGGAATTATTCTCTTGTTTGTTGCGATAGCGTATGCACCAGCGATAGCACAAACAACTGAGAAACAGTCGGTATCACGAGGGACCTGGTTGTATGTTGGGGGTAGTGGACCTGGTAATTATAGTAGGATTCAGGATGCGATTGACAATGCGAGTAACGGGGATACGGTGTTTGTATTTTCTGGCAGCTATTACGAACATGTAATCGTTAACAAGAGCATCACTCTGATTGGTGAAAACCAAGAGTCGACGATAATCGATGGAAACCATACTGGCAATGTGATGAAAATCTTTGCCAATCGAGTGACACTCACTGGTTTTACGATTCAGAACAGTGGTAATTCTATGTATAATGACAAAGGCTTGTACATCCACTCAGATAACAACACTATCATTGATTGCATCATAAGTAACAATTTTCGAGGTATCGCTCTTGAGTATGCCCATGGAAACTTAGTTTCCGATAATTACGTGCATCATAACAACGATGGAATTCTAATCTTCGGGTATACATCATGGAACCGTATTGTAAACAACACCTTTACATATAACGATGTAACTGGTATCTCTATGGGTGGGGATTTCATTCATTACGACCGTTACGAAACAATCGCAGACAATGTCATCACAAAAAATTCTTATGGTATTGACACCGCGGGTACAACGGATTCACTCATCATCAGAAATACGATTACCGATAACAGCTATAATGGGATGGATTTAGATGATACTATCAATTGTGTCATATCCTGGAACCTCATCAGAAACCACGGAAAATGGGGAATATTATCTGAATTTTCATCAAATAACACGTTTCAACATAACACCCTGATAAAAGCAGGTTACGGACTTGCGTATTATACAAACCATGGAACCCCAGATACCTGGTATCAGAACTATTGGGGTCGTTCACGGATTCTCCCGAAATTGATTTTCGGAAACAGGATGTTCAATGAAGATGATGATGACCATGCGTTTTGTCTCCCGTGGGTGATGATAGACTGGCATCCCGCACAAGAACCCTATGATATCCCGGGGATGAGTTGAAAAGAAACCATCTGAAACCGTCGAAATGATACCACACCAACCGCCAATTGAAAAGTACCTATACAGTAAGTGGAGATCATCTTTTTTTTGGACAATGGTATTGAATAGTTTCACCCACCTTCTCTTCTTCTTTAAATAACAACAACGCTCTTCACCGTCTAGGAAGCATCTACCGGACGGGAAGCCTTCCTAGTTGAAG
>JAFGFQ010000018.1 GCA_016930995.1 Thermoplasmatota archaeon | reverse complement strand
CGAGGTCAGAGACCATTGGATTAGCAATCCAACGCCTTACCGGGCTGGGCCATCCCCGCATCCGGAGTGGGAGATAATAAACCAGACTGATAAAAAGGTTATGTCAAAACAAATCTTAAAATACCTTCTCCTTCTATCCACTATCGAATGGAGGACTGGACTGAGAAATACCGACCGAAAACCTTGCGAGATATTGCAGGTAATGAGCGCGCTCTCTCAACCTTACGTGCCTGGGCTGAACACTGGAACCGAGGGAAAACCCCGGAGAAACGCGCAGCAATACTCTCAGGAAAACCAGGGACGGGAAAAACAAGCAGCGCACTTGCGCTCGCCTCTGATATGGGATGGACAATTGTAGAGCTCAATGCATCTGATGCACGCAATGAAACAGCGATTAAACGTGTCGCAACAGCAGGTGCTATCAATGAAACCTTTGATAGTACCGGAGGGTTTACTTCCTCTAGGAAAGGGGGACGAAAACTGATAATTCTTGATGAAGCTGATAATCTTTATGAGAAACTAGAACGGTCGGAAACAGAGAGCTCCTTAGGCGATAAAGGCGGAAAGAAAGCGATCATTGATACAATCAAGATAACACAACAACCTATTATCCTAATTGTCAACGATTTTTACGCTTTAACGAAGGGAGGCGGGGAATCACTAAAAAACCTTTGTACCGTCATTACCTTCTATACTGTAAATCCTGTTCACATTGTCGAACTGCTCAAACGGATCTGCAGGGAAGAAGATATCAGTGTGGATATCCGGGTGTTAAAGACGATCGCAGACAGATCAAAAGGGGACGTGCGTTCAGCAGTCAACGATCTTCAGTCACTCTGCCTGAACCGGAAGCAGGTTAACATCGAAGACCTGGATGTTCTTGGATATCGAGATCGTGAAACGCTTATCTTTGATGCATTACGAGAGGTGTTTAAAACAAAAAATCTTCAGAACAGCAGAGACTGTATGCGAAATATCGATGTCCAACCTGAGATGTTGTTACTGTGGATCAGTGAAAATCTACCCCGGGAGTATCTTGACATTGACGACCTCATCCGAGGGTATGATGCTGTCTCAAAGGCGGATGTGTTTTTCGGAAGAGTCAACAAAGGAAGAGCCTATGAACTCTGGTCGTATGCATGCGATCTTATGAGTGGAGGCGTCTCAGTGGCAAAAACTCATAGCTATGGGAACACCCGGTATGCATTTCCTACATGGATAAAGGAGATGAAAAGTAATCAATCCGCACGTGTTCTTCGAGATAGCGTGGTAAAAAAGTTATCCAAATTAAACCATACCTCAGATGAGAAGACACGGGAAGTGATTCTTCCCCATTTCTTGTCTGTATTTCGGAATACCCCTCGTTTTGCCTGTAAGATGATAAAGCGGTTAGATTTCTCGGAAAGTGAGGTGAAATATCTCCTAGGTGAGAAATACCTTCATAAGATGAAGGACATCGTGCAATGCGCCGAGAAGGTTGATGAAAACCAAGGTGAGATCCATATCGATTCTGTGGAGAAGAACACAAAGGAAGAAGAGAAGAAAGAAGGAAGCGACCTGAAACAACCAAGTATCTTTGATTTTTAACGTTATTTTTTCAGATCATCGAGTTTTTTCATCACATCGACTGCTTGCTGTTTGTATTCATCTTTTATTTTATTGTACGTCTCATCAGAGATAGACTGCGCACGGTATTGTTTCTCTAGGTCTTTTAACAAGGAAAGCAGTAATGTTTTTTTTGTCGTGAGTGTCTGTTCTGACTCAGCGACTGTTTTTTTATTCTTTGACCGTTGTTTCTTCAGTAAGAAGAGCAGGGCAGCAAGCACAATGATGACTATGGAAAAAACGATGATGATCATCGTAATGTTCAAGGGGGCTTCTGTTGGCTGGTAGAGGCGGATCCAGATCGCATTGTTCACATCAGAGCCATAGAGGAGATGTTCTCCTTTGAAGAGATCGCGGTCCTCATAGGTGACGGAAAACAGCGTGGTATCATAGAGGAGAGTTTTAACGAAGTTCTGCTCAGTTGTGGGAAGATAGTAGGTGACTTGCAGGGTCATTGAAGCACCTGAGGGAAGTGTGAGGTTTGCAGCGCTAAGGTTACAGGTTCGGATGTTGCCGGTAATAAGTCCGATAAGTTCTATACCTGATTGGAGTTCAGTAATTTTGACAGTGCCTTGGTTGCTTTGCTGGATCCAGAATCGTAATGAGGTGACGATTTGGTCTGCGGTGTTTGCATTGGTTACCTTGATGGTCTCATCCACTTGCAGGCCCGTGGTCGCAAGGGAAATAGTGACGAGATGCTGGTCGACGACAATTCCAGCATCACTCGCCTGAACTGTTGGATACAGGCTGAGAATCGTAATGAACGCTATAAGGATAAGCACTCCTGTTTTCTTCATATGAATTCTCCGCTCCCATGTCTTCCTTGTTTATGTAGTTTTCGATTCTTGTTTTCCATGATCCTGGATAAGAAGATCAATCGACCGATGTGTTTCTTTCGTATTCTCTCAACCGTATCATCGTCAGCACACATGGGCAGAATCATTAAATAAGCAAGGAAGATACCACCCTAAAAAAAAGGGAGTACGTACGATGATCGGGATTGTTTATTATTCAAGAACAGGGAACACGAGGGCTGTCGCATCGATACTAGCAGAAAAATTCAGACAGAAACAACTCACTGTTGATGTAATCGAAATTGAAGCGGTCAAAAGACCAGGGTTTTTTACTGCGGGGAGAGCAGCAATGAAACAACAGGAGTTACCAATAAAAAATCCCAACACAGATTTAGGCAAATATACCACCTTGATTGTCGGGTCACCGACCTGGGGCGGATGTGCGCCACCATTCATTAAAACATTCTTTTCCTCTGCAAAAAATGTCACCGGGAAAAAAACTGCTCTTTTTATCACAGGCGGCGGAAAACCAGATCCACAGGGAAAACCACGACAGATGATCCAGCAGACTCTTCAAAACCTAGGCATGGACAATCCCACTTTGTTCCTCGGATTACAGATGGGAAAAGGAAAGATAAAAGCAGGTGAACAAGAAATAGATGTATTTATCCAATCGGTCCTGAAAAAATAAATCTGCTGTCCTTATCTGATTGTTAAGAACAAATCACATAGACCGCAACCGGCGGATCCGTTCATCAAGGGGTGGATGCGTTGACCAAATCGAATCCCGATGCGCCCGTTTGAAGGGGTTGGCAATGTAGAGGGGGGCAACGGTCTTTGAACCCTTGGGATCATCCGGGATATCTCCTTTTATTTTCTCCAATGCTTGTGCCAGTCCCTCTGGGTTCCGTGTCAGATATGCTCCATCAGCATCGGCAAGATACTCACGTCGACGTGAAATCGCAAGATACGTCAGCCGCGAGAAAATCGGTGCAAGAATAATAAAAATAATCGCGATAACAATCATAATAATGTTACCTTGTCCTTTTTTCCCGCCACCCCCTCTTCCTGTGGCAGCTCCCCAGAACAGCATCCGAAATACAATCTCAGCAATAAGCGCAATCGCTCCTACTACACCAACGGTGACTGTCATGACCAGGATATCGCGATTCCTGATATGACTCATCTCATGGCCGATGACTCCTTCAAGCTCCGCGTTGTCTAACTGCTGTAGCGCCCCGGTTGTGGCACAGATGATGGAATCACTGGGGTTATGACCAGTCGCAAACGCATTGATATCCCGGGATTCTTGCACATAGACCTTCGGAGCAGGTAATCCTGCTGCAAGTGCCATCTCCTCGACCTTGTAGATAAGCAGTTTTTCTTCCCTGATCTGCGGGTTCGCAGGTCGTGCTCCTGCAGCGGAAATCACGCTTTGTACTGAAAAGGAATAGGTGATAAAAATGTAAAACAGTGCAACCGGCAACCCAATCATCATCGTGAGGATTGGTGGGGCACCAAGGACGAGACCGATTGCAAAAATAACAGAAAAAAGGAGAATGACCATAAGCATACAGATAAG
The DNA here is from genome assembly GCA_016930995.1 of Thermoplasmatota archaeon. The sequence continues at coordinate 10,079 of JAFGFQ010000018.1, read as the reverse complement.
TACGGTATCCCGCTTATTTTTCCGTATGTGGTCCTCAATGAGCTGTGGTTGCCCCATAGTATCAAACAGGTGTCGTACTTAGAAAGATACCTTTGGTACTTCTCGAGATGCTTCTGGGATCTGCAGCATTTGTCGTTCTTTCTTCCCCATCATACCAGCAAAGATATTCCCAGGGAATGTCTCGATGAGGTTGTTAAACGAAAGTACCGAGTCGTTAAAGTGCTGTCGCGAGTACGCGATTTTTTCTTCCGTGTGCGTTAACTCATCCTGAAGCTGTAGGAAGTTCTGGTTTGCCTTCAGGTCAGGGTAGCTTTCCGATACCGCAAAGAGGGTTTTTAACGCACCAGTCAGCATATTATCTGCGTTGATGCTGTCCTGCGGTGTCTTTGCAGTCATCACGGCAGACCGAGCCTTTGTTACGGCTTCAAGGGTTTGCCGCTCATGGTTCATATACCCTTTGACGGTCTCCATGAGATTCGGGATAAGATCTGCCCTTCGTTTGAGCTGTACATCAATCTGAGCCCATGCGTTATCGATTCTGTTTTCGTATCTGACAACTCGGTTGTAGTAGCTGAAAAACCAAAGTAACACTACAACAACTATCAGCAGTACGACAAGTCCTATTATCAACATTAGGTCCATAGGTTGCCTCCTCAGAGGTAGGTGTAATAAGATGTTTTATTTAAACATATCGTAATCAGAGGATTGATGAATTCTTTAGTGCTATTTTTTTCCTTTGAATATCTCGAATGCTTCCTTTGGTGTGACATTCTTATGGACGATAGCATTGACCGCTTTAATCATGTTTACGGGACTAGAGCTTTGGAAAATGTTTCTACCCATGTCGACCCCGATGGCTCCCGCATGGATTGCATCATATGCCATTTTCAGTGCCTCATCTTCTGGTTGTTTCTTCCCCCCTGCGATGACGACTGGGACCGGGCAGGATTCTACGACTTTTTCGAACTCGGAGACATAATAGGTTTTTACGATATGGGCGCCAAGCTCAGCAGCGATCCGGGACGCAAGGCTCATGTACCGGGCGTCTCGTTTCATGTCTTTTCCCACCGCTGTCACAGCCAGCACAGGCATTCCATATCGTTCCGCTTCATCGATGTACTGGGTCATCCCAAGGATCGTATCACGCTCGAATTCCGCCCCGACAAGGATGGAGTATGCGACACCTGAGGCATTCAGGCGAATCGCATCCTCAATGGAAAGGACAGTTCCTTCATGTAAGAGTCTTGGGCCGATGATGCTTGTTCCTCCTGATACACGTAGGACAATAGGAACATCAATGGTCGGGTTGATGTAGTTTCTCAGTGCGCCACGTGTCAGCATCAGTGTATCTGTATAGGGTAACAGAGGATTGACCATCTTATCAAGCTGTTCAAGCCCTGAAGTCGGTCCCATGAAATACCCATGATCGACCGCAAGCATCACGGTGCGGCCATCTTTTGGCTTTATGATTCGTGAAAGACGATTTTTCATACCCCAATCCATCGGGTTCTGCCTCCGTTTTTCTGGTAAACAACGCAGGATTATATAAATTATTACTGTCTTTGCAAAACTAGGGGTGATTTTAGCCAACCCCCGAGGCGGGTTTCGAATTATTTCCCCATTATAATTATTTTGGGAAAAATATAAGTCTAACTCTTGTATTAATTATTGTGATGGCAGAGAACAAGAAAGTACCAACAGGAATCGTACTCTTCATCGCTTTTATCATTGCTCTTAATGTCTTTTTCTTTGTCTATCTCGGGTATTCTTTCATTTATCTTGGGGAGGATTTTTCCGTCTTTCTTTCAGTATCCACTACTTCTTTAATGATGTGGTTGGACGTTTTTCTTGCAGTACTATCGCTACTAATCATCCCCTATGGTTTCGTAAAGAGAATAAAGGGAGCGCGTACCTTTGCATTAGGAGTTCTCATCGTCTCGGTTGTAAGAATAATTCTCTATGTGGTCATGACTGGTGAAAAAATCATTGGTTTTCTTTTCTTTGCTTTCTTCGTCCTATCGATTATGTATCTTCTCATGACGCCTGTGAAAAGATATTTTGGACTCATTTCTATGGCCATTATTCCCTCTGAGACAAAAACGGAATTTACCTATGGACTCTACACGCTGTATTCAGAACTCGTCCGTTTAAAAAACGGAAAAAACCAGGTCATCTATTTTTTCAGTAAACGAAAACCGAAAAGCGGTACGCCCACGCTGCTCCCTGAGGGTTTTGACGTAGAAGTAAGCAGCAGGTCAGGGCTCCCCTATCTAAAAAAGAAACAAGAAAATCTCATCTGTGAATAGCCATTTTGATAGGATATCTCTAAGAATCACACGCTGTTTCTGTTGGCAAACCTTTTTTATGTGCTGTGGTGTTACCAGTCAAGAAACATAGGGAGGCAGTATATGCCAAGTATTGAGAATTTAGAACCAAAACTTGTATGGAAACATTTTGATGAGATTAGGAAAATCCCGCGATGCTCAAAACATGAGGAAAAAATCAGAGAATATATCCTGAATTTCGCAAAAAAGCAAGGGCTGAAGACCAGAGTAGATCCTGTTGGAAATGTCGTAATCTGTAAACCGGCGACCCCTGGGATGCAGAACAAACCAATCGTCATCCTCCAGGGCCATATGGACATGGTCTGTGAAAAGAACAGTGACGTGACCTTTGATTTCTCCAAAGACCCGATTCAACTAAATATCACAGGAGATCTGCTCACCGCGAAGGGAACCACCCTAGGGGCAGACAACGGTATCGGTCTTGCCATAAGCCTTGCTATCCTTGAGGATAAACAAGTAAAACATGGGCCGATCGAGTCCTTATACACGGTTGATGAAGAAACCGGTTTGACTGGTGCATTTGCCATGAAATCAGACATGCTGACCGGGAAAATCATGCTGAATCTTGACAGCGAGGATTTCGGGGTTCTCACCGTCGGATGTGCCGGTGGGGGTGACTCAACACTAGAACTGCCTATCAAGATGCAGGCGGTTCCAACGGATGTTGAAACCATCACCGTCAAGGTTTCAGGTCTGCGCGGTGGCCATTCAGGGGTTGACATCCATGAACAGCGGGGAAACGCGATAAAAATCCTGACTCGACTGCTCTGGAAAGCATCTAGGAAATGCGATTTTTCACTCTTTGATATAAAAGGAGGCGATAAACATAATGCGATTCCTCGTGAGGCGTACGCCAAGCTTTCCATCAATAAGAAAAATAAATCTCTGTGTATCACCGAAATAAAAAATGAAGAAAAGGACATCCTTGATGAAATTAAACCAATCGACCCAAATCTCAAAGTCGATATCCAGGCCAGTGAATCACCAAAGATGGTTTTAGAGAAACAATCTCAAGAAAGTCTATTAAACCTTCTCCACGGGCTTCCCCATGGGGTCCATCAGATGAACTATGAGATTAAGACACTGGTAAACACCTCTACAAACCTTGCTACAATCTCAGTAAAGGACCATTCGATTCTCATCGGGATGAGCTCTCGAAGTCCGATGAAATCAGCGTTGCAGGATATGCGGGATCGCATCAAGTCAATCGCCACGTTGGCTGGTGCCAAGGTATCTGAGGGAACACCGTATCCTGGTTGGAAACCAGATCTGCAATCAACACTCCTTGGTCTTTCAAAGAAGATTTTCCTAGATATGTTCAAAACCGAACCGAAAATTGAGGCGATCCATGCAGGGCTTGAATGCGGTATCATCGGAGAGAAATTCCCCGGGATGGATATGATTTCCATCGGACCGACCCTAAAGAACCCCCATTCCCCTGAAGAACAGCTTCATATCAGTACTGTTGATAAATTCTACCGGTATCTACTCAAGGTCCTTGAGTCTGTGTAGATGACACCTGCGCCAGAACGCTACAGGTTTTCCATCATTATCCCAGTACTACACGAAGCGGAGCTCATTAATCCGTTACTCGAACGGTTAGACTATCTCAAGACAAATCAACCTGTTGAAGTCATAGTGGTTGATGGGAGCCCCACGAAAGATACTCTTGCGGTTATCTCGAAAAAAACCGTTAAGAAATATTCGACCTTGCAGGGGCGAGGTCGTCAGATGAACCTTGGAGCAGCACATGCTTCGGGGGACATCCTTGTTTTTTTACATGCCGACACCCTCCTTCCCACAAATGCGTTAGTGGTAATTCAAGAGACGTTGCAGAACACAAATCTTGTCGGGGGTGCGTTTACTCTGCAGATACAATCAAAGAAACGTCTTCTTCACATGATTGCTGTATATTCGACATTGCGGTCTCGGTTGACTCGTGCACCCTATGGTGATCAGGTAATCTTCCTAAGAAAAACCTATTTTGATTCATTGGGAGGATTCCAGGAGATTCCTTTGATGGAGGATGTTGAACTGATGCGCCGTATCAAAAAAAAGAAAGGAAAGATTATCATCCTTTCGACTCCAGTGGTCACATCTGAGAGACGGTGGAACCAAGAAGGACTGCTCTATACAGCAATAAGGGACACAATGATTATTTTTTTATATTGGTGTGGGATGCCTGCAGAAAAACTCGCACGCTTCTATCCCTGGAAGCAGCCATCGGATAGCACATAAGGGAATATACATCGTTCTGCATCCAAATGGATAAATAGAGGAAGGGAATTCCCGTCACAGGGAAAAAAGGGAGAGTTGTATAACGCCTCAGATGAAAAATGACTTCACGCAGCGTATATTCAAAACAACCCATCATCAATTGCATTGTCTAAATCTTCAAACAATCCAGATTAATCTCGGATTTATCTGTAATCAGACCTGCCAACATTGCCATGTGAATGCATCACCGCATCGTACAGAGCAGATGAGCTGGCAGACCATGGAGGAAATCCTTGCTGTCACTAAATCATTATCCCCGGTATTTATCGATATCACTGGAGGAGCACCAGAGCTCCATCCGCACCTGGAAAGATTCCTAAGAGCCCTGGTCGCACAACACCATCGGGTACAACTTCGTACAAACCTGACTATCCTGCTGGAACCTCAGTATGAAGAGTTTCCGACCCTCTATAAAGAACTTGGGATTGAGCTTATCGCATCCCTCCCATGTTACCTTGAAGAGGATGTGCGTCTTCAACGGGGAAAGGATGTGTTTGAGAAAAGCATCAAGGCTCTTCAATTGTTAAATAAAATCGGGTATGGAACAACATCGAAGCTTCCGCTCACTTTGGCCTTCAATCCACTTGAACCGGTGTTGCCCCCTGAGCAGAAGGTACTTGAAAATGACTATAGGAAATATCTTGCCGAACATTACAATATTCAGTTTACAAAGTTGATTACACTAACCAACATGCCGCTGGGAAGATTCCTTGAGGTGTTAAAGGATAAAAAACAACAGTATATGCGCTTATTAAAAGAGTCGTTTAACCCTGAGACGCTTTCATCTTTAATGTGTCGTCATCAGATCAACATCGGATGGGATGGCACTTTGTATGATTGTGATTTTAATCTTGCTGCTTCGATACCGGTCACAACGAAAGTCCCGCGTCATATAAAACGGTTTGACCATGCTGCTCTCTCCACACGAGAAATCGTTACCGCAGACCATTGTTTTGGTTGCACCGCTGGCCATGGGTCCTCCTGTGGAGGTGCGCTAGTTTAAAGAGAGAAACAGATAACTGTATGTATGAATGAGAAACCTAAAGAAAATGAAAGAACGAAAGACTGGTGGAAACCGGTTGTCTTCATCGCAATTATTGTAGTTCTTTTTATTGTCATGAACGGGATTGGTTTTGGAGAGACCCTTCAGGATATCCAGGACTGGATAGCCTCGCTTGGAATGTGGGGGCCCATTGTTTTCTTTGGAATTTACCTCGGAGCGGTTATCGCAACCATCCCTGGGACGATCTTCGGGGTTATCGCTGGAGCGTTGTTTGGTTCAGTAGTAGGAGTGACCATTATCAGCGTCTCCTCTACTGTAGGTGCAAGTATTACGTTTCTCATCGCACGGTATTTTGCTCGTGATTCAATAGCACGATGGCTTTCTAAAAACACGACAATGCAAAAACTCGACCAACTCACCCAGGAACAAGGGATGATCCTTGTTGGACTGACCAGGCTTATACCATTGTTTCCCTTCACATTGCTCAACTACGGGTTTGGTCTGACAAAGGTGTCTTTTAAAACCTATGTTTTTTGGTCATGGATTTGTATGTTACCAGGGACAATCATTGTCGTTGTCGGTACCGATGTTATAACACAGGGACTTAGTCAGGGGCGTGTCCCCTGGGAATTACTCGGTGTTCTCTGCATTACGGTATTTATCCTGGTACTTCTTACATGGTATGCACGAAAACAATTGCAACAGAAAAGGAAAAAAACAAAAGAAACATCAACAAATGAAGAAATGAATCTCTGAAAACATAGTTGTGTCTGTGATATGTCTGGTCAAATGAATGAAAAGAAAGAAGCGATGGATATGGCAAAATATGTAACAGAGGTCGTTGCTTCGTATCTTGACCAATGTATACAGTGTCACCGATGTATGGATGTTTGCCCGGTCACAAAAGGATCTTTTTCTATCAAAGAGTTAAACCAGGCGACAAAGGAAAATACACAGGTTCCATCTTTGATACGAGCCTTTGCCTTTAACTGCATGCAGTGCGCTAAATGCGTCCCGGTTTGCCCTGTAAACATACGCCGTGACTATATGGTCCGGTATATTAAACATAAAGAACGGCCCCGGAAACCCTCCAGTTATAAACGATATCTCCTCGTAAAGGGACCAGATCTTATTGGAATACGGAAGTTCATTCAGTGGTTATTTGTTTCAATGAAAAAAAGAACGACTCGAGATTTAGCCAGCTTTATGGAGACGATACCGCAGAAGGAAGCAGAGGTGCTCTTCTACCCAGGTTGTTATATTTACTCAAAAAAAACAGTGCGACAGACGCTCCGATTACTTGATCATCTGAAGTGCTCCTACGCGGTGATTGGGGGCGTCACAGCGTGTTGTGGCACACCACATCTCCTCCAAGGAGAATTTACCCAAGCAGATCATTGTCTTGAGCTACTGCATAGAAAAATCAGAAGAGTCAACCCAAAAATAGTCATCACAGCATGTGCTGAATGTTTCGAAGCAGTTGAACATATAAAGAAGATATATATGGAGAATTTTGAAGTCCTTAGCGTCGTTCAATATCTGGAACGGAATAAAGAAAAATTTCCTCTTAAAAAAATTAGAGGGAAAATAACAATATTTGACTCCTGTCGATTTCACGCACAATCACCACAGGCTACCGCAGCTAGTTCAGTGGCAGCACGGTTTGGTGAACTCGTTGCTCAGGCACCGACTCAAAATACTTCCTGCTGCTTCCAATGGAATCACGGGCATGACCCGTTCAACGCAACACGTCGTCATGCGTTTCTGAAAGAGGCGGAGAAATATGCTCCAACCCTTGCATGTACCTGTCTGACGTGTTATGAGGAATTCAAAAAAGCTTACAGTGATGTCGACATCATCGAAGTTGAGGATCTTTTCAGCGAAGCACTTGACGCGAAAGAATCCGGGGAAAACAATCCATGATAAAAGACCAGGATTGCTGTATTCTTTTATTCATAAAATATCCTGAGAAAGGAAAGGTAAAACAACGCCTCTTAGGAAATCTCAACGAAGAAATCGTACAAGGACTCTACAAATGTTTTGTCCATGACACGCTTTCAACCCTACAAAAGATGAATGGCTATCTCCTGATTTGTTTTTTACCTGCTGATGCACAGGAGAAATTTCAACAGTGGCTTGGCTCAACCCTGCGGTTTCTTCCGCAAAGAGGCTCAAATCTTGGGGAGCGGATGAAAAACAGTTTTATCTCCGCGTTTTCAGAAGGATTCCAACGAGTCATTCTCATGGGGAGTGATAGCCCAGACATCCCGATAGGATTTCTTCAAAAAGCATGTTCTGAGCTTCAAGCCCATGATATGGTACTTGGACCGACATATGACGGGGGATATTATCTTATTGGTTTTCAGGACACCGCGTTTGATCAAAAAGTGTTTGAAAACATTCAATGGGGCACCCCTTCTGTGTATACAGAAACCCTGAAGAAGATAAAAAAGAAGCATCGTCGTCTTAGTGTGTTGCCAGTCTGGAGTGATGTTGACACCATAACAGATTTGAAAAATCTATTAATACGAAATCAAAATACATCCTTTAGATCATCTATGACGATAACATATCTCCAACAGCAGAGGATTTTTACAGAGGATGATGATGACATCAGACAAAAAAAGTAAGACAAGAACTGTATTACCAAGCGAGAAAAAGACGCTGCTTTTATACTCAGCGTATCTAGCAATCGGCAGCGTGTCATTATTTACCTCCTTGGTGGCCCTGAACACCGCATACCAAGGATGGATCTGGAGTTATTCAGAAACGTATATCATCAACTCCATAATACTTGCGTTTGTCTTGTTCATCTCTGGTGCTTTACTTATCATCGCTTGTTTTCGTTTGATTCAAGCACGACCTTCAGCCAGCATCTTTGGTTTTGTCGGCATCGGGTTTGTCATCGCGTATGCACTGTTCGTTCTGTGTATCGACCGCTACATCGCCTATACGCTTGTCTTTATGCTGATGCTGCTCATCCTGTTTGCCCTGCTCATTGCTGGAATAGCGATTTTCTTACCAAAAAAACGATCTTAACCAGTCACTGAAATCAGATGATTATTTCAAGATTTTCCTCATAATGAGGAAAGTAAAAAAAACCAGGATAGCAAAGACGACAACGCTGAGGACAACCGCATCACGTTCTTCTTCTAAAGCGAGTACGTCATCTGCAAAGGTGTTAGCATCGATAGTGGTCTGATACTCAGGAGATGGCATATGAAGACCGACCTCGTTCTGAATAAATGTATTGCCAATGACCTGATTCTGGTAGGACTCTCGGATGTTCACTCCAGAATACCGGTTCTGAAAAAATGTGTTGTTGATGATGCGATTGGTATTTGAGAACTCGTATAAACCAAAACCGTTCACCGGGTGGTCTGAGACGATATTGCCAATTAGGATGTTGTCTGATGCATGGTTAAAGTAAATCCCGCACTGTTTATTATGGAAAATCGTGTTATTGGAAATACGATTGTAACAGGTTGCATACCCAAGTTGCATACCATAATAGTTGCCCGTTAAGATAGTATCTGTTATCGTGTTAAAATCTGAGTGAACATAAATGCCTGCAAACGAAAACTTCAGCTTACTATTGGTAATCGTAAAACCAGAAAGAGTGATGTGATCTTCTGAGAGTGTTACAACAAACGTCTCTCCATTACCATAAATGATTGTACTCTGTTTCTGCTCGCCAGTAAGAATTATGCTCTTATCGATTATCAGATTCTCCAGGTACGTTCCATTATACACAAAAATGGTATCACCAGAAGATGCATGGTTTACCGCTACTTGAATACTTGAATAATTCCCCGGTCCATCTCCCCCGACATAAAGGATATGTGTAGAGAGTCCTTCTCCCCTGATACTTGTGGTATGAAGAGAAAAGAAACAGAAAAATGCAATAAGACCATATGCTAGAATTTTTATTTTTTTCATACGATGCACTGTGTGATATAAGGAGTCGAAACTAAAAGGTTATGGAACTAATAAGATTTAAAAAAAGGAAATGGTTTTCTTTTTTATATCAGGGTGAACATATGACGAGAACAACCATTATAGTACATAGTGAGAGCCTTGGAAGAGGAAGCGATGAGTTAGGGAAAACAATGATAGGATCTTTCCTGCGTCAACTCTGGGCATCACCTAAAAAACCAGATACTATTATTTTTTATAACTCAGCTGTACATCTGCTTACTGATTCATCTGCAGTACTTGATGCGCTCTACGGGCTTTCGAAGGCAGGGGTTGATCTCGTGGCTTGTCAAACCTGCATCGGTTTTTATGAGATTGAAAAGAAACTGATGCTTGGTCGTATCATTGACATGCAGGAGGTCGTCTCGATTCTAATGAAATCAGATATAGTGATTACCCCATAGACGACATTTTTTCAAATGAAATAGGAAGAAGAAATCTACCAGTGGAAACAAAGCTGCTTTAAGCTCTGTCATGTT
>JAFGFQ010000091.1 GCA_016930995.1 Thermoplasmatota archaeon | reverse complement strand
TATCTTCTTGTGAACATCGAAAACTTTCATAACTGGGACACTCCAGATATAGAACCAGTGTTGCCTGCGGGGGTGCCACCTCCACCAATTCAATCAGCGGTAGTACTTCAAAAATAGGGGAAAATAATTTTTTGTACCTTATTTAATTTTTTTTCCATTCCATTTATATTTGAACAAAAATCAATTCAAAAATGTTATATTCTCTGGTAATCTATTATTGTCAGGGTGTAATGATGGCATTAACAGATAAAACTGTCTTGGCAATGGGCATGACCTCCCTGACTATGGCAATGCTATTAAGATATATCTCTTATGATAAATATCCAGGAGAAGGTATTTTAAGTTTCATTGAAGGCGTACTCGTAGGGCTCTCCAGTACGATGAATCTTTTCTTTTTGATACAATTCTCAAAGAAACAGAGTTGTCATTTATAAGAAAACCGATATCTTTGGCAGGGGAGATTTATTTCTTATGATAGACCTCTCCGTTTAGGAGGAGTATTTTATCGTTCTCTTTAAATTCGAATGTGTAGACGCTTTGCCCCATCAGTAATTTGTCATCTGATATTGTATACTCATTCCATTGATGCTCAAGAATCGTGCTTCCAGGCCAGTGATAGAGACAATACACACTTCCGTTTTGATAAAACGTGAAACTATCAGTATGGTATTCACTGGTTCCTTGGTACGCCCATGTGCCGAGGAGTTTTTCTGTGCCTGCTTTTTCTTGGCATCCGCTCAACCCGAAAGTGACAAGGATTATCAGTGTTATTGGGAGGAGGTGTTTGTTCATAGAACCGGCATTGGATTTTGTAATTAACTTCTCCTTAAAAAACATTCGGTGAAACGGGTAACAAGTGTTCAATATCATAGAATGATGAGGATAAAAAAATGATATTGCCAAGAACTTATCATGCATTGGCGAGATGTACCAATAGTTTACATCGCGTAAAACATTGCTTCTTCAGCAGTTATCTCTTTGATTCTATTTTCGTCGACCCATCGATCAAAGGTTGATTCTTCGATTGGGAATTCAAAATCCTTGGTCTTCGTGTACATTCGAAGTGTGTAGACATCCTTGTTTTTTCCTCGTTCAAAGCCGTATAAGACAGCACAAGCGATGGTCTGCTGATTATTGCCTGTCAGCGTATAGTAATGACCAACTTTTATTTTTGTATGAGCCATGGGATGTTCCTCCAAAATATTGTTTATTTGAGATGAAAAGAATCACTGTTTATTTTAATTTTTTCATTTGAAGATATAATATTACTTCCGTTCTAGAAAAGGTCTTATTGTATTTGTTGCAGTTCGCTAGCGAAGATAGTATACGTCGCCTGGTTGTATAAAACAAATCTGACCAGATGGATGTCCTGATTGTCTTTGAGATATTCGATGACTGTGTGCAGGGCGATGTGTGCTGCTTCTTTGAGAGGGTAGCCGTAGGCCCCGGTGCTAATAGCTGGAAAGGAGATGCTTGTGAGGTTCCGTGCTGAAGCAAGCGTTAAGCTTTCGAGATATGCGCTTTTCAGCAATGCTGCTTCTTGATGGGTTCCGTCGTTGTATCGTGGTCCAACGGCATGGATGACATAGTGTGCTTTGAGAGCTCCTGCTGTTGTGATGACCGCTTTGCCGGTGGGGCATCCGCCGATTTTTCTGCATTGTTGCATGATTGCTGGTCCCCCTGTACAATGGATGGCGCCATCCACGCCTCCGCCACCAGCAAGTCTGCTGTTTGCGGCATTGACAATCGCATCGGTAGATTCTTTGGTTATATCACCAATGGTAAGAAAAATCTTTGATGTGTTAATGATTCGTTCCATAGTTATTCATATCACCTGTGATAATAATTCTTTCTGTTTATTCTTTTATCTTGTATCTGTCCTTCTGGTCAAAGAACATAATGCAGGAATATCCCGCATAGACATGTGCCGCGTGTTTCTTTCCACTTGGGACGAAGAACTGGTCCCCTCTTGTGTATGTATGTTTTTTCCCGTCTTGAAAATAGTCGACCATTCCTTCTAGGACAATCTCCCATTGGCTTTCATGGGCGTGGTCCGGAACATCGACGTCTTTTTCAAACTGCATGAAAACAACTTGTTCTTTTTTTCCTTGGACGACGTAGCCAGTCGCACCGTGGAATGGAACGCTGACTTTCGGAAGGTCTTGGACTGCCTGTGGGAAAACACTCTTCATAGGTTAGCACCGTTTCTTTGAATGGGAGTCTGTTCTTTTATCTTTTACGAACATGACGCCTTTAGTGTCACTACGAGAAGAGTACAAAATACTCCGCAGAATGATTAAAAAGCGGATATCTATTGCTACTGATGAAAGTAAAATGATAAGCAGAAAAAAACCTTCGACGATTGATGAGTACATCATTATGTTCCCAAACGATGTGCAAGTGATTTTAAAGAAGCTGCGACAGACGATTCAGGATGCGGCTCCCACTGCCACTGAAGCAATCCGCTATCAGATGCCGACCTTTCAGCTTGCCGGGAAGAACATGGTGCATTTCGCTGCGTTTTCGCATGACATTGGGTTTTATCCGATCCCCTCAGGGATTGCTGCTTTTAAAAAAGAGCTGAAAGGGTTTAAGCATGGAAAAGGATCTGTTCAATTCCGAATGGACAAACCAGTACCATATGACTTAGTACGAAGGATTGTACTATTTCGAGTCAAAGAACTGGTTCAAACTAGAAAAAAAGGGAAAAGCCCCTAAGGTTTTTTCTCGGATCTGACTCTTTTTTTTTAAAAATGAAATTATACAAGAAGAAAAAAAGAAAACGTCCAATTTGTAATTCCAAAGTATTAAAGATAGTTGCAGAATTATCTTTTGTTTATGATATCAGAAAAAGATCAAATAGATAGGATTACTGATATCTCAGAGACTTTACTTATCCCTTTGTATGCACGGGCACGGGAGACACAGTCAAAACATCCTTTGCTTGATGATAAAAAAGCTGTACAAATCACAAAAAAACTCAATATTATTTTTGCCTCATCGGATTCACCGTTACACCGTCGCTTGATGAAAGGTAAGATTCGTAGGACCGCAAATGAGAAGTTAACCGTCTTTTTATCGGTACGGTCACGGCGGTTCGATCGGTATTGCGAGGAGTTCCTTTGTCGGTGTCCCGATGGGGTCATAGTGGAGCTTGGGTGTGGTCTGAGCTCGCGGTTCTCTCGGATTGATAATGGACATGTGCACTGGTACGACCTGGATCTGCCTGAGGTCATTGCGATCCGAAGGGGGTTCTTTGAGGAGACCGAGCGGTATCACATGATTGCTTCTTCAGTCCTTGATTTTCAGTGGCTAGAGCAGCTTGCTTTGACACAGAACGGCATCTTGTTCATCGCCGAAGGCTTGCTGATGTACCTTCGTGAAGAGGAGGTCAAATCCCTTGTTCTACAGCTGCAGCATCGATTTCTTGGTTGCGAGTTGGTCTGCGAGGTGGTAAATAACTTTGTTATCAACGCGTTGCAAAAGAAACGTTGGCAGAGGAAGTTCCAGCGAGACCATCATCTTGGTTCAGAAGTGACCATGCAGTTCGGCATTTGTGATGGAGCAGTAATGGAGTCCTGGGGCCAAGGGATTCGGTTCAAGGATGAATGGACGATTTTTGATGATCATGAGAAGAAACTGGGCTGGATGAATCTGTTTTCTTTTTCAAAACGGCTGAGAAAAGCCCAGTGGATCGTGCATTATCAACTACAATAAAACAATGAGTCGTAGATGAATATTCGATTATCATTTCTGTACATAACAATTGCACTTAGCTTGCTGCAGAACGTTGATGAAGCAGGATGGATATTGAATACGACAATATTTATATAATTCATGTGTCCTTTGTTTGAAGCAGACGGAGCGGAGTGTATGAAGAACAGTTATACAGGTCTTTTCATTCTTGGGATTCTTCTTGTTTCTTGTCTCGCACCGTGTCTTATTCAGATTGCTGCACAAAGTCAACACACTGAGGATGCTGGGTGGATTGAGGAGCGTGACGGGGTACGTATTCTGCATCTTATTGGGTCGTATTATGAGATGGGTTATCGTCATGGAGTTCTGTTAAAGGACGAGGTTCTTGTGAACTATCATGCGTTTCTACATTGGGTGACTCAAAAGGGTTTTTCGTACAATCAGTTGTTAGATTCCTGGCTGGTCATGCAGCCGTACATCCCTGCTCGGTACATTGAGGAGATGCAGGGGTTATCAGATGCCACCGGCTTGTCACTGCAGGAGATTGCTGTGCATAATGTCGGCCCGTATTTCGTCGTCAACTGCGGGAGTTTTGCAGCATGGGGTTCTGCGACCCTAGATGGGAATCTGTATCATGCCAGAAGCCATGATTTATCCATCAGCATCCAGGATCCGGACACCGGTGCTTACCTTGTGGAGAACCAGTTGCTTATTGCCCGGGAGCCCCAGGGTGCGTTCGCATCGTTGTCACCATCCCTGGCAGGTGATGTCGTCTGCTCCGATGGGATCAACGACAGGGGTATCATCCCTGGGATGCTGTCTTCCTGGACGAGTGATGAGACGTTCCAGGGGATCAATGTCGGATTCCGAGTGCGCATCGTCCTTGATACTGCTGCGACGCTTTCTGAAGCAATTGAGATTCTTACTACGAACACGACCTTGGGATATAATTTCATCGTGTCTGATGGGAACATCCCTGGGGCGATGGCGGTGGAGACGACCGCGCATCATTCCTATGTTGGTTGCTGGAATGCATCCTCTGAATCTGCTCGTCCTTTCTGGGAGATTCCTTCTGTTGTGCGTCGTGCGAACCTTTTTGTCGATCCTCTGATGAGTGCGACGCAGCGTCCTTGGTATCATCCTGGCCGGTTTCCTCTGGTATCCTGTCTGTTGAAACTGAATAAATTAAATGGCACTTCCATTTCAGCTGCCGCTCCGTTTGCGCATTATGTCGCGCTGAGTAAGGGAATTGAACACGAGTGGGGCAGGTTGGATTTGCAAACAACGATGGGGGTGCTGCGTGATGTCTACAAAGGGAAGACAGATTGGCGGTTTTTCCTTATGCAAAAAATTCATTGGTATACGACGCAGTATCAATGGGTGCTATGTCCGCAGACTGGGGATTTTCTTCTCTCGTTTGCGACTCATACGACGAATGCGTATGATGCTGAGGTGCATAGGTTCAATGCGTATGAGTTGTTGGCGGAAGACCCTCCGTGGGTTTGCTGATGATCTATTTTTCTTGTTGTTTTTCCAGGGATGTGTGTAAAAACTCCCCGTCGATGATCAGCAGGGTCGTACCCTGCTCTGTTCGAGAGCGATGGGAGCTTTGGTCATCTGATACGACGTAGGTATCGCCCTTCTTGAGATGGAAGGTTTTACCGTCCTGAGATTCACTGGTAAACTCGCCGTCGAGGCAGTGGACGATATGGCCTTTCTGGCACCAGTGGTCCGCAAGGTACCCGGCAGAATAATGTACGATTCTGATGCGTAAGCCTGGGAGGCTGTGGGTCTGCCAGGTCGCCTGCCCGGTTGTTCCTTGATGGATGGTGGTGGATGCCTGGTTCCAGTCGATGACGTGGAAGGGGATAGGTTTTTCATTCATGGGATGATCACCTTTTTTTCTTTCATGGGATGTATCTCTGGAGTGATACACTATTAGTTTATTAGGAAAGGTTGAGGATGTCTGCGATAAGGTAGGTTGTTGCGTTCCCAGAGATAATTACCCGGTCGTCGTGAATCGTGCAGTTAAGTGTCCCGTGTCTTTTAGAGAGCTGCTGGGCAAAGAGTTCTGTTTTGTGTAATCGCGTTGCCCAGTAAGGGGTAAGGGTGGTGTGTGCCGAGCCGGTGACTGGGTCTTCGTTGATGCCGACGGTGGGGGCGAAGAACCGGGAGACGAAATCACAGGCGTTTCCTGGTGCGGTGATGATGATGCCTCGGGCGTTTACTTTGGAGAGCTTATCGAAATTCGGGGTTATCATCTGGATGTCGTGTTCGGTTGGGTAGACGAGAAGGTAATCTGTTTTTCCTTTCCAGATCTCCTGTGGTTTTTTTCCGATGCTGGTGATGAGACCTTTTGGTGGGGGTGCGGTGGCGATGTGATCTGCTGGGAAATCCATGGTCAGGATGTTTTTTTCTTTTCGGACTTTGAGTACCCCTCTATCTCTGGTGATGAAGCGGATCTCGTCGCCATGGTATTGCAGGTGGGTGAAGAGGACGTGTGCGGTGGCAAGTGTCGCATGGCCGCATAAATCGACTTCTGTTGTTGGGGTGAACCAGCGGATGTCGTAGTGGTCGTCGTTTTTGATGGCAAACGCGGTCTCTGAAAGATTATTTTCCATGGCGATGTGCTGCATTGTATATTCATCAAGCCATTTTTCTAGGATGCAGACGGCGGCAGGGTTGCCGTGGAAGACGGTGCTTGTGAATGCATCGACTTGGTACAGTCTGATGGTCATGGTTCTTTCCTCATACTTCTTTGTGTGTTGTGTGGGGCTGCCAAGGGTTATTTGCTATATAAAACCATTTTGTTATTTGTTGGATGATTGATAAAAAAAATAGGGGTGGTTTGTGTTTATTTTTCTTTTTCTTCAGTGAGGATTTTATCGACCTTGTTTTTGACTTCTGAGAGGTCTGCCATGCGTTTTTCCTTGGTTTGTTTGACACTGTTCAGGTGAGCGTCGAGGTCCTGTTGTAACTTTGCGATTTTTTTCTTGAGTCGTTTTCCTTGGATGGAGAGTAGGGCTATGATGATGATAAAAACAAGGATGATGATCCAGAAGAGGATTGCTCCAAGGTCGTTCGCGGATTGTGGGATGATGTCGGTTATCTCGATTTTACTCACCACCGAGCGTTGATATCTGGTTTGCTCATATTAACCCTTCGGGAAACCTTGAGGTATTCGTATTTGTTAAAAAAAACTGCTTTTTCTATAGAATGAGATGATTTTGCTCTTCTGACGTCTTTGTTTATTATTACAACAGAATACTGAATTGGTAAATAAGGCAGTTGAGATAGACGGACCAGCCAACGATATTCACGATGTGGAAGAGCGATGCAGCTCTGGTCGTCTTTTG
>JAFGFQ010000090.1 GCA_016930995.1 Thermoplasmatota archaeon | reverse complement strand
TCTCATCCCTATGGGAAGTGCAAAAACAACTTATAAATCTAAGTTATTTGTGATTGGTGTGATTCAAATCGACGACTTCGACCATGAAATACGAGGATTCGCCATATACGCAAATAACGACGGTGAAGTATTGCTCTTAAAGAGCATCAACATAAAATATGGTGGAGTCACACCCATACAAGTGAGCGGAATACTACCATTCTTCTTCCATCATATCAAGTATAACCCGGCATAGGAAATTCACTCAAATCAAAACATTTTCTTCTTTTTTTTTTCCCAAAAATTTTTTTAGAGAGAACGTCATACAAATATCTTGATGACTCTCAGAGTATTTTGTCTACATTCATTCTATGAAAGGCGGAATGGAAAGGGAGACAAGGAGACATGACGACCATCATCATTGCCTGCCCCAAATGTAAACATCAGATGAGCATCGACGGGAGCCCCGGAGAACGAAAGGAACTGACCTGTCCCAACTGCCAGATACATGGATTTGTCACCTTCCCAGAGACACCAACCACAACACCAACCGGTGATGCAATCGTCGTAAAACATCTGACAAAGTATTATGGAAAAATAAAAGGAATAGAGGATCTGACCTTTTCCGTAAAAAAAGGAGAAATCTTCGGGTTTCTCGGACCAAACGGAGCAGGGAAAACTACAACAATCCGCACACTCCTTGGGTATCTTTACCCAACAAGCGGAGAGGCCTACATCCTTGGAAAAACCATAAAAGATCATATCGTAGAAATCAAGGGAAACGTCGGATATATCCCTGGTGACCTCAACCTCTATGGTCATTTGACCGGCGGACAGTTCCTTCACTATTTCGATTCATTACGCAACAAAGAGCTCTCATTGCTTCCGGAGCTTCTCCAAATATTTGAGGTGCCATTAGAAAGAAAAATCAAAGGGTACTCCCGGGGGATGAAACAAAAACTCGGTATCATCCAGGCGTTCATGGATGACCCTGAGATCGTCATCATGGATGAACCAACCTCAGGTCTGGACCCGTTACTCCAGCAGAAATTCTATGAGTTCCTCCGAAGCCAGAAGAAAAAAGGAAAAACCATCTTTTTTTCCTCCCATGTGCTCAGCGAGGTCGACAAAATCTGCGATCGCATCGGCATCATCCGCAACGGCCGCCTCGTAGCCCTTGAGGACGTCGACACGCTTAAAGAGAAAATGGGGAAATTCTTCCGAGTAAAGATCAAGGAGAACCCTGAGCTGTTTCCCGGACCAAAAAACAAAAAAATCATTGACGGCCGCATCGAGTTTGTCACAAGTGCTGATCTCGATTATTGGGTCAAACAACTTTCACACTTTACGGTCCAAGACCTTGAGATTCATGCCTTTAGCCTTGAAGATATTTTCATCCACTACTACGAGGGACAGACATGAACAGCATCTTTCGGTTCAAAATAGCGCTGCAGACCCTAAAGGAGTACTGGAAAACCACTCTTATCCTGGCCATCCTTTTCATGGTGATGGCCGCGCTGTACGCGGGGATGTTCCCCGCCTTCGAACATACTCTTGTTGAGATGATGGATACGGAGTTTCTCGAGAGTTTTAACTTCTTCCCCCATGCGGACCAGATGTACACCTATGTTGGGTTTCTGACACTTGAGTTATACAGCATCTTCTGGCTTGTCCTCTTAGCGATCATGTTTGGATTTATCGCCGCATCAAGTATTGCAAAGGAAATCGAAGGAAAAACCATTGATCTGCTTCTCTCAAACCCGATCTCTCGAAAACAAATCGTGCTAGAAAAATTCGTCGGCCTCATTCCCATGAGTATCATTGTGAATTTTTTAACAATGCTAGTCATCATGGGTATCACAGTCGCCTTAAACGAAAGTATCAACTATGGGAATCTGATCATCGTCCATCTGATATCGATTCTGTATTTCCTCGCAGTCATGAGCATCGGTGTCTTGCTTTCCGCGATCATCAATGACAAGATGAAATCAAGTATCTTTTTAATAGCGGTGCTTGTGGGGATGTTCGTGCTTAATTCGATTAGTCTAATGGCTTCAGACTATGAGGTCCTTGGGTTCTTCTCCTTCCTGCATTATTTTGATACCTACACGGTGCTCGAATCTGGCACAATTGACGGAATCGGCCTGCTTGTCTTCATCGCGGTAACAGTCCTCTGCTTGACTGCTGCGATGCTGTATTTCGAGAAACGGGATATCGAGATCACCTAGGAATCCATCAACTACATCCTCTAGAACAAGTCTCGTTATCGAAACAACTTTATAGTACAAATTATACTCTTTTCTCTGTATAAATAAGACGACACGGGGGACTTTGTTGTATGAAAAAAAACGCGATGAGAATCATTACCCTTACCTGCATTTTTCTTTTTATTGGAACAATAAGCATACCCGCACAAGCACATACAACGGTTTTGTTGGAAAAAACCACGGATCAGCCGCACGCTCTGATTCCCGACACCGCCTTTGACCAGAGGATCTCCGTTCTCATGAGAATCGTAGGGTTCCGAGCCCTGTCCGCCTGCATCATCCAGCACGACCACATCGTCTGGTCCAACGGATACGGGTTCTACGATACGTCAAAAGAACAACACGCGACAGTCAACACCATCTACCTGCTTGCATCGGTCACTAAGACCATCGTTGGCACCGCACTCATGCAGTTATACGAACAAGGGTTATTCGACCTTGATGACGATGTCAACCTCTACCTTCCTTTCGAGCTACGCAACCCCAACTTCCCAGACGATCCTATCACCATCCGGATGTTGCTATCGCATACCTCCAGCCTGAACACCAACACCCAGATGCAGTACTACTGGATGAACTTCTCAGGCGATCCCCCCTTCGAGTTCTTCCCTGACCCATACCTCCGTGAGTTCCTCCTGCCCGGAGGACGCTACTATGACCAAAGTGTCTGGAGCACCCGGTACCGACCCGGAGAACAGGCGATGTACGCGAACGTCGGATTCGACCTCATCTCCTACCTTGTTGAACTGATCTCTGGGGAACCCTTCCTTGACTACTGCGACGCCCATATCTTCACACCCTTAGACATGCAGGACACCAGCTTCAACCTCTCCAGACTCCCCCTTGAACGGGTCGCAGTCCCACATCAACGGTTCGCAGGCAAATACTACACGATTGATGCCATGACATTTCTCTTTGGGGAGTACACGCCACCAGAGCAATACTGGCGGGGCCGGTTCTACCCGGCAGGAGGACTGTACTCAACGGTGTCTGATTTGTCCCATTTTCTCATCGCCCATATGAACAACGGAGTCTACAACGGCACACGCATCCTTCAGAACGACACCGTCTCGCTCATGCACACGTTCCAACCAGGCAACAGCCTGCGCTATGGTCTTGCATGGATGCAGACACAAATCTCCAACAAGCTCACCGCATCAGGTCATGCAGGAGACCTCCATGGGGTCGACACCTGGATGCTGTATAACGAAACAGACGATACAGGGATCATTTACCTAGCGAATGGAAACCCAGGCTACAGCCTCCTACCATTACGAGGAATGATCACCTGTCGGATTATCCTTGCTTTGTTATTCATAAAACAAGGTTTTTTACGACAGCAAACACGCCAGC
This sequence comes from Thermoplasmatota archaeon, assembly GCA_016930995.1. The sequence goes on along the minus strand of JAFGFQ010000090.1, from coordinate 2,910 downwards.
CCCTAACGTTCTCCTCTGACGTGTTGTTCCAAGAACAACAACTACTGCCTCAGTTCATGAAAAACTGATGACAACCGCCAGACGAAGTCTCTATTTTCTCCTACTGTATCGATGATGCGATATCAAACCCACTAATCACAAGCAAAAAAACTAGGGAAAAACCAGCGGATAAAATAACGAGATTTATATGATATCCCAGAAGATAAACCATGAATTTTCCTCTGATACTTACGTATTTTCATCGGAACTCTTAAATACTTTCACCTCATTAAATTTAGTACTTTGGGGAAGGAAGATATGGAAAGAAAAATCTTTGGTCTGTTAATTTTTATGCTGTTGACCGCTAGTGTCGTTTTCCCCGCACAGGGAACGATACCTGTTATAAATCAACCAGCAGACGACACCGGGGATCAAATTCTGGATGATGTCGAATGGTGGCCGATGTTCCATCATGATGTCCAATTGACTGGGTATACTCCTTCAGATTCACCGGACATGAATATGACACTATGGGACAGCCAGATCGATAGTGATATCTGGTTTAGTTCCCCAGCGGTTGTGAATGATGATCTTTTCATCGGGACTGGAGAGCGCTATGGCGACCGATCCAATGAGTTATCCGACATGCTGCAGTATTATGACACAACACTGTTCATGAAGGATAGATCGTTTTCCGATATCCTGAAAAAAGATGAACGGCCGTTGAGCTCTGAGATCGGCAAGCTCTACCGGCTCAATGCGAAAACCGGTGAGATCCTCTGGGCTGTGGAGGCAGAGGGCTTCGTGTTCTCCTCACCAACAGTCGCAGACGGCCTGGTGTATTTCGTCTCCACGGATTCCTATAACTATTCCGGGAGGCTTTACTGTCTGAATACTGATACAGGAACCGAGGTGTGGAGCCTGCCGGTGATGTCGGGCTTTGCCACCCCCACTCTGTATGAGGGGAGACTTTTTGTGTTGACCATCAATCCTGATGATTACTTTGGTCGACTCCAATGCTTAAACGCAGCGGACGGTAATGAGATCTGGAATCACACCACAGGGTACATTGATTTTTCTTTGTATACCGCACCGGCCATCGCGGACGGGAAAGTGTTTTTCACAAGTATTGATGTCACCACGGGGATTCATTGTAAAATCAGTTGTTTGAATCTCTCCACCGGTCAGCTGCTCTGGGACACCAAGATGTCGGAGATGAATTTCGGCTACGCGTTATCCTCACCAGTCATCCAAGATCAGAAAGCCTATGTGATCAGCGCCGATACACAGGGAATCGAGGAATTCTGGTGTATGCTGACATGCTTTGATACCGAAAATGGTTCAATCCTCTGGAACTATACGATGAAGCAAGACTCCAATAATGAGTTATGCTTTTCCAGTCCTGCGGTCGGCTATGGCAACGTGTATTTCGCATTAGTAGGAGAGAGCTGGACCTATGGGAAAATCGTGTGCCTCAACGGTGAGAATGGGACGGTTCAATGGGTGTATAAATCAAACGAGGCATACACCGGGTCCTCCCCGATACTCTCCAGTGGGAAAGTCTTTGTTGGCGGGTTAAACATGACCCTGTTCGAAGGCAACCTCTACTGTCTTGATGCACTCACAGGGGTTCTTCTCTATACTGCATTTATCGATAATTCGTTTGTTGATTCAACACCTGCGATCGCTGCTAATACCATCTTTGTCGGAGCGCAGGCAGGAAAAATAAGTGCTTTTAAGGATGCCTTTCAGGTCGGTGAGATAAAAGGCGGCTTTCTCACCGTAAAGCTGGAGATTACAAACGTCGAAGGATACGATATCCAGGATGTTCACTACAGCATGAGTGTTGTCGGTGGGCTGTTTCATCATATTAACATTCAAATGAACAATACCATCGCTGTTCTTGAGGCGCAAACCACTGATACGATAAAAACATCACCCATTATTGGTCTAGGGAAAATCCAGATTAGCATTTCCGTATGGGTCGACGAGGTCTCCCCGGTGATTCGAACAGCTGAGGCATTGGTCCTTGGGATCTTTGTCATCATACGATAACTGAATGAAGTATTGTTGCATTCCAGTTCTTCACTATAAATGAAAAGGATGAGGTACAAAAGAAAAAAAGAGGAAAAGACCATGAATAAGAAGAATATCATCAGGAAAATTTTTTTACCGTTTCTTCTCACGGTATGTCTCTTAACCACCCCGCTGGCCGCCCTTCCACAGGAAACTGGGGACGGGAGCCGAACGCTTACGTATACCTACAGCTTCACAAGACCGGTCGTGGAAAAGGTCACAACCGGTGAACGGAGTTTTGATGCAGTACACGTAGAGGGATTACACCGGGTAGGACAATACGGTGAACCAATCATTCCTGTCAAAGAGCTTCGGCTGTTACTACCCTACCAATATAGGATCGATTCAATCGAAGCGACCCCAAGTGAACCACTCTCGCTTGGCTTTGGGTACGTTCTTGAGCCAGGCGGCAGGGATATCCCTCTGACAACACCGGTGCAAACCTTGCCTCCGTCGTCCAATGATGAGATGTATTTGACATCTGAATTGTTCCCTGGATGCCTGTTTGACACCATTGGCACCTATGGGTTCCGCGGCTATCAAATCCTGTATCTGACCCTGTACCCAGTGCACTATCATGCTCTCACCGGTGAACTCCTCTATTACCCTGAACTCATCATCACTCTTCATCTGGACAAAGACGAGACCCTCGCGATACACGAATTATACCGTGACTGCGACGCTGATAAAAATAACCTTAGAGGCAAAGTCGATACAATCCAGGGAAGCGAAACCTATCCAAGTCTTCAGAAACCAACACGTGATGACTATGACCTGCTCATCATCACCACCGATGCATTGAAAACCAGTTTTGAACCCTTGGCTGACATTCATACGTCACAAGGCCTTCCCACC
>JAFGFQ010000089.1 GCA_016930995.1 Thermoplasmatota archaeon | reverse complement strand
TCAGCACCAAGAACACGATATTCTTCCATTGAATTTTCTAGACCTATTTTTAAAGAGTTGATCACATCTGGATTATCATCAACGACCAATATCGTTTTCATAGCATCTATCCCTCAACATATGTATTCATCGCTCCTTCTTTAGTTTTTTCATACGACGGTTAAAGGTGTAAAGTACCCCCAGGAGATTTTAAAGTGAAAAAAAATGTTGAACCTTGTCCTTTTCCTGGGCTTTCTACCCAGATCCGCCCACCATGTTTTTCAATAATTCTTTTACAAATCGATAAACCAAGTCCAGTTGATTGGAGATCATGTCGAGAATAATCAACCTTATAGAATTCATCAAAGATATGTGGAATTTGATGAGACTCTAACCCAATCCCTGTGTCTTTAACCGATACAATAATACAATCGTCTTTTTGCGTAGCTTCAAAGGTAATTTTCACAGTATCTTCTTGTGAGTATTTCTTAGCATTTGAGATAAGATTATTAAATAATTCTTTAATCTGGATCGGATCAGCTTTCACAACAATGTTTTTCTGTATGTTGTTTTCAAAGACTACTGTTTTTCCTTGATTAAGTATTTTTTCCATGTCAAGAATAGTAGTGATTTGGTCTGAGAGATAGATATCTTCAAATTCAAAATTCGTGGTGGGTGAGTTGAGTTGCGCCAGCTCTAAGGTTTTAATAACCAGGTTTTTCATATATTGAACGTTGTTGAAAATCACAGTAAGAAGCTCTTTTAACTTTGGATCTTGTTCTTTTTCTTTAACAATAGGTATGAGAATATTAAGCGGAGTCAGCGGGGTTTTGAGATCATGACCAAGTTGACTGACAAATTCATCTTTCTGTTTTAACAGTTTTTCAACATCGGCAGTCCGTTCTTTAACCTTTTTTTCAAGATCTCTGTTAAGTATTGTTAATTCTTCTCGGGCAGAAGCCAATTCAATGTTTATCTTTTGAAGTTCATTATTTTTTTCATGAATATCAGCCTGTGCTTTTGTCAACGCCTGTATTGTCTTTTGCAAATCTTCCATGATGTTAAGCGTTGCAAGTTCGTTTTTCTGTAACCTATCTACTTTTTCATGGAGAGATTTTTCTATTTTTTTCAATTCAGAAATATCAATAAAAGCGATAAAATATCCACTAGCAATACCATCTTCGTCTGTTCTTAACACACTTGAAACTGAAACTGAAATTTCCTTTTTCTCTTTTGTAAAAATAATCGTTTCATAGTTTTTAATAATACCAGAATCCTGTGTTTTTCGTATAATATTGTCAATATCCTGCTTATTTTTAAACAACAAACCGATAGATTCACTTAAGACCTCATATTGTGCATAATGAGTTGCCGAGAGAAACGAATTATTAATATCAATAATTTTTAACGCAGGGTTAAGAGTAATAAGGGGTAGTGGGATAAAGCTGGTCAAATCTTCTACATAACTCTCTAAATCATTTAAATCAGCAGAGATATCCTCGATAGTGATAGATTGCTCAGTTTCTTCTATATCAACCATTTCCATTCAAATTCCTATACTTATTTATTCCCATGACACTCTGAATTCATGATACTCGTCCCCGCTATATTGACATTTTGTTTCTTGTATAGTTAGATTCGGAAAAGTTCCTATCAACTCGACAACACCAACGATATAACCTGAAAGATATATACAGTAAAGGGGATGAGTCATGAAATTCCTCAGTCGAACAATAAAAAAATGCTCACCTTCATGTAGTTCACCAGGATCCATAGTTCCAACAGTATAATGCCTTTGCCAATGACGTGGTATTTCTCTTGCCATCTTTTTCAGACTGACTAAATACCGCAAAGTCAACTTGGTAAAGAAAGAGCTCCTCGTCGCTAAACGTCCTATTTCTTTAATTTGATGATCCTCTAGATGGAATACCTTTTTTATCGCTAAAAGAGATGCGATACGTAACGATAAAGGGATAAGATCCGTAGGAGATAGAGGGGAACTAAATCGGAAAGAAAAACCCATTTTTTCCATTTCTTTTTCTACAAGAGATATACCGTTTATACTATCTTGAATTTCAATATAGATTTTATCGGTTTGGAGGGTAACTACTTTAGCAAACCCTTTAATTTGGCTTATGTCTTGAACAGTTTCATTTATCAACATATCTTCCTCACTTCCAACCGTTTTTTCATTTTTCTCCAAGTTCTATTAGTCTTTCTTTTAGCATTTGATTTTCCTTTTTTAACTGTATCATTTTCACTTCCCGATTCACTGTAATGTTTTTATATCGCTCTAATTCTTCAATTTTAATTTTCAAATCCTGTTCAATAACTTTTGTATCAGTTATGTTACGAACGACGCTAACAATATATTTTAATTTTTTATCTTGATCTAAAACTTGAGCCCATGAATGAGAGACCCAACGTACCGAACCATCTTTCGTAAGAACGCGGTATTCAAAATTTGTGCCAGGTACACCTTCTAAAGCTTTTGATAGTGCAGAATGAACTTTTTCAACGTCATCATGATGGAAAATCTCTGGTATTTTTCCAACTATATCATCGGGAGGTGTCCCTAAGACATCAAAACAAGCAGGACTAATATAATCAACACGACCAGTAGGATTCGTTAGCATTATGACATCCCGGGTGTTTTCGACGATACTTCTATATTTTTCTTCACTTTCCCTCAGTAATTCATTTGACTTCTTATAATCTGTAATATCAACACATACCGATAAGATAGCTTGCTCATCTCCAAAGTTAACAACCTCAGCAGAATAACGAGTCACAATGATACTACCATTTTTTGCTTTGAAACGAAATTCATGGTCGAATACTGAACCAACCCGCTTTAATTCATTAAAAAGATATAATCGATCATTGTTATCTACCCAGATATTTAATCCAATAGTTGTCCCAGACAGGAGTTCATCACGAGTATAACCAATGAGTTTTTCAACAGAATTGTTTACCTCAAGAAATCTACCATCACTCATACGGGTTAAAGCGATAGCAACTGGACTTGATTTAAAAGCCTTCATAAATTTTTCTTCTGATTTTTTTAAGGCTTGATCCATTCGTTTACGATTCGTGATATCTTCGAGTTCAGCGATGAAAATAGAAGGAACGCCTTGCTGATCTCGTATTGTACTTACAATCACTTTTCCAAAAATCTCACTTTTATCCTTTTTTATATATCGTTTCTCTAAGGAAAAGTAAGAAATCTTTCCATCATAAAGATCCTTTATGTACTGATTACTTTCTTTTATATCATCCACATGTGTAATATCTGCAAAAGTCATTTTCTGAAGTTCACTTTCTGTATACCCAAGTATCTTACAAAATGCTTCATTCGCATTGATAAAATATTTATTAGTTCCGCATGTAGCGATTCCGATTGGAGCATTCATAACAATCGCTTTTATTTGTTCTTGATTCTTATTTTGTTCAAAATCCATTTTTTTACGGATACTAATATCTCTGACAAAAGCCCAGAAACCACAAAGACAGTTCTTATCATTCTTAAGCGTATAGGTTTGGATCTCTATAGGAAAGATCGTTCCATTTTTATGGATATACTCTTTTTCATACAAATCAGAATAACCACGTATTTTGACCTGTTCATTAAGAATTCTACGCTCAAATTCATGCCATTTAACAGGTGTAATGTCGTTATAAGTTAATTTTCGTAGTTCTATCATTGAATACCCAAGCATATTGGCAAATGCTGTATTACATTCAGTGATTTTCCCAGTTAAATCAACAGCAGCAAATCCATCTCGTAAATTATCATACAAATTTCGATATTTTTTCTCAGATTCAACAAGTGCTTCTTGGGATTTCTTATAGTCGGTGATATCCTTTGATATAAAGAGTAATTCATTTTTTACAATATCAACAGTACTACGTAATACATGCCATTGGCCTGATTTATCACGAAAACGAAAATCGATGTTTTGAGTAGTATTCAATGTCTCCGTAGTCGATGCATTATTCATTTTGGCATCAATATAGCTAATTAATAGTTCTAATAATTGCTGTATGTCATCTTCATGAATAAAATCCAGACCGGATCTTCCCAACATATCTTCTTCAGTATAACCAAGTATCTTTTTATGAGAAGGACTGACAAATGTAAACGTTGGATTCATATCAAAAGTGGTAAAAGCTATTAAATCACTGGTGTTTAGAGCAATCAATTGATATTTTTCATTTAAATCCGATGTAAAGTCTGATTTTTGTTCATTATTAACACCGTGAACTGTATAGTTATCTTTCTTTTTTTGTCCATCTGGGTCAGAATGAACACCGAAAAGCATCTCTGATAATCGAGCAGATGGCTTTTCCATTTGAGAGGGAGTATATGAAACAGGAGAATTCTTAGTCAGATTTTTTATCGTTAAACAATCAACATTTTTTTCTATTTCTTTTAATTTTTTAAATTCTTTGTTCATAAGAACTCACAACCAGACAGGAATTATTACCTGCTCGAAACTAGATTTGTTAGATATTCACACGGCACCCATCCTTCCGACTATGAATAATTCACTTTATACGTCTTGGAATCTGACAATATGTTAAACAAATTAGTGCTATAAAATAGTAATGGATGACACCAATAGAGATTTTTATAAAGAAAGTATCATGGAGTAAGCCTTGTTCTATCTCTTGGGAACAAAATACATTCCCGTATATTACTGAGTTCTAACGATTCCATAAGAAATCGCTCAATCCCAAATCCAAATCCTCCATGCGGAGGCATCCCATATCTAAAGGCTTTGAGATACGCATCGAAATCCTGAGGATTCAGACCACATGCTTTCAGCCGTTCAATTAACAATGAAACATCATGTATTCGTTGACTTCCAGAGGAAATCTCAACTCCTTTGCATTCCAAATCAAAACCTCGGGAGTATTTTTCTGTGTCCGGCATTGTGTAAAACGGTTTTGACTCCAAGGGATACTTGGTGATAAAATAGAAATCAACTCCCTGCCCCTTCATGATTTCTCCTAATAATCGTTCATCTTCAGTACTCAGATCCATACCCCACTGGATCGGTGAGTTCCTTTCTTGAATTTTACTAATACCATCATCATAGCGTAAGCGTGTAAATGGTAATTTCGGGACAGTGATAATTTTTTTGAGAACCTCAAGTTCCGCGTTACACTCAGAGGCACGTTTCCACATCGCATGAACAAGATGCTCAAGTATTCCCATGACATCTTCTTCATCTTTTATAAATGCCATTTCAACATCAACTGCTGTGGATTCATTCAAATGTCTTCGTGTGTTGTGTTCCTCAGCACGGAAATACCAGGCGATTTCATAGACCCGATCAAGACCGGTTGCCATCAGACTCTGTTTGTAGAGCTGTGGGGATTGTGCAAGAAACGCTTCTTTCTCAAAATAACGAAGTTTAAAGACATCAGTACCACCTTCAGAGGAACTCGCGATTATTTTTGGGGTGTGGACCTCAAGGAACGATTGAGACCGTAGATACTCGTGTGCAGCAGCAAGGACGGTATTGCGTATCATAAATATTGCTTGTATCTCAGGTTTTCGTAAATCAATAACTCTGTTGTCCAGACGGGTGTCAAAATCTGCCTCCACCTTGTCGACAACACCCAGTGGCAACGGGGTTTCAGCAACAGAAAGAACATCGAAAGACTCAGGTAATATCTCATATCCATTTCTCACTTTTTCATTTTCCTTACATACACCCTTCACGGAGATGACAGATTCCCG
>JAFGFQ010000017.1 GCA_016930995.1 Thermoplasmatota archaeon | reverse complement strand
GTCAGTGTACCAAAAATTAAAGAAGAACACAGAGTTATTCGTCTCAGAAAACAATGGACAACACACAGAAAAAAGCGATTCTCATTTCACTGGAAGATTCCAATACGGAAATCGTACAACTCGCAGAAACACTCGGGTACACGATACAAAAAGAATTTATCCAACATAAAACAAAACCTGACGTAAACTTCTATATAGGTTGTGGAAAGGTCGATGAAATAAAAGACTTCTTCGATCAAACAGAAGAAACCATCGATCTTGTCATCGTCAATGGCGAATTGAAACCATCCCAGTGGTTCTCTTTAGAGAAAAAATTACAGACCAATGTCTATGACCGCATCAGACTAATCCTAGCCATCTTCGAAGAACATGCAGAAAGACGAGAAGCACGCCTGCAAGTAAAACTCGCACAACTACAATACGAACGACCCTATGTCAGGGAATTGATCCATCGGGCAAAAGCAGGGGAACACCCCGGTCTTATGGCCGGAGGAGAATACCAGGTTGACGACTACTATGAAATGATAAAACGGCAAACAAAAAAGATCAGAGAAGATTTACAAAAAATCAGGGAAAACAGAGAGCTACAACGACAAACCAGATCAAAAAGCGGTTTTTACTCTGTCTCACTAGCAGGGTACACCAACGCAGGAAAAAGCAGTCTCATGAACCTGCTATCTGGAGAAAAAGTAAAAGTCGAAGAGCAGCTTTTCTCTACACTCTCAACAACAACCCGCAGCATTACGACAAAAAACAAAGAAAAAAAAATACCCATCCTTCTGACCGATACCGTTGGTTTTATAGAAAACCTCCCTGCCTGCATCATCGATGCATTCCATTCAACCTTAGAAGAGATACAGCTTGCTGACGTTGTTATATTGGTTATCGATGGCAGCGAAACAAAAGAAACTGTGGAAAAAAAACTTCGTGTCTCAATCAACGAACTACGGAATATCGGTGTTGGAGCACCCATTATCATCGCCATAAACAAAATCGATCTAATCGATACAAAAACTCTTGAAAACCTCAAAGCGCATCTCGAAAAAACCAGCATTTCACAGGATTACTGTGTTGTTTCGGTTTCAGTCAAAGACAAGAAAAACATCGCAGCACTTCTCCAAATCATCTACGATTCGTTGCCACATATGGTACATGTCACATTCCACCTCCCTCTCGAAGAAAAATCACAGGCATTCATTTCCCAGCTCTACAGAAAAACACAAGTTCTCCACATCGATTATACCGATATAATCACTGTAGAAGTCGAATGCAACGAAAAGATAAAAGAAAAGCTAATCGCTAGCAGTCGTGCGGTCAATGGCAAGGTCCTCTAAGAAAACAAAAATCTTATACACTACAATGTATTTCCTGCAGAAAGGGAGAATGATCGTATGGAAATAAAAAATCAGAAAAAGTTACAACAGCTAATAACCATGATCGGACTGATCCTCTTCGGATCGATTGGCCGATATCTGTTCATCGGCATGGGACTGCAACCGTTCCCTAACTTTGAAGTAATCATGATAGTAACGTTTCTCGCTGTGATGCTTATCAGATCACCGCTATCGCTACTCGTTCCACTTGTCAGCATGATAGCAAGCGACCTCTTGATTGGGAACCCGATTTTCGTCGGGGATCAAATGAACAGAATCGTTATGTTCACCTACTCAGGGTTTGCAATAATCGCAGTAATCAACCTGTTCAACAAAGAGCGGCTCTGGAACGGTCTTGGCACCATTCGCCTTAAGAGCGTCGGTCTCATGGCAGGATTAGGGGTTGGATTTGTCTTGCTCTATGACATCTGGACTAACTTAGGATGGTGGTATCTGATGTATCCTCATGATGCCAGTTCATTAGCCCTAGTCTATACCGCTGGATTGCCATTCATGATCTACCATTTAATCTCAGGTATCGTCACATTTGTTGCCATCGGAGTCCCCGTTATCTTCTATGTTTCTAAGAGGAAAGACAGCCTACACCTCCAACCTTTAAAGCTCCAAGTAACACAAAAAATCCCTGCACTGCTCCTCGTCATTGGCCTTATTACCCTTTCCTTCACCGGGACTGCAATGAAAGTCCCACAGAAAACAGAGGTATGGGTTGAAAAATCAAACCAAACCAGCATTCAAATCGTAATACAAACTGATACCTGGACCATTATTGATAACCTGATAGCCTATGAAGGTGAGACTGCGTTTTCGATTCTGAACCGGTGTGCAGAGAAAAACAGCTTCTCCGTCGAATCAACATACTATGAAGAGTTTGACTCCACAATCATTAACTCAATCAATAATGCAGTCAGTGGAACAGACGGAAAATATTGGCAGTACTCTGTTAACGACAAGCTTCCAAACGTTGGTGCAGATAAATGCTTCATCACCAATGGTGACATGGTGAAATGGAGCTTCGTAACTTTCTAACCCGACAACAACAATCCTCATTTTTTTTTTAACAGTTTTTTTCATCAAGGGTTCGTATTTTATTACGAATTAACGTAATAGTAACAATGACAAAAAGGAACGCAAGGCCCAGCCCTGAAAGAACCCCGAAAAAATCATAGGAGACAAGGAAATTATAAAACCCATGCAAGAAGATTGCTATGAGAAAATATGGTAATGCAAAAAGGAATGATGATTTTTTCATAACGGTCTTCCCGTATCCATATCCTGTTAAAGCAGTCGCAGACGCATGCAGGAGACAACCACCAAAGCTTCGCAATGCCATGAACACCAAAAAAACAACAAGACCCTCTGATAAGAAACTAAAGCCATACAGAAGGTTTTCTGTCGCCGAAAAACCCAACCCTGCAACCGCACCATAAATCAAGCCATCCTCCAGTTCGGTTAGATTTTTTTTTACAGTCCGTAGCTGTAATGCAAGAGGTTTGGTGAATTCCTCAACAACTGGTGCAATGACGATTGTGACGAGAAATGGAGTCATCCCCCCGTATGAAGATGAATACGCAATCGGTATCTGTAAAACAATCTCAAGCACTAGTGCTGCAACAACAGCAATTGTCGCCCCCCATAAGAAACACAGAAAAATAGGTATCCATTGTTCTCTATTGCACCGCTCCGTGTTCCGTATCCATAT
>JAFGFQ010000088.1 GCA_016930995.1 Thermoplasmatota archaeon | reverse complement strand
CTCATATTTGTTGCTACCTCAATATTAGCAGCGATTTTTCAATGTCCATGGTACTGGTAATCAGGCGTTCAAATCCCTTCCCCTGCACTTTTTTATACGAACAAAGATTTAAATAACGAGGGCATCTTTATTTTCCATTAGGAAGAAAAAGGATGAAGAAACATCTTGTCTCACTGTTGGTTCTGTTCTTGATGGTGTCGAGTTCTTTGGTGGGTGTATCCTCTCCAATTGCATCTTCGAGTCTTGGGAATCATTCACCTATACGGATTATAGGCAACAACCAGTTCACAGAGGAAAACGGTGTCACTGGTGGAAGTGGAACTGTAGATGACCCATATATCATTGAGGATTGGGTGATTGTCAGTGATGGAACTGCATCTCAGGGCATCTTCATCAACAATACAGATGTATATTTCATCATACGGAATTGCACAATATCGGGTTTTCAAGACCCATTAGAATTTTGTCAAGGAATAGAACTGTCTGACGTGTCTAATGGTAGAATAGAAGATACAATCGTGGATGAATGCCAAACAGGGATAACTATTCGATATTCTAAAGATAATGTTATTTTCAATTGTACCTGTCTCAATTATCCGTTAACTAATGGATATGGTATCGCTATATTTTGGTCAGTCAATATCTCTGTTCTCTTCAGTAATTGTCATAACATGTACAATGGTATTGATATTTCAGAATCATCAGATATAATTCTACTAAAAATAGATTGTTACAATAATACTAATTGGGGAATATTTGCTGAGATGCCTCGAAATCAAAATATTATGAATTTTCATATTGAGAATTGTACATTCAAAAGTAATGGAGAAGGGGGTATTTGGTTTAGTGGCTCTAATAGATATAAATCTTTTTCTAATATGCGAAACTGTTCTTTTTATAACAATAATGTAGGAATATTTCTCCAACATACATCGAATAATATCATAGAAAATTGTGTTTTTGAGCATAATTATAATGGCATGTGTCTAGATGCTGCAGATAATAATATTATACGAAATTGTAGGTTTATTTCCCACGGTTCGGAGGCTATTTCAATTCAAGGGGGCGTTATTTTTTCCTGTGGAAATAATGAAATCTCATATTGTGATTTTATTGAAAATAAAATAGGAATATTCCTAATAGATACTCGAGGAAATAATATCCATCATAATATAATTGCTAACAATTCATATATAGGAATTGTTGCCGTAGGTTCTAATGATCAAATCCGCTCGAATAATTTTATTAACAATGGTCGTGAATATTCTGAAGCACCAGATTCTGCAGGTGTTTATGCATGGAGATCGTTTCTTGATGTGAGATATAACTGGTGGGGATCTTCTGATGGCCCAAGTATTTCTCTTTTTATTGGAATTAAAAATTTGAAAATAATCACTATTCGCATCGTTAATGATGCTGATACGATTTTGTTCAGATATGGGTTTGCTTGTTTTCGTCCTTGGTTGTCTGAGCCAGTTCTTGACGCTGGGAAACAGATGTGAGAAACCTATGAAATTGTAGTCTTTTATAGGAGTAATTATTATCCCTCACTCAGAATTTAACTGGTAAACGTGGGTTCAAATCCCTTCCCCTGCACTTTTTATTTAAAAAAAATGTTCTCCATCACCAAAGTTATACCGCGACCGATAAATTTTTGAGAGACGATCTGTACTATGAGTTATATTCTCATATGCCTCTGGTTTGTTTTTTAGGAAATAATCGAACCAACCAATTGCATATCTCAAGCAGAGTGTTTTTTGCCATGGCGGGCATAAACAATATTTTCCAAACGCCGCTGTAAAGCCAATATGGGTCCCATATTGTATAGTCACCAGTTCCTTTGGAGGATTTGCATTTTTGTAACCAAGATACGTAATTGGGATACTAAATGTAATATCAAAACAACCAGCTTGGAATTGTATAGGCACATCAACATTCTTTGCATATAGGATACTACCCTGAGATAATGCAACCACAGCATCAATCCTTGTATCATAAGCAGCTGTGGCTGTCACTACAATACTGCCCATCGAATGACCAATAAGACCAAGTTTTTCACTGTTGACTAAGTTTCTCAAAGGACTTTCATTTGTTAAATAGGTTATAGCATCTATTGTAGCCTGAACAAACTCATGTCGAGCGTAATGAAAAACAACTTCAAAAAATGGGCTAAACCGGAGATAAAAATTCAAAGAAGGGATCGAAATGGATTTATTGCCAAAGATACCTTCGGATCTACCTTGACCCGGAAAATCAAAGAATAAAACTACATAGCCTTGTTCTGCTAAAGCTTTCGGTATCCAGTTATACGCCTCTGCATATCCAGCGAATCCTTCACAAAAAACTATTCCGGGGTACGTCTCAGATTGGTTGGATGGATAGTAGATCTCGCCGTACAATGTGTAATTATTACTTTCAAATGTTATGTTCATCAGCTCAATTGGGTTTTCTTTTAAAATGGAAGGAGAACTTGCTTTTTCTGAATGAATATAACTAGTTGTCAAAAAGAGGAGGATCAAGGAAATTGATGCTATTTTTCGAAACATACCAATATATGATAGAATTTTTATCTTATTATGATTTTTCTTAGTATTTAACTGAATTTGCCTATTATGCCTGGTGAAATTTGAATAGCGTATGGGGAAGGAAAATTATTAATAGTAAATATTACATATATATAACATAATGTTATAAATAACAAATAAAAAATTAACATTAACGAACAAATAATGAAGGGAGAAAGATGAAAGAAAAAATCGGCATTATCATAGGAGGTATCGTGACCATTGCAGTCATTATAACTCTAGTCATCTGGATGACAAATATAAAAACAATCGAGTACGTCAACCTAGGGTCGTTTGCCATCATCCTCATACTTGTAGCATCAGCCGTCTATATACTCTGGGATCGTGCAAAGAACATACGAAAAGGCCTGCCTGCAAAAGATGAACGACTCATATCAATCGGTTATAAATCCGGATATTATGGGTTTATTGGAGCAATCTGGAGCGCGGTTTTTGGTCCCCTCATCATCGACATTATCTTTAATTATGAACTCGAAGGTAGCCGGGTGTCCGCTCTGGTGGTTATCGTCTCAGGAATCGTCTTTATTATCTCATACCTTTATTTATCTTCAACAGGAGAAAAAGAGGTTAAGAGAACATGAAAAATACATTGTGGTACCTCGGTTTTTTATCGCTTCTAAGCCTGTTATACTTTCAAAACCATGATTCAGGGTTCCTTTTGTTCCTTTCATTCATCCTTTTCTTTTTTACATACCTTGCAAAAAAAGATGAAAGGATCGATAAAAACATCGGTCGTGCAACACGCAACGCGTTTCTCTACACGATGATAAGCAGTGATGTTTCTATAGTATACATTAATCTTGAAGGGAACCTTGCGCTGTACCAATGGGCGTTTGCCTATGTCATCGCAGGTACACTAGGAGTATGCGTTGTTTCATTTCTCCATTATGATTATTCGGAGAGATAGTAATGAAACTGTCTCGAGCGTCATATCCCCCGGTGTTTGCCCTAATCCTTATATTAGTGATTTTACCAACTATCGAATCATTCTCTAAAGAACTCCAAAGATATTTTTTTCTTCCGATTCTCCTTATTGTAATTTTCCTTACTTGCATTGGTATCTTCCTAGCAATAAAAGATAAAGAAATTATTCATACAAAAACAGATGAGCGAACAAAAAAAGTTGACAAATATGCAGGATATTATTCCTGGTGGATCACATTTTTCTTTATCTTTGTTGTAGGAATTGTAGCCGAATTCTTTGGTTTTAGTATCATTCAACTTTTGTATTTGATTTTTTCAGAAATGTTTCTTACACTGACACTGCTTCATATGTATTTCAACTTTAAGGGTAAATTCTAAACGAGGGGATTATGAAGACACACATGAAAGAACTCCGGGCACGCTACGATCTTACACAAGAAAATCTTGCAAAAATCGTCGGAGTCAGGCGAGAGACAATCCTTTTCATCGAAAAAGGAAATTATAACCCTTCGCTACTACTTGCCCATGATATCGCAAAAGCGTTACACACGACCATTGATGAGTTGTTTATCTTTGATGAATAAAAACAAAAATAATTCACTGAATTTCATTCATGTAAAAATTGTTCGTATAAAGAAGAATGCCCAGTACGGAGTATTTCTCGAATAAGGTGTTCTGTTGTAGTTCCAACCCCTTTAATAGTAGAAAGTTCGTCAAGCATGGTTGACAAAGGTTTCTTTAGTTTTGAAATCGAATAGGCGGCATACCCAAATGGCGATTTTTTTCCCTCAAGTTTCAAGAAATAATCAAGATGCTCAAGTATAACGACGACGAGATCATTCTTGGAGAGGAGACCGTGAAACAGTCTTGGTGGAATCCGAATCGGTATCCGGTACCTCCTCATGAGAGCACAAAAAATCTGATGTAAAGAATCGTAATACTCCGGTCTTGCTTGACCCCATGTATCACCAGGATAGAGCCTTTGATAGGAAATTTCAAGAGTAGGGTCATACTGCCGAAGGACGTTTAAAAAATACTCTGTTTGTTTCCCTTGCTTGAGCGTCATCCCACCAAAAATGATAAAATCAACACCGGCCTCTTGTGCATCCTGAATTGTTTTTTCCATGAGTTCTTTTGTATCGGTAATAAACGGAATCACCGGTAACAGAAACATGCCACAGGCGATACCATTTTCCTTGAAATAAGAGATAGTCTCAAGACGTTTCTGTGGCGAGGAAACACCCGGTTCAAAGACCTTGCTTATCGTTTCATTGGTGGAAGAAAAACTGAAACTGACGATCGCTTTGCTTTGTTCATTTATCCTTCTCAGCAGGTCAACATCTCGTTTCACAAGCGTTGATTTTGTAAGAATGTGAACCGGAAGTTTTTTTTCACAGAGAAGCTGAAGCGTTTTTCTGGTGAGCTGATAGTCCTCTTCAAGAGGTTGATAACTGTCCCCAACACCACCACCAACCATAATATAACCAGATTTAAAAGGGGTGCGTTTTCGGTGTGGGTCTAACTCGTGACAGAGCACTTCTAAAGCATTGACCTTGACAGAAACATCCCTGCCAAACTCCCCTTCAACGAAGTATCCTTCTGCTCGTCCATCACAATACACGCAATTATGGGTACAGCCTCGATACAGATTCATTCCATATGCTGACAGAAACCATGAATCGATTTTCTTATGTTTCCGAAGTATCGATTTTGCTTCTATCTCTTTTACGACCAGAACAATCACCTTGGAAGGACTAAATGGTACAATATTGAAATCTTGTTCCGCACAGTCCGTATTTGGGTATTTCCATTGCAATGCCCATTTCTTAATATCTTTTATGATACGGATAGGAAGTTAGCGTATCATCGATTGCTTCAGTGTCTTGATGCGGTCACGCAACGCGATTGCTTTCTCAAAATCAAGTTCGTCAGCAGCTTTCTTCATCTCTAGCTCAAGATGCACGATAATAGCAGGAATCTCCTTACGAGGGATGTGTTTCGTATCGGTGATTTCCACGAGCTTCTCTTTAATTGGCTTAACAATGGTCGTCGGAGTAATTCCATGCGTTACATTATATGAAAGCTGAACGGTTCGCCTGCGATTTGTTTCCGACAGAGCCTTCCTTATAGAATCAGTCAACACATCAGCGTATAACACGACCTTGGAGTTCACATTTCGCGCGGCCCGACCGATAATCTGAATCAAGCTTCGCTCATCGCGTAAGAAGCCTTCTTTATCTGCATCAAGAATCCCAATAAAGCCAACCTCCGGGATATCAATGCCCTCCCGAAGGAGGTTAATACCGACTAATACATCGAACTTGCCGAGACGAAGCTCACGGATGATCTCCGATCGTTCAAGGGTGTCGATCTCTGAATGTAAATACCGGGTCTTGATTCCTTTCTCTGCAAGATACTCAGAGAGCTCCTCTGCAAGTTTCTTTGTCAAGGTGTTGACCAGCACTCGATCGCCGCGTTTCACGGTCGTCTGAATCTCACCAATCAAATCCTGGATTTGACCGGCAATCTTCCTGACCTCAACGGGTGGGTCCACTAGACCAGTCGGGCGAATGATTTGCTCGACGATCCGCTGGGATTTCTCTAGCTCGTAGGCACCTGGCGTCGCAGACACAAAGACAACGGTATGCATATACTGCTCGAATTCTTGAAACTTCAACGGGCGGTTATCCATCGCACTTGGTAAACGAAACCCGTACTCAATCAAGGTTTGTTTCCGTGAGAACTCCCCGTGATACATCCCATGGATCTGAGGAATCGTCCGATGGCTCTCATCGATGAACATCAAAAAATCAGAGGGAAAATAATCAAGCAGACAGTATGGTTTCTCCCCAGGTTTGCGTCCATCAAGATGCCGTGAGTAATTCTCAATACCCTTACAGAACCCGGTCTCCTGAATCATCTCAAGGTCATAGAGAGTCCGTTGTTTTAGCCGATGTGACTCAAGGAGGGAGAGTTGAGGGAGTTGTTCTTCAAGCTCCTGTCTAATCGATTCAATTGCGCGTTTCTGACTCTCCTCAGGAATCACGAAGTGCTTCGCGGGATAAATGAAGAGATATTTGAGTACCTCGACGGTCTCACTGGTGGTTTTATTGAGTTCTCTGATGGATTCGATGGTATCCCCAAACAGTTCGATTCGGTAGATGTTCAGATAATACCCTAAGATGAGATCGATAGTCTCGCCTTTCACACGAAAACGACCTGGCAACAATTCGGTGTCATTTCTCTCATATTGGATGTCAAGTAAACGACGGAGAAGGTCTTTTCTTGGAAACTGCTGACCGACTCGTATCTCAAAACCAAGGTTTTGATAGTCACGCGGGTTTCCGACATTATAAATACAGGAGACAGAGGCGACGATAATAACATCTCGTCGACTTGACAACGAGGCAGTCGCAGCAAGCCGCATCTGCTCAAGCTTCGGGTTGACATCTGCATCCTTCTCGATGTAAAGGTCTCTCTGAGGAAGATACGACTCAGGTTGGTAATAATCATAATAGGAGACGAAGTACTCGACCCGGTTGTCAGGGAAGAACTCTTTAAACTCGCTGTAGAGCTGTGCAGCAAGTGTCTTATTATGGGCAATGACAATCGTGGGGCGTTGTATCTGTTGGATAATCTGGGCCATGGTGAACGTTTTCCCGGATCCCGTGACACCCAGTAATGTTTGTGTAGAAATATTTTTCGTAATACCGTTCACCAACTGTTTGATGGCATCAGGTTGCGACCCTTTCGGGGTAAGTTGTGTCTTTAACATAAACTGGGTCATTTTCTCAACTCTTTTTTCCGTAATAACCGATTATACGCAATCGCAAAACGATGCGCCTCGTCACGGATCTCTCGAATGAAAAGCAATGCCTTTTCTTTTTTATCTAGATGAAGTGGCTCTGGAGAGCCGGGCAAGTAAATCTCTTCAAAGTGTTTGGCGATAGCAATAAGCGGCAGAGTAAGACCGATTGCCTCAAGTTCACACACTGCCCTGTTCAACTGTCCGATTCCACCATCAATGATGACCAGTTGCGGAAGATCGCTGTGTTCCTGCTGTAGGCGTGTGTATCGTCGTCGGACCACCTCCGCAATCGCAGCGACATCATCGATGCCCTCCACCGTCCGTATGCGGAATCTCCGGTAACTGGTTTTATCAGGTTTGCCATTGCGGTATTGAACCAGGGAACCAACCATCGAGGTCCCGGAGAGATGAGAAATATCGATACATTCGATCATCTGGGGAGCCTCCTGGAGATGGAGCTGTTGCTGCAGCGCTTCGACCTTTGAGAGATCTCCAAAGAACGTCGTTTCGATGTTCTTTTTCACGAGGTCAAGGAGTTGTTTTTTTGCTGCTTTCTTTGGTATGATGAGACGTACCTGTGTGGTCCGTTTCTGGCAGAGAAACGCTTTCAGAGACTCGGAAAGCTTCTGTGGTACGATAATCTCAGAGGGGATGGGATTTTCTGAATAATATTGCATGATGAATTCTTCGAAGAAATCAGGGGTCGCTTCAAAGACGAACTCGTTTTTTGTTGACAGAGTGCCTTTGTAGATGTTAAACACCATGAGATAGACTGTTTCATCCTTGTAAAGATAATTAATGACGTCCTCGTTACAGCTACGTTGTCGCTGCATTTTTTGATGCTGTTGAAGATGCTGTATCGCGGTTATCTGATCGCGCAGAATCAACGCTTTTTCGAAATCAAGACACTGGGATTTTCTAGTCATTTCTTGTTGTAACTGCTTCAGAAGTTCCCCTGATTTTCCAGAAAGAATCAACCGGGCGTTTCGTATTTTTATGGCATAGTCCTCTTTTGAAATCGCCCCGATACAGGGGGCAACGCAGAGCTTCAGATGGTACCGAAGACAAGGTTTTTTCGGTAATTTTCTACAGGTTCGAAGAGCAAAGGTCCTTGTAAGAACCTGTAACACATGGTCGCGTTCTGAGGCAGATATAAACGGACCGAAATACCGCCGACCCTCCTGTTTTTGCCGGGCGATACACAGACGTGGAAACGTCTCGTCCGTAAGTTCGATAAACGCATAGGTTTTAGCATCCTTTAGATTAATGTTGTATTTCGGCTGATGTTTTTTAATAAGCGTGTTTTCCAAAATAAAGGCCTCAACTTCGGTGTCAGTCATCATGAAATCCACGGAATCTACTCTTGTAAGGAGACTACGCGTTTTCGGGTCCAGCTCTTTTTTCTGGAAATATTGCTTCACTCGTTTCCGGAGGTTTTTTGCCTTCCCGATATAGATGATTCTTTTCTCTACGTCTCGGAAGAGATAGCATCCAGGGAGGTTCGGAAGAATGTCTAACTTAATCATACCTTTTTTTCTCGCTAAATAACGGTCGGAGGATCTGACCCGTGTAACTTTTTGCGCTGCGCGCGACTTCCTCTGGCGTGCCGGTCGCAACGATGTCTCCTCCAAGATCACCGCCCTCCGGACCGAGGTCGATGATGTAATCTGCGCATTTAATCACTTCCATATTATGTTCAATGACAACAATGGTGTTGCCCATTGTCACCAAGCTATCAAGAACATCAATAAGCTTCTTGACATCATGAAAATGCAGTCCTGTTGTTGGCTCATCAAGCAGATACAACGTATGCCCCGTGCTTTTTTTTGATAACTCCCGTGTCAGTTTAATTCGCTGTGCTTCCCCCCCTGAGAGCGTCGTTGAGCTCTGACCAAGTTTGATATAACCCAAACCCACTCGTGCAAGTGTCTCTAGCTTCTTGCGGATATACGGGATGTTTTCGAAAAGTTTTAATGCCTCCTCCACGCTCATCGCCAGGACATCTGCGATGGATTTTCCTTTATATTGCACCTCAAGGGTCTCTTTATTGTATCGCTTCCCCTTACATTCCTCACATTCGATGTAAATATCTGGGAGGAAGTTCATCTCAATCTTTATTAGGCCATCACCCTGGCAGGCTTCACAGCGGCCTCCTCGTACATTAAAAGAAAACCGCCCTGCTTGGTACCCCCTCAGTTTTGCTTCAGGGGTTTGAGCAAAAAGTCTCCTAATCTCGTCAAATACTTTTGTATAGGTCGCCGGATTGCTCCGTGGGGTCTTTCCAATGGGGCTTTGATCGATGACGATAACCTTGTCAATGGCAGAATCATATTCTATCCTGTCATGTTTTCCAGGGAGATCTCGCGAGCCATGAAGTCGTCGCATTAATCCTTTGTAGAGAATCTCATAGACGAGCGTTGATTTGCCACTCCCGGACACCCCTGTAATGACAGAAAAAACACCGATGGGGATGTTCACGTCGATGTTTTTCAGATTATTCTCCCGGCACCCTTTGACATGGATATAACATGCTGCAGACCGTCTTGTGTTGGGAATGCCAATGGAAAGTTTGCCAGAAAGATACCGTCCAGTCAGGGAACGGGGATGTCGCTCTAATTGTTTTGGTGTACCTTGAGCGATAATCTTGCCTCCATGAATCCCTGCACCAGGACCCATGTCAATGATGTAGTCGGCATGTCGGATGGTCTCCTCGTCATGTTCTACGACGATAAGCGTGTTTCCTAAGTCACGTAAACGCTGTAGTGTTTGTATCAACTTTTTATTATCACGTTGATGCAGTCCGACGGAAGGTTCATCAAGGATGTACAGTACGCCCATCAGGTTTGACCCGATCTGTGTTGCAAGTCTGATCCGTTGTGATTCACCACCAGACAGCGTCCCTGCATTTCGGGAGAGCGTTAGGTAGTTAAGTCCGACGTTCTCTAAGAATTTTAATCGTGCTTTGATTTCTCTGAGAATCAAATGGGCGATCTCCTCTTGCTTCTTGGTCAACTTAATCGTGTCAAAGAAAGAATGGGACTCTTTGATAGACATATCAGTGATGTCAATAATGGATTTTTGTGCGATTTTTACACAGAGTATCTTTTGTTTTAAGCGTTTCCCATCGCAGACAGGACATGGGGAGATACGCATGAAGCGTTCCATGTCCTGCCTCCGGTACTCTGATTCGGTTTGTTTATAGAGACGTTCTGATTGTGGGATGAGCCCTTCCCAGGATCCAATGTGAGAATAGTGCACATCACCGTTTTTCATGCTGAGGTTAAACCGTATTAAATCAGACGATCCATACATGATTGCCCGGTACTGTCGTTCGTTGAGGTTTTTTATGGGGGTGAAAATGTCAAACCCATAGTGTTTTGCAACAGCCCCAAGATAGTTGTTCCGCCACCCGTCTCGAATCGTTTTATACAACGCGATCGCCTCGTCAGCGATACTGAGCTCTTTATTCGGAATAATAAGATCAGGGTCGAACTCCATTTTTATCCCAAGTCCATGGCATGCTTCACATGCACCAAAAGGGCTGTTGAATGAAAACATTCGGGGTTGAAGCTCTTCGAACACCATGCCACAGACAGGGCATGCCATGGTTGATGAGTAGAGCTGCTCTTTACCTGACGTATCTAGCACAACGAGCAGCCCGTCTGATTTCCGTAAGGCTTGTTCACAGGCTTCGGTGAGGCGGGTCGTATCGCTTGATTCCACACGATCGATGACAAGTTCAATCGTATGTTTCTTGTATCGTTCGAGAGTAATTTTCTCATCGGTCCTATAGACCTTTTTGTTGACACGGATCCGTGTGTATCCGTCTTTGTTGAGATCTTTGAATAACTGTTCATAGGTCCCTTTCCGTTCTCGGACGATAGGTGAGAGAATAACGAGGGGCCCTTTCAATTCCGTAGTGATTTTTGCTGCGATTTTTTGGGGCGATTGGGCTTCGATTTTGATGTGATGGGTGGGACAGTAGGGGGTACCTATCCGGGCGTATAACAAGCGAAGATAATCGTAAATCTCGGTAGTCGTTCCGACTGTGCTTCGTGGGTTTTTACTTGTTGTTTTCTGTTCAATAGATATTGCTGGTGATAATCCTTCAATGCTATCGACATCTGGTTTGTTCATGAGGCCAAGGAACTGACGTGCGTACGCGGAGAGCGACTCGACGTATCGTCGCTGTCCTTCTGCGTAGAGGGTATCAAAGGCAAGCGTGGATTTTCCTGAACCAGAAATCCCGGTGATGACAATGAATCTGTCCCTGGGAAGCTCTACATTGATGTTTTTAAGGTTGTGTTCTCGTGCACCTTTGATGATGATGTTTTTCATTGGAAATCCCCCTTGAAAACAGGATTAATATATATGAACATATACATTTTTTACTGTATTTTAGGAATGTTTCCTATCGGATTGTCCTCCGACAAGCACTCTCATATATTCAAGGTTTTCTAACGGATCGATGAAAGTAAACAACTAGCTTGATTCACCGAAGAATCGTCCCATTTATACCTAAAGAAAGAAGAGTATTGTTCAACGCTAAAACACCTACAGAAACGGATAAAATCTCTGCCTTAAGCTAAACTTTTGTAAAAAAAAGAAAAGGAAAAGAGAGATTAGAAAACAGCTGTAGAATTATTCTTTCGTAAAATCCTAAGGATTATTAATAGGATGATACCGCCAAAGATAATAACTCCCCATCGCAAAAATTTTAATAACAGGATAGCCAATGTTATTAAAATAATCTGAGGATGTGGGCCGTCCTTAAATTTCTCCCGTAACTCCTCAAGATATGCTGTTTGTAAATCAAGGAGATTTGGTGATGTTGGAGCAGATTGCGCTACTTTAACTTCTTCTGCAGCTACAGTTGGCAACATCAGTAAAAGAAACACTGCCAACAGACTACCTCCAATTAGGGTTTTTCTCATAGTATATATCCTCCTGTTTTGTTATCAACCTCAAGCATTTAAATGTTTTCTCTCTAATATTTGTACAAACAGTAATATCTATCGCGTTTTTACGGGAGAGATCGAACCGAAAACTATTTTAGATAAGAATTGTAAAGACCCTTGGCAACACGTGTACAACAAGAGGTTTTAAAGAATAACACCAAAACAGTTCACAAGAAGCAAGAATAAGATGATATTCGTTAATGAAAAAGCGGATTACAAAAAGCAGTGAATGAAAACCTATCGAAAAACTCTGTGTTGTTTCAAGGTGGAGAAACGTTCTTGCTTCCGAGCATATCAAAGAATGAAAGACGCACCGTAGAAGCACTTCTACGGAGGATGCATCATGCGGGACTATGTCATTGACATTGATTCATTAACAAAAATCTACAAAACTGGAAAAACAGACTTTAAGGCATTAAACAACGTTAGTTTGAAAATCCGTAAAAGTGATTTTGTCGCAATCATGGGCCCATCAGGATCAGGAAAAAGCACCCTTATGAACATCATCGGGTGTTTGGACCGTCCAACATCCGGAAGAATAATAATTGATGAAGAAAACATATCAACAATCAGTGACAATCAGCTAGCTATCATCCGGGGGAGGAAAATAGGATTTATCTTCCAACGGTTTAATCTGATGCCGACCATGAACGCGTTAAAAAATGTGTCACTTCCAATGATTTTTCTTGGGACTTCAAAAGCCGAGAGAGAACAACGTGCTGCTGAGCTTCTTGCAAAAGTTGGATTGACAAATTGGGCGACACATCGTCCCTCAGAGCTTTCTGGTGGTCAACAACAACGAGTAGCTATTGCACGGGCGTTGAGCAATAATCCCTCGATTATTCTTGCTGATGAGCCGACAGGGAATCTTGATACGAAAACTGGTGAACAAATCATGGATCTCCTTGTAGAACTGAACCAAGAAGGAAAAACCATTTTACTTGTCACTCATGCTCAAGCTCTAAAACGGTTCGCGAATCGAGTCGTACACATGCTTGATGGGGAGGTCAGTGAGGAATAATGATACGAGACATCTTTGTAATGGGTCTTGATACAATGAAGTCCTATAAAATACGGACATTCCTCACGCTTATCGGGATTATTATTGGTGTTGCATCGGTAATCATGGTGACGACCGCGGGTAACTCGGTCAGTAGTTTTATTGCTGAACAATGGAATCTTTTCAATCCGACCGGAATGGTCATTGGAACAGGAACTGGCGGGGACGTTCCTCAGTTGTCAGTCCGATCCGTGGTGTTTACGACCAATGATGTTGAGAATATTCTGCGATTGTCCTCTGTAAAGACTGTTGCACCAATCGGTATTGTCCCTTTAAATAAAATACTGAAACGAGAAGGATTCCTCAAATGGGAATCTCGGCCAGGAGAAGCGATGTACGCAAGTACTCCAGCAATCCTTGAAATCCTGAACATGGAGCTCGAAGAAGGCACCATGTTTCAGGAAGGAAAAAATGAAGTCGTCATCAGCAAAAACGTTGCAGTAACATTTGGGTCAGATAAACCGTTGAAAGTCGGCGATACCATTTATTTACGACGGGTGGATGGGAAAACCTTGGAGGCAAAAGTAACTGGTATCTTGAAGGAAGGGGGAAGCTTTAGCATGTTTAACACCCTTTCAACCCCAGGGATTATCTGTCCTGAAAAACCATACTACTCGACGTACTTTGGATCAAACGCAGGCTCCATCCTGAAACGTGTCACAGCCTATACAATCTTGCTTGCCGAAGCAATAGATACGAATCACGTGGAACAGGCACAAAATGAAATTCTGAATTATTTGGAAAGTGCGGGGTCTGATGCGAATCAGTATAAAGACCAGAACTCAGATTTTGTCGTAATTACGCAACAGTATATCCTTGATCGTGTCGATAAAATCATGAATGTTATTCGAACGTATATCACCGCGATTGCGCTGATTTCACTACTCATTGGAGGGGTTGGTATAGCAAATATTATGTTTGCTACAGTCACCGAACGAACCAGGGAGATTGGTACGATGATGGCGATAGGAGCGAAACGACGTGATATCCTACAGTTGTTCCTGTATCAATCCATGATTATTGGGTTATTAGGCGGGCTTGCTGGATGCATGCTTGGTGCGAGTGGAAGCTGGTTTGTTGTCGACCTGTTAAACAGAAGTATTCAAAATCTTGGCGGAGCGTTTAGCACCGGTTCAATACAAATAAGCTATGCCCCGGAATGGTTCATCATCGCAAGTATCGTTGGTATTTTCATAGGTATCGCTGCAGGAGTATTACCCGCACGAAAAGCAGCAAAGATGGACCCAGTACGAGCACTCCATTACGAGTAAAGATTCTTTTTACTTCGTCGATGCAACCTGTTTATTCTCCATCGTTTTAATTTTCTCCAATTCTTGTCTGATATGCTGCAATGCCTGCTCCTTATCAGGGCCTAATCCTATCGCATCAGGGCTAATCTCATCGCGTTTCAACTGACGAAGCCATCGCTCCAGTATTTGTTTTTGATCCATACGAGTTCACCTCAAGAGTGTGGTATCAGAAGAGCGGTATATTAATTCGTATATTGAAGGAGGAAAAAAAAGTTAAATAGAGAAAAACAGATACCCTAGCCAGGAGGAATGGATAATGACCTATTACTGGAAAAAAAACGGCATGTTATATCATTGGCATCTTCATTGTAAAGCAGTTCCCGTGTATGTGCGGACGAACCCGGAGTGGGAGATTAGCGAACAGCGACCAACTGACAAACAACGATGTAAGGAATGCCTCGAAAAAGATATCGCGCATAAAATAAGAACAAATCTTTGAAAACACCTGGGAAGAACCATGCGTGTTCATTGATCATCTGTTGATTTCTTCAACGGCAGGTCTAACATGATCCTTTTTAACTTCTTTTTTGTATGATAATCGTACACGACATTGATCGTTTTCCCCGTAAAAGGATCTAACCCGGTCCAATACATGCAGGAGGACAGGGTCATCGGTGTGGGGGTGAACAGTTGGAACTGTTCGATGTTCCGCAGATTTTTCTTTTTGATAAGGTCATGTAAGAATACTACGTCACTTATTGAATCACCAGGATGACCAATCATAAAATAGTACCGCAATTCTTGTTTTTTCTTTTGATTTATAGCGGTAAAATAAGTCAAAAACTCTTCAAACCGTGTGTTATCCTTCCCCATCAAACGGACGATGTTTCTGGAAAAATGTTCAGGAGCTATTTTCAAACATCCTGAGATATGATGGTCAGAAATTTCTTTAATATATTCTCTGCTTTCCAACGCGAGATCATATCTGATACCACTCCGGATAAAGATTTTTTTCACACCTGGTATCTGCCGAGCCTTCCGAAGCAATGAGAGCAGTCGTTGGTGAGACTTCTCTAGATATCTACATTGGATACATGAATCGCTGCAAAAAGAATGGTCCCCCCGAGTACATACCATCCCATACATATTCGATGAAGGTCCAACAAAATCATCAATATACCCTT
The DNA here is from genome assembly GCA_016930995.1 of Thermoplasmatota archaeon. The sequence goes on along the minus strand of JAFGFQ010000088.1, from coordinate 26,131 downwards.
TAAACTCGGGATGCTGAGTCAACCGTTTGATTTCTTCAAGGATATTGTGTTCAGATCGAGAAATAATGTGATTTCCCTGATGAAGCGAAAGAGAACAAAAATTACATTCTCCGACACACCCCCGATGAATCACCACAGAAAATTTCCCCATCTTTAGCAAAGATTTCGGATGCAGCCTCCTTGAATAGGGAAGTGAATAAATCCAATCCAGGTCTTTGATGGTATACGTCGGATACTTGTATTGAAGGACATAGTTATGTGTATATTCCTGGGCAAGGTTCTTCCTGTTTGAAAATAAGAGCTGCATGGCACAGAACTTTTTTTTATCTTCAAGAACCTCAGTAAATGATGGTAACTGTTCAAACGACTGGTCGATCTCCTTACTTAGGACGCAAGTCCCTTGGATACCCCTGAGGTCCTTTCCCTGGTGTAACCGGTTGGCAATCTCGATGATTTGTTTCTCCCCATTTCCATAGACCAAAATATTGGCACGGGAATCAAGTAAGATACTTCGCCGCACAGCATTATCCCAATAGTCATAGTGGGCAAACCGCCGTAATGATGCCTCGATACCACCGATGATAATGACACTTGATTTGAAATAGTGTTTCAGTTGGTTACAATAATAGATGACCGCTCGATCAGGTAATCGTGTTGCATCGCTGTACTTATCATCAATACGCTTTCGTTTCAGGGGCGTATAGTTATGAACCATACTGTCAATCGACCCAGATGTGACCCCGAAACAAAGACGGGGGGTTCCTAACCGCAGGTATTGTTCTTTTGTCGCTGGTTTCTCGATGACCCCTACGCGGTATCCCTTTGCATCAAGGACCTTTGCGATGATTCCTACCGGTGAGAGCGGATGGTCGTCATAATACTCCCCGCTAAGAAGGATGATATCAAAATCACTACCGGTCTTTGCAATCATACTTTTGTCACTTATTGACTCTTGCTATATAAACATTCAACTAAGGTTGCGCCGGAAAGATTCATTAAGGTTCTGCTTTTTCCGATGCCGATGACAGATATCTTAGTCACAAATGACGATGGATATAAATCCGCTGGTTTTGTTCCCCTCATCAGAGAACTTACGAAAAAATATTCGGTAACTGCCATCGTTCCTGATAGGGGACGAAGTTGGATTGGAAAAGCAATCACGACAAAAAAGAAGCTACGACTAAAAAAAATAGATTATGAAGGAGTCGACATGTTCCTGCTGGATGGTACCCCAGCGGATTGTATACAGATTGGACTATATGATGTTGTAGACACCCGACCAAAAATTGTTATTTCTGGCATCAACATCGGTTTAAACATTGGAAGCGCACGAACACTGAGTTCAGGAACGATAGGGGCAGCAATTGAGGGTTCTATCGATGGTGTTCGGGCTCTTGCATCATCTCTTTCCATTCCAATCAGAATGAAAGATAATAAAACAGATTTTTATCATCCAAGAAATTATCACTATTTTGAAAATGCTGCTCAGATAACAACGAAAGTTGCATCCATCGTGATCGATAAGGTATTTAACGGAGTTGATCTTTTTTCATTGAACATCCCCTTTGATGCAACTGTTCACACACCGATACAGATAACAACCTTGTTTAGAACACGATACGGAAGACTGTTTCATAGAAACGGTAATTCATTTCTCCATCAAACTCCCCCGATAACATTCAAAAACATAGAAGATCATTCTGACCTTAAGGCGATTAATGAAAACACCATCTCGCTTACTCCAATGAACATCTCTTTTGCCACCCAAAAATCAATGAAAAACGTCGAAGAAATCTTCACAGAACATTGGTGATCTTTTTGTTCATGCTATGAAGAAAAATGCAATGGCGATAATCAGATACACACTAATTAGCTGCGCTCCTTCTAACCAGTTACATCTCCCATCAGCAGAAAGATAATTAACAATTAAAACCGCTAATATGACCGCAAGGATTTCAAAGGGTGTGAAAACAAGTGAAAAACCGAAATGAAACACCTGGCTAAAGAGCATAAGGATTGGCACCACAAATAATGCAATCTGGATTGCACCGCTAAGCCCAATCTCAATGGAAACATCAAGTTTATTTTTTATGGAGAATTGAACCGCAGTGGATATTTCTGCGATATTTGTAATAATTGCAATGACGATCAGTCCGATGAAGATCTGTGAAAGCCCAATCGCTTGTGCAGCATGCTCAATGGTCCCAACAAGAATCTGAGATTCAAATGTAACGATAATAATGGTAATTAAGAGAATCAAGGCAGCGAGTCGTCGGCTCATCGTTGGTTTTTCCTGGCTTGCTTTTATTTCATCACTTGCATCGAACAGATCTCTATGGGTTCGTAAAGAAAAGACAAGCCCTGCAAGATAAATGACTGCCATGACGACAGCAACAGCACTACTAAGCAATGAAATCTGTGGATTGTTTGGAGTCAGGACATCATAAAAGCTTGGAATCGCTAATCCTGCGACTACGATGATAAGCATCGTTGAAGAAACCGCAATGGTCTGATTATTGAAACGCTGAGTCTTAAATCGTAGACCACCAGCAAAAATACTCAATCCAACAAGGAGGAGAATATTTCCAATGATGCTTCCGATGATAGAAGCTTGAACGACTTGTATCAGTCCAGCATGTAAAGATAAAACTGCAATAATTAACTCTATTGCGTTGCCAAAAGTGGCTGAAAAAAGACCACTAACGGAGGGATTTGTCTGTAAGGATATTTCCTTTGTTGAATACCCCATAATTCTTGCGAGGGGTACAATTGCCAACACAGAGCTGATAAAAACGAGTAACTCGTCAACAGCAAAGACAGACAACAAAAAACTAATTGGAATGAATATTAAGAGTAAATAAAATGCTTTACCAATCCTCAGTTTCTGGATAATTGTAGATTTTATCGAAGGAGAATAATACCCTTTTATTAATTTTTTTCGTCCTACGATAAAAGGAATCATGAAAAATGGTATTAGGAATAAGCATCTAAAAGGTTTCGAAAATGAAAGATTAATGTATCGCTACCCGATGTTGAAAACCGATGAAGTACGATGTCATCCTCATACGCTATGGCGAGTTAGCGTTAAAGAGCACCTATGTGCGAAGGTTATTCGAATCGATTCTTGTAAGAAACATAAAAGTAGCTCTTAACACAGAAGGTATATCTAACGAAATTCAAACGGAACGAGGAAGGATTTACCTTATAACAAGGGATATGCGCAAAACCATTGATGTCTTATCTCGAATGTTTGGTATCGTCTCGTTTAGCCCAGCAGTCCAAACAAGTTCGACACTTCAGGACATATCTCGTGCTGCACAACAAGTAGTAAAAAATTCTTTGACGAGCCAGAAAAGTTTTGCTCTTCGAGTCACCCGGGTAGGAAATCACCCCTACACAAGCCAGGACGTTGCAGTTCATATAGGAAATGACATTGTAAATGCGACTCATGCAAAGGTGAATCTCACCAATCCCGATGTTGAGCTGTTTATCGAAATAAGAGATGAAAATTCTTTCCTCTTCACTGAAAAAATACATGGTGTCCGAGGTCTTCCCTTGGGAACACAAGGGAGAGTGCTGGTTCTTGTTGAGGCTCCTTCTTCCTTGCTTGCAGCATGGTACCTTATGAGCAGGGGATGTAATGTTGTTATCCTTACTACACAACAGGTAAACGAACAAGCAATCCGTGCGTTTCTTTCCTACTGGTACGCTGATGCCGCTACTCTGTCCGTCAATCCAACCAAGGAAGCTTTCAATCATCAATTAAACATGGTTGCTTCAGAAAAAAAATGCGATGCGTTGGTAACCGGTTATACCCTTGAAAAGACTGCCCGGACTCTCTCAGACATTATGCTACTGAAAAGGACTGCTTCTCTGCCAGTATTATGTCCTCTCATCGCTCTGACAGAGGAAGACATCGCCATTCAATGTAAAAAAAGAGGAATATTAGTATGAAAATCGTTGTATTTGGGGCTGGTGCCATCGGATCGCTTTTTGGTGCGTTACTTGCAGGGAAAAACACAGTGATATTAGTCGGTAGAAGACCACATGTCTCAAGAATAATAGAAAAAGGTTTGATAGTGAAAGGTAATACCAACCTGTCCGTGAGAGTCCTTGCAGTAGAATCGACACAGGACGTTCCATTTTTACCAGACCTAATTCTTCTTACCGTCAAATCGTATGATACAAAGACTGCGAGCAGACAACTTCTTCCTATCATTCAGAAGCAGACCATGGTTGTATCACTTCAGAATGGACTTGATAATATCAATATAATTGAGCAGCATATCGATAAGAATCAGGTTCTAGCTGGTGTGACAACACAGGGGTCTCTTTTTTCAAAACCTGGTGAGATTATCCATACTGGGAGGGGAAAAACCATTCTTGGAGAGCTTGATGGATGTCACTCAGAACGATTAGAACGTCTTGTCACCCTTTTTAATGAAGCAGGAATCGAGACAAAGAGAAGCGATGATATCCAAAGAGAAATCTGGATGAAGGGTATCATAAACTCAAGCATCAATCCCCTTACTGCATTTCTCAGATGTACGAATGGGTATCTGCTTCACAATCCGCTTCTTGAGAAAATCGTCGAGTATGTCTGTAGAGAATCTGTTCATATCGCAGCATCTGAGGGGATCACGGTATCCTCAGAAGAAATGATTGAGAAAACAAAAGAAGTTATCCGTGATACATCCCAAAATTATTCTTCTATGTTTCAAAGCATACAACAGGGGAAAAAAACAGAAATTGAATCTATTAATGGTATTTTTTCAAGAACTGCTCTTGTTCATAACATTGATGGTTCTCTTAATAACATCCTTTTCCAGTTGATCTCCTCTCTAGAGCTCCATCGTCAGTCATAAACCCTTCTGGACCAGGTGAGAATCAGGAGGCATTTCAATACCAATAACTTTATATAAATTGTAACCTATATTATTAATAAAAATATATTGCCATTTCCTACTGGAGGCACACCTTCATGTATATCAAACGAAAACAGAAAATAGTGATAGGAGTCTCGCTACTTGTTATCGCTTGTTTACTTGCATCAGGGACATTCGTATATTTCGAATATTTCTTAGCAAAGAAAGAAACACCAGTTCAACAAACAATTTTTGAAGTAGATGATCGAATCAGTCCCTTGGAGAATCAAGGTCTTGTCTTTGAAATATTACGAATTCGTCATCGAGGCCTTCTTGAAAAAATAATGAAACTAGGGAATTCCTGGCAGACGAAACCATCGTTCTATTTTATTACTGATATGGATGGATTAGAATACGTCAGTAAAGATGTGACCCAACATGGTCGGGTTACAGAAGTGCTGTTTACTACATGGGACAGCATGTTTGAGGAAAACAAAATCATGAAAGATGTCGAAGAAGAACAGCTGACATCGGTAGCGACTCTTACAATTATGGAACGAGTGCATTCAGGTCTTTTAGGGAGAAAAACCAGCGATATCGAGAGAGAATCCTTTACGGTGACCTATGATTATCGTACTGGTCGATGGTCCGGTTCTGATTCCTTCAAGGATTATGATGGTTATGGATATTATCTTGGAGAGACATTCGAGATTTGGTTTAACCTCTATCAGATTGATTATGACAGTGATTATATCCCCTATTGGACAGAGGTCAATGTTCTTGGCACAGATCCAACGGTGGACGACTCATTACTTGATCCTGATGGGGATGGAGCCCCGACCGCCTGGGAATGGAAATGGGGGTATGACCCCTTCACCTGGGATGATCATAATAATCTCGACCCAGATCTCGATGGCCTCGACAATCTAGAAGAATATCAGATGGCGAAATGGTTTGCTGATCCCTACATACAAAATATTTATTACGAGGTTGATTGGATGGGACAAGGCGGTTTCTTAGACCCACCCCACGTTATGCCGAAAGAGACGATACAAGGGTTAATCGAGAGATTTTCCGAACATAACATTAAATTATTAATTGATGACGGATGGCCAAATGGTCCAATCAACGGTGGTGGACAAGAATTACCTCATATCGCGAGAGTCTCACAAGAATCAGGGATGATGCTGCAGTTCTACAATAATTATTTTGCTAATGAGAGAAAAGGTATCTTCCGCTATCTTGTTTTGGGGCATAAAGGTGCGTTCCAACATCCATCAAAGAACAATATTTATGATACCACATTCATCTGTTATTTAACAACACCCTTCCCCTTCGCACCTCTTGAACAACTCAAAGGGATTATTGTTGCTCGTGCGAGTCCAACGAAAAAAGGGATTCGGTGCCAATTAATAGGGGTTATTTTGCATGAGATGGCGCATAGTTGTAGTGTCGATGCTGATAGTTGCAGTTTTGAAGGAATCGATAACATCAGCTTTGGGGCTGCTCTCATTCCATCAAAAAAATATAAACAAACCTATGGGTCGAACTATCTGAGCGTCTTGAACTACATGTGGGTCCGTTCGCCAAAAATATTAGATTTATCCAATGGTCAAAACGGTCCACCGTATGACCAAGACGACTGGAGCATGATGTTCGTAGGCCATTTCCAATATAACTCTGCACTCATTGAAGAACCGTACTATACAGCATCAACCGGAGAATTAATGAGTAGGAGCGATTGGTGGGTGACAAATTATACCTACGATGCAAATCTGACAGAACAATTTATCCGTTATATCGGAGAACGGTCGCCAATGGATCCAATCAAGGTCAATTGGTCGGTGTATCGATTAAATGACAAAGAGAATCACCCAGAGTACCGGGAGGTTAAGATATTCGCTCAGCCTAAAATTAAAACCACAAGACAATGGGTGCTGAATCAGGAAGCAGATTTAGATGCTGAGGGAAACCTGGTGTTCTATTCATTTGACGAACTTCTCAAGCAAAAAACAAGCTAATCTTTCCTAACTACCACCAGAACATTCTCTTTTTTTCTCTAGTACCACGTAATTACATTTGGTGAGAAATCTCTAAATAACAAGGTTTCTATCTATGAAGGGGTATTGAGGACGTATGAACGTTTTTATCACAAGAAAAATACCAGAACCAGGGTTGGATCTCTTACGAACACAATGTACTATCCAACTGAATCCGCATGATAGAGTGCTATCAAAAGAAGAGATTATAAAAGGAGTCAAAGGAAAAGATGGCCTTCTCTGTCTGCTCACAGATCCCATCGATGAAGATGTGATTTATGCAGAACCAAAGTTAAAGATGATTGCTTCGTATGCCGTGGGATATGATAACATTGATATCGCTGCGGCGACAAGACGGGGAATTCCAGTAAGCAACACCCCAGGAGTTCTTACGGAAACGACCGCGGAACTGGCCTGGGCGTTGTTGTTCTCTGCGAGCAGACGCATTGTCGAAGGTGATGTATTCACTAGAAAAGGGGAATTCACCGGCTGGGCGCCACTGCTGATGCTCGGACAAGACGTGTCCTACAAAACCTTAGGAATCGTAGGAACAGGGAGGATTGGTACTGCCTTTGCTCTCAAAAGCAAAGGATTCCAGATGAATGTGCTTTATACCGATGAACAAAGAAACGAGCTACTTGAAAGAGAATTAGGGGCAAAACATGTCTCGTTATCCACATTATTAAAAAAATCAGATTTCGTTTCACTTCATATCCCTTTAACAAAAACAACGCATCATCTCATCGATGAAAAAGAACTTCGTATGATGAAAAAAACTGCTGTTCTCATCAATACAGCGCGCGGACCAATCATCAATGAAGCAGCATTAATCAAGGCGTTAAAGGAACAATGGATTTTTAGCGCTGGTCTTGATGTCTACGAAAGAGAACCGAAAATCTCCAGGGAATTAAAAAAATTACACAACATTGTTCTGCAGCCTCATACAGGTTCAGCGACACTCGAGACGCGGACAAAAATGGCGCTGATGGCTGCAGAAAACATGATCATTGGGCTTAGTGGAGGTATCCCTCCAAACTGTGTGAACAAAGAAGTTTTTCTAAAGAAGTCTATAAAGTAAACACCCACACCTCAGGTTCCTTGGGAAGATCATCTTTTTCGATATCAATTTCGTTTCCCACTTTAAGAATTTTAAATCGACTAAGCTCAAGGAAAGGCTCAATACCAGCAATCGGGATAGAAAGGCCCTCAATTCGATAATGCATGGGAATTGTTATTTTTGGTTTGAGTGTTTGAATCACGTGCCATGCTTGTTCTGCATCAATGGTGTAATTACCACCCACAGGAATGAATAAAATATCGATTTTTCCAATCTGCTGAATTGTTTTCTCATCCAGCTCATGACCAAGGTCACCAAGATGACAGAACGTGATATCCTCACAGGTAAACTTATACAGGATCATGCCCCCCCGTCGTTCTCCATGTGCTGTGTCATGGTACGCAGGAATACCATTAATTTGTATGGTGCCAATGGTCCGTTTCCGTTCATCGGTGACTATCTTTGAATTTTCTTTTTCGACGGATTTTACACTATTATGGTCATAATGATTATGTGATACTAAAATGATATCCCCTGTAACGTTTGGCGCAGGTATTCCAATTGACCGACCATCATGTGGATCAGTGACGATAGTGACATCGTTGGTAATCTCAAAGCAGGAATGGCCATGCCATCGGATTTGAAGTATAATCAACACCTCCCTTAACTATGGAATTGCTCGAATAACCAACGTGGTATAAATAAGTTATGAAAATTATGGACGAAGCCGTCCAAGTTTGACATAATCAATAGTTTTCCCATCGATGCAGGCAAAAACAAATTCCTTATTCACTGAATGCGCAAGACGAACTGCTCGACTAATCTCCGCCCAGATACTTCTAAATCCCTTTTCGACAATGTGGATAAGGTACTCCGCATGTGTTTGGTCAGGTTGTTTTGTGTACGCGCGAAAATGGGCGCCAAATTTAAAACCTGTTTTGACCAACAACCCTCGCTGTTTAAGATCCTTAAACACCATAAGCCGTTGAACAATATCGGGTTGGTATTCCTGCATTAAATCAATACACTTCTCTTTTGTGAGGATTGATCCATCAATTGTTTGAATCTCCAAAATATTCTTCTCAAAAAGATAGAGACCTTCGACAAAGGAAAGTTGCAGCAATTTACCAAAAGGCTTACCGAAGAACTCTTTTTGCAGCAGCTGATCGCTAAGTTTTTTATCAAAGACAATAAGACGATTCTTTAGTAAGATACATGGTCCTCGTGGATATCTCTGCTCAAGGATATCTCCAGACAGATCGATTCGTCCTACATCATAATAGGTGAGATCTCCTTCTTCATCAACAAGCGCGAACCACAGTACGTCTTTCATAGTGGTGAATTGTTTTACTAACTGTTTGGTAACAGTAATATCAAGAATGTCCCTTTCGGAGAAAGCAGTGATAGCACAGGAGGAAACAGACGCATTTTTAGTCTTAAACTTACGAAAGAACACATACCTATCATCATCAATCAGAGTAACCGCATGTCCTCGATTTCTCAAGTCCTTATACACGAGATATTTTATTTCAAATTGTGGAATGTGTCGGACCGCGTGTCTGAGAAGCTCAGAAAAACTCAGTTGCTTCTTCCCAGAATGCACCAGCATTTTTCCTTCATCAAGTAAAAACATACCTTCAAGAAGGGTGAGCATTAATCGCTTTGGATGTTGTAATGTCCCGATATGATTTTTACTGTACAATCTCCCGATATCGCTTGATTTTTTTACGAGAATCTGGTTGTTAATAAGTTCTCCGGAGATGTCCATGAAACGAGGTAAAGGAAGATGTCTTATTTCTGTTTTTTGTAGTAATCTTCGATACTCCGAGGTATGGAATCCCTTATGAAAACTGGCTTCTTTTGTTTCTTTTGGCTAAAAAATCCAGAAATGAGGATTCCTACCCCAACACCTGCAATCCCTCCTATCAAAGCGAACAGGACAAACAGTCCAAGATAGCGACTCGGGTTAACAGTCCAAGGGGTGATAACAGTTGTATCAGGGATTCCAACATAACGGGAAGATTGAACACCATACGGTGTCGTGAACCGTAATGCACCAGCGATTAAATCTGCGTATTTGTAATAGATAATTGCGGTGTTCAACGATGACTCATTTGCAAGACTTTGTCCGTATTCATAATAACTCACTGCAAGAACAGGTTCGATGCCAATATTTCTAATTTCAGTAATGCTGGCACTGGCTTGTTCCCGGGCACGTTCGACCTTTTCATCGGTAACTCCATCGACAAGTTCCAACGCGAGATTTGCTTTGACAAGCGATTCAAATGCGCCGAACAGCGCAGCTGCTGAATATCCTTCCTCATTCTCCCTCCGAGCAGTCTCTAAAAGTGCTTTCGCATCGGTAAGATAGCTCGATGTTTGTCCCATTTCACTGACAATAATCTCAGAATAGACGATTGCTTGCTGGGCATCATCCAGATATTCCTCTGCGAGCGTGTTGATGACCGAGGTGTTGACCTCACCAGAGTCATGGAACGGCTTTGAGATATTCAACCACCATTCAACGCTGTCGATTCGTTTCTGGGCATACGCAATTTTGTACAGAGCAGTAAGATAATCACTACTTTGAAAGCTTAGGTTCGCCTCAGAAAGATAAGATGCTGCTTCGTTGATTCTCTGTTGGGCTGCTCCGACACATTGTAACGTAACCATTCCATTAATTGGAGCATTCCTGGCTAAAACACTCCTGTTGTTGAATAATTGAACGGTTTGGTTCATGAGTATCTGGACATACTCTCCTTGATTCTCGGTAGTAAAATACTCACATGCGTAGGATACGAATTGGGAGTCGATGAGCGATTGAAAGGACTTGCTTGTACTTGTATAATACACTTCTTGATTATACCAATGTGAGGATTCAAGAAGCCTATCAGAGGCGGTATTAAGAAAATCCGTGACTTGATTCCTATAGTACGTGGGATACCGATTCGGTATCGTTGTGGTATTGAAAAGATCACTTGCATTTTGATAAGCCCTCCGTGCATCATTAAGAAGGTTTGTTGCCAGAGGTTGCATTGCACTAATGTAATCATCATTGGTGATTTTATCAGGTGATTCCTTCACAGGAAACGTCCATCCAGTAAAGAACATGAGAGCATCATTAATGTCTTCAACTTCGAATACCTCCATGCCGTAGTTGGATTGAGCATACTCAGAAACATTTCGAGTAACTGGAAACGTATTCTGCCAGATGATCCCATTGATATTTTGATATTCTGTCACCATTTCAGTGTATGTCATTTGTCCTTTCGGTATAAGAAAGCGTGTTGCTCCTACACTGTACGCAGCATCGATTTTATAGGGGATTCCACCGATTGGGCCGATACTTCCGTCAGGATTTATCATCCCAGTCATTACAGTGTTGTTATCAAGTGTCCAATTCTGGAGAAGTGCAATGACAGCAACAGTCATGATTGCCCCTGCAGAAGGGCCACCTATCATCGGCGAAGTTGTTCGAACGACGAAGAAGAAATCACAGGTTTGAGGATCAAGATGTGGTCTCGTATCCGTACTGACTAACGCACTAGCAACTTTCACGGCAAGACGAGCAGACCCTTGCATGTCAACATCAGTGAGCGGTAGTGTATCGACAAAAACGCGACCGCTCCCGTTCCCCTGAACGGTCACAGTGATTGTTGATATCACACCGACGTACGCAGAACCACTTTGAGAAACCGCAGGTGCATACATGGTGACATTGCGATACTCTAAAGAGATTTGTCCTTCTGAAACCGTCCCCGCAGGAAGTCCAACTAAGGACGGTATACAAGAAGAACAGAGAAGGCACATACCGATGATTAGCAAATAAACCTGGTGCTTCATAGGCCTACCCCAAATTTTTTGGTTTAATAGAGTATCTCATACAAATACATTACTGTCAGAGAGGTATATTACTCGATAGAGTTGAACGAGGTTATAAAGGAAATCAATCGCCTCTTGTTCCCGATATTCTTAAGTAGGTTCACCGGTTACCCTTTTTCTGTTAAAACCATCCATCCAACAGTTGGAAAAAAGATGTATGTTGGGATTTGGAGGCAACTCTCTATGGTACAATTACATGAGATGATATTACGAGATGGACATCAATCGTTACTTGCGACAAGAATGCGAACAGAAGATATGCTCCCAATAGCAGCGAAACTTGACGAGGTCGGTTTTTTTTCTCTTGAGGTTTGGGGTGGCGCGACCTATGACGTGTGCATCAGATATTTAAACCAAGACCCTTGGGAGCGGTTAAATAAACTAAAAAAAGCTATGCCAAACACACCTCTTCAGATGCTTGAGCGAGCAATGAACATCGTCGCCTATTGGAATTTCCCTGATGACGTGGTAAAAAAATTCATCTACTATGCAAAAAAGAACGGATGCGATTATTTCCGTATATTTGATGCGTTAAATGATTTGAGAAACATGAAAACCCCGATGCAAGCAGTAAAAGAAAACGGTGGTCATGTCCAAGCATGTTTGAGTTACACAATCTCCCCGATTCATACCGTTGACTATTTCGTTAAAAAATTCATCGAACTGAAGAAAATGGGTGCAGATTCCGTTTGTATTAAAGATATGGCAGGGATGATTTCCCCAAAACGTGCCTATGATATCATCAAAGGAACCAAAGAGGCTGGTGTCAACTTGCCAATGGATCTTCATTCTCATTACACGAGCGGTATGACAGGAATGGCGTACCAACGTGCCGTTGAAGCCGGTGCTGATATCCTTGATACGTCACTGTCTCCAATTTCTGGAGGGACTGCAGCGCCAGCTACTGAAAGTGTCGTTGCAGCGTTTCAAGGAACAGATTGGGATACGCAGTATAATTTGGAATTACTTATTGAATGTCGGAGCTATTTCCTCAAAATCTGGGAGAAGTACCGCCATCTTCATCGGTTTGATGCATTAAAGGTTGACCCAAGTGTGACGTTGCATCAGATCCCTGGAGGGATGCTATCAAACCTTATTTTCCAACTGGAGGAACAAGGAGCTCGAGATAAATACCGACAAATCCTTGATGAGACTGCCCGAGTACGGGACGAGCTTGGGTATCCACCGCTTGTGACACCAACCAGCCAGGTCGTTGGAGTTCAAGCAGTCATGAACGTGCTGCATGGACGCTATAAGGTTATCCCAAAAGAGACGAAGGATTACTGTCGTGGGATGTATGGGAAACCCCCGGGGGAAATTAAACCCGAGATTATGAAAAAGGTCCTTGGTCCGACATGGAAAGAAGAAATCATCGATTGTCGACCATCAGATTTGTTAGAGCCGCTCTGGGATAAGAAGAAGAAGGAACTGCAGGAAATGGATGGAGGTTCACTGATAAAAAAGGAAGAAGATATCTTGACGTACATCCTGTATCCACAGGTGGGTCTGAAGTTTTTAAGAGGTCAGGCGGTCGCAGAGTTCACGTCAGATATTTTACCGCTCCCCATTGATCATCAATTCACGAGAGCGATGGTGAAACAATCATTTCCTGAGGTAAAACAACTCTGGTTGGAAACACAACCACCAGAGAAAAGAGCTGGACCTGTCCAGATACCAACAGAGTTCCAAGTGGAGGTCGACGGGGAACCTTTTGAAGTCAAGGTCGTTCCCTCAGGCGGGTATCTTGTTGCAGGTGTTGGGGGTGCTGCCCCTCAAGAAAAACCAAAGGATGTTGAAGGCGGTATTAAGTCAACAATGCAGGGGACTATCCTGAAGGTAAAAGTGAAAAAAGGTGACAAGGTCAAGAAAGGAGATATCATCGCAACGATTGAAGCAATGAAGATGGAACAAGAAATTAAAAGTGAAACTGAAGGGGAAGTCAAGGAGATTTTTGTCAAAGAAGGCGCGCCAGTTTCTAGTGGAGATCTTCTGATACAAATTTTATAAGACGGTGATGTGTCATGCTAAACAAAGTCCTCATTGCAAACCGCGGTGAAATCGCTATTCGTATCATGCGGGCATGCAAAGAGTTTGGAATCGCAACGGTTGCCATCTATTCCGATGCGGATCAACACGCTTTATTTGTGAAGTACGCTGATGAAAAATACAATGTTGGGCCTGGTCCTGCAAGTCAAAGTTATCTGAATAAACAGAAGATTATCGATGTTGCATTGAAATCCGGTGCAGAAGGAATCCACCCTGGTTATGGATTTATGGCGGAGAACGCGGAATTCGCAGAACTGTGCAAAAAGAACAACATTGAGTTCATTGGTCCGCCGGTTTCTGCGATGAAACTCATGGGATCAAAGATCGACTCGAAGAAATCCATGATTAAGGCTGGTGTGATCGTCGTCCCCGGAGTAACTGAAGCGATAGCTGACCATGAGCAAGCAAAAGACATCGCCCATGAAATTGGCTATCCGGTCATGTTGAAGGCATCTGCCGGAGGTGGTGGGATAGGGATTCAGCAGGTAAACGATGAACAGCAAATGGAAAAAGCCCTGTTAACAGTCAGACAACTTGCGAAGAATTCCTTTGGTGATGATTCTGTTTTTATCGAGAAATTTATTGAGAACCCTCGTCATATTGAGTACCAGGTGATTGGGGATAAAAAAGGTCATTTAATTCATTGCTATGAACGGGAATGTAGTGTGCAGCGGCGACATCAGAAACTCATCGAAGAAACACCATCCTGTGCGTTAACACCTGAGTTGCGCAAGGAAATCGGGGCACAAGCGGTACTTGCAGCAAAAACAGCAGGCTATTACAATGCGGGAACTTGCGAGTTCATGTTCAAGGGGGGGAACTTTTATTTCCTTGAGATGAACACCCGTCTACAGGTGGAACATCCAATCACAGAGGTTACCACCGGCGTGGACCTCGCTCGAGAGCAACTCAGGGTCGCATCAGGTTTAGAACTTGAATATGACCAGGGAGATATTCATCCTCGAGGTCATGCGATTGAATGTCGGATCAACGCGGAAGATCCATTAAATAATTTCATGCCCGCTCCAGCAAAAATCATCAGATATGCTGAACCGAGCGGACCGGGTATCCGTGTTGATTCTGGGGTGTACCCGGGTTTTACCATTCCTCCGTTTTATGATTCTATGATTGCAAAACTCATCGTCTGGGGAGAGGATCGCCCAAGGGCGATTGAACGCATGAAACGGGCATTATGGGAATTCCAGATAGGTGGTGTTCGTAACAACATCCCGTTCCATCAGGTCGTGATGAACAACTCAAGCTGGCGGACCGGGGAATATGACACCAGTTTTATTCCCAGATATAATATTCTTGATCAAGTTGTTAAATACGTGCAAGAGACAAAGGCTCAGTCGTCTGGTCCGAAGACTGCAGCGGCGTTGGCTGCAGTTCAAGCAGTGATTATGGCTTCCAGCACTGGACAGCAGAAGATATAAGCTTGTTCCCCCTAGCATCTTATGGATAAGAGAACGTTTAGAGAAAAGACAGAGGAGTTTTCAAAAAATCTTCATGTTGATTTCGTTAAAAAAATACTTGTTTTTGATAATCTTCAGTCCACAAACAGCTCTGCAAAAGACCTCGCACGAACTGGTGCAGAAGAAGGAACTATTGTCTTGGCGCGGACACAGAGCCAGGGACGTGGGCGGTTTGACCGCATCTGGCAATCACCAGAAGGAGGGGTGTATCTCTCCATAATTTTACGACCAAAAATCTCCTTACAATATACATCGCTTTTACCCTTGGTTGCAGCGCTTGCTGTTGTAAAAAGCATTCGTTCTTATGGCTTACCTGCGACCATCAAATGGCCAAACGACGTTCGTGTGAACGGAAAGAAGGTCGCGGGAATCCTCCTTGAATCAGAGATCAGTGGAGATCATATTACGTATGTGATAGTCGGAATCGGTATCAATCTCAATACCAACCTACAAAAACTTCCCAGAGAAATTCGATCTCATTCGACCTCGTTACTCTCCGAGATTGGAGCTCCTATTGCGTATCACGATTTCATCAGGAGTTTATTCAGACAATTCGACGAAGTATACAAATGGTTTAATGAAGGAAATTCTATAAAGATCATTGGCGAATGGAAAACATCTACTGATACGCTTGGGAGATTCATTCGTGTGCAAACATCCACAGAACTCCTTCAAGGGACGGCTTTTGATATCGACCAGAAAGGGTTTCTCCTCCTTAGAACAGATCAAGGAGAAATAAAGAAGATTTTGAGTGGTGATTGTCTCTATTTCGAGGAGTTAGACCATACTTGACATGAAACTCGGTGGTGTTGCAACCGTAATATAGACAACTTTTTTCGCACTGGTGTTTTTCGCATGGTGCACCAACATTGATTTATGCCAGAGGATGTCCCCAGGGGAGAGCTTATAGGTTTTTTCACCAACGGTATACTCGATTTCACCTTCCAAGACAAGATGCATCTCCTCGCCTTCGTGTTGGAATAATCTTGATTCAGCGTGAGGATCAAGCTCCGCGATGATGGCTTCTATTTTTTGGGATTTGAGCATTAATCGATACACTTTCCCGGGTTTCTTAGTCTTGCTTTCTTCCTCGCCGTTTTTAATAAAAATGATATCCTTGTTCATGACCATCATCAAGAGTAGAATCAACGAACTAATAAAGATTTCCAAATCATTCGAGGCTCTTTATCATAAGGAGGAATACTGTTGGCATAACTATAAATAGTCAACAAAAATTCAAATCGGACCGATAAAGGACAAATCAGTAAATCTCCTCTCATAAACGAGATACAAAATGAGAGAGTTGACCCAAGGGGGAATATGACAAAACAAACAGATGTTTTAGAAAAGGTGTATCAGCGCGCGTTTTCTTATGAAGCTACTCTAGGGAGTTGCCCGCAGTGCGTACTTGCCGCACTGAGAGAGACGCTTGGGGTGGGGGATGATGCGACATTTAGGGCATCCCATGGTCTGACCGGTGGTACTTCCTTATCAATAAAGGGGACATGCGGGGCACTTGCGGGTGGGATGATGGCTATTAGCTTTCTTGTTGGGAGAACGTATCAAGAATTTTCTGAAGGACAAAAAAAACGATTAGTCTACAAATATACAAAACTCCTGTATGATAAATTCATAGAGGAATATGGCTCTCCACTCTGTTGCGATGTCCAAAAAAAGATATTCGGACGAAGCTATCTGCTTCTGGATAAACAGGAATATAAAGCATTCGAGAAAGCTGGTGCTCATGTCGATAAATGCCCAAGTGTCGCAGGGAACACCGCAAAATGGACTGCAGAAATCATACTTCAGGAGCGATTAAGGGAACAACCAAAATAGAAATCTCCTCAAAACCACGGACTACGTGGAGTGAAACGCTGCTGTTTTATTAGGAAGGATACAGGAATAAACAATAAAAGAATCATTCGTGTTCACCATCTTGTTATGGTTAAAAACCTTGCATCAAAAATAAAACTCATCCTTCCGTTCATTGGTCTTGGTATCCTAGGATACATCGTTTTTTCACTTGACCCCCATAAAATCATGACCGCTTTTCTTTCCATAAATCCCCTTTTTATCATCTATGCGCTGCTACTTACTATCCCTCTTCTTGTTATAAGGAATGCGGAATATCAAATGGTTCTCAAGGAACAAAAAATCAAACTTACATTCGTGGATTCTCTTAAAATCTTTCTGATCGGGATGTTCTATGGGAGTTTTACTCCTGGATACACAGGACAACTCATGCGTGTTCCGTACATGAAACAAAAAACCAAGGAACCCTTCGGGAAGCTGTTCATTAACACGATTATTGACACCATTGTTCACTCCTTTTCTATATACGGGATGATCATTGTTGGCGCATTCGTAGTAGTAGGGACCATCCCGGAATTACTTCCTGTAACGATTGCCTGGATGGTGTGTTTTTGCGTTATCGCATTGTATTTTACTCGAAGACAGTATGGAGAGAAATTCTTCAGAGTGATCATCACGTATCTCATCCCAAAAAAAGTAAAACCCAATCTACATGCGTTTGTTGGCACTTTTTATAAGGATTTCCCTCGTTTTAAAATGATGATTCTGCCCTTTTGTATCGGAATCGTTACGTGGATTATCGTGTTTTCCCAGGAATATTTGATAGTACTGGGACTGGGGCTTCAGATCCCATATGGTGCATTTCTGCTGCTGTTCCCGATTGCAAATGTCGCAGGGTTTATCCCTATTACCTTCGCAGGGCTTGGAACACGTGAGTTCACTGCAATTTTAATTTTCACAAACCTTTTTTCAGTGACTGGCGAACAGATTCTTGTGTTGTCCCTCGTTGGTTTTTTTATTACAGATATTTTCGTGGCCTTCATCGGTTTTATATTATCACTTACAGAAACTCGTGTCAAAAAAACCTCATGGATGTAGCAAAGAAAAATCTCCATACGTCATACTATCTGTTTTTCCATGTAAAAACCAAGGTTTTTTTAAAAAAAGTTATAACTGCCGAAGACTCACTTGTTTTGCTGCGCCAATTCCAGGGATGCTCACACGTTTTGCGAGACGGTCGATTATTTCGGTAGAAACAATTGTTAAGACAAGGTAGATGACCGCAATCATCGCAAACACCTCGAGATATCGGAAGGTATGCGCAGAGATGAATTTACCTTCTGCGGTTAGCTCAGCAACTCCGATAATATAGGCAATCGATGAGTATTGCAGCAGATAAATAAACTCGTTTGACCAAGCAGGTATCGAGATACGTAATGCCTGTGGGAGCATGACGTGCCTGATTGATTGTACCTTGTTCATCCCAAGGGACCGCGCAGCGCTCATCTGACCGGATTCGACCGATTGAATGGAACCTCGTAGGTATTCAGCTTGGTACGCAGCGCTGTTAAGAGATAAGCCAAGTAAGGCTGCTTCAAGAGGCGAGAAGATGATACCGGCTTGAGGAAGTCCGAAATAAATGATGAAGAGCTGAACAAGAAGCGGGGTGCCACGGATAAGTTCGATGTACCCGACACTGAATCCGTTGATGATTCTACCGCCATAGACCCGGCCAAGTGCTAGAGAGATACCAAAGAAAAAACCTACGGTGATAGAGATGAATGTAAGAAGAAGGGTATACCCCAGACCGCTCAAGAGGTTAGGCAAGGAACTAAGGAAGAATTGGCTAAAATCGGTTGCCATTTAGCCACCTGTCTCCTCATCGCCATACAATGCCCCGATTCGCCCGAGGAATTCCCGGGTACGTGCTATTTTTGCATGGGTAAACATCTCTTTGGGAGCACCTTGCTCAACAATCACCCCACCCTCCATGAAGATGATCTCATCAGCGACATTGCGTGCAAAACCCATCTCATGAGTTACGACCAACATTGCTACCTGCCCACAGAGTGATTTCATGACATCAAGGACATCTCCGATGAGTTCCGGGTCCAGGGCTGAGGTTGGTTCATCAAATAAAATGATGTCTGGGTCCATCGCCAGGGCACGAGCGATCCCTACCCGCTGTTTCTGCCCACCGGACAACTGTGCAGGGTATTGAACCGCTTGTGCCTCTAAACCGACACGGCTAAGTTCTTGTAATGCTCGTTTCTTGGCTGCTTCTTTTTCTATTTTCTTTACTTTCTCAAGGCCAACGCTGACATTCCGAAGGGCGGTCAGATGGTTAAACAGATTAAAATCCTGAAAGACAAATCCTATTTTCTCTCTCATTTTATTGATGTTTGTTTTCGGATTTGTTATTTCTTCTCCATTGAGCCAGACCTGCCCTTTGTCAGGGGGGCTGAGCTGGTTGATGCAACGAAGAAGTGTGCTTTTTCCTGTCCCACTTGGTCCGATGATCACCTTTGTTTCTTCTTTCTCCATCGTAAATGAGACACCCTTAAGGATTTGCACATCCCCATATGATTTGTAAATATCCTTTACCTCGAGCATTGCCATAGAATGCGCCTCCGGTCATTCATCGGTGGGCCTCCGCTTGATACCCCACCATCTGATATTTTTTTTCAACATAATGAAGGGTTTTATTCGCAGAAAAAACCAAGACGAAGTAAATAAGCGCGATGAGGAGATAGACAATAAGGACAAGACTTGGATCCCTTACTTGTATGTATCGACCTTGTCGCATCAGTTCAATCACGCCGATGCCAAACGCAAGGGAGGTATCCTTAAGAAGGATGGTAAATTCGTTTGACCATCCGGGGATTGAAAGTCGAAGCATCTGGGGCATGATCACGTGACGAATCGCTTTTAATTTCGTCATCCCCAAGGAGAATGCTGCATGGATTTGGCCTTCAGGGATAGAGTTAATCGCTCCTCTATAGATTTGTGCTTGATACGCTGCACTGCGAAGACCAAGGCCGATGACCGCAGCAGTAAAGGCATTAAGATTAATACCAACCTGCGGAAGTCCAAAATAAATAAGAAAAAACAACACGAGAAGAGGTATTCCTCGCAGGACTTTCTCATAAATTAGTATGAGATAGGAAATCGGTCGGGCCGCATAAGAACGACCGGTTGCGAGTAGTATTCCAAAGATCGTCCCAACAATAATCCCAAATGCTGTTAGAAGAAGAGTAACAAGGAGACCGTCGAAGAGTGAAGGGAGTGATTCAATTAGCGTATCTACTGCCAATGAATCACTCCAGGTCCTCATTATGTCGCAAAGTATTTCTCGACGAGGTCTTCCCAGTAGGTTGTCGCCATTACCGCTGCTAACCCGGTATTAATCTTTGTTAACAGCTCGCTGTTTCCTTTTTCCACCGCAAATCCATAGGATTCATTCGTCGTGATGTTCAGCACGATTTTTACATCGCCCATATCTGCAAATGCCTGTGCAACCGGTGAATCGATAACGATAGCCCCGACTCGGGACGGTCCGATGATTAAATCCGCGACCGCATCAGTGTAAAGATCATAGCTTCTGAAGTTATCTCCGGGTAATTTTCCAGTTGCAACCAGAGTATCGTTCACCCAAGCCCACCCTGTTGTTCCGGTTTGGGCGCCAACCGTATAATTCTTCAGATCCTCGATTGTGGTGATGTTTATCATTTCGCCTATCTTTACCAAAACAGCCTGGTTCGCGTCATAGTAAGCATTACTAAAGTCGACTTGTTGTTGTCGTTGCTCAGTAATAGTCATCGCTGCAGCGATGACATCGATTTTCCCTGTTTGTAATGATGGTATCAAGGAGTCAAATCCGATGTCCTGTACTTCTACGGTGTATCCTTGGTCTGTTAAAATCTTCTTGATTAAATCAATATCAAAACCAATGATGGTTTGATTGGCAGCTTTATATTCAAATGGCGGAAAATCCGCTGATGTTCCTATGATGATTTTGTTTTCTGATTCTTGCGTGCAACCTGATAAGGCAACAGCACCAATCACCATTGCAAGTATCAGGGCTATTGAGGATAATTTCTTTTTATTTTCCATACTATACCTCTCCCTTTAGATTCACAAGGATAATAGCCGAGCATTATTTAAATATTATAGTAGTTAACAAGGAGTGAGCACAGGAAAAAGAAAAAAACGCGGTTTATCTTCTTGTTAAATACTTTATCAGACCAGGGGTGATAACAGGTGTATCCTCGATAACTGGATATCCGAACGGCAGGATGGTTGAATGAACCGAGTCGTGTATGATCTCCACTTCTGAAGCTATTTCAATGTCGTAAAGAGAGAGGCCCAAACAGATTGCCTTGATGACAAAGACAGCACCATCGATAGACAGCTGGAGTTTCCCAAGATGCCGCACTGGAAAACCTGATGTCTCACTGATAAGGGTTTTTGTCCTGCCTCGTGGTTGTTCATAACCAAGAAGCCCCCCGACAATCAGGACATCTGCATTAGCACAATCGTTCGTGGTCAGAGGTTTGCGAGATTGGGGATCTAGGACAATGCATCTTTTGTCTGAGTAGAGGTCTTTAGCCTTTTCTTTTTTCACAGAACCAAAAGGGTGTAAGGTCGTTGTGGTTCTTTTATCAGTTACTCTGGTGAAAACGATTTTGCCGTCCCAGAGTTTTGCAGCGTGCTTGTATTCAAGGAGAAGCCATTTTGAGAGGCGTGGTTCACAATGTTCGATGATAAGGAGTGGTTTTTTCATATTACGAGGGGTATAAAGAAAGAGTAAGAGGCTAATAATAGTTCCTGCGAGAAAGTCTTATGAATCTGATGAACATCCCTATGGTGGTTCTATGGATAAGTTAGGTAAATACGAGGTCACAGCGTTTTCGAAGGCCCGTCAGGATATCACCTTAATCTCCCAGGAAGGGAAACGTCGGTTGAACATCTATTCGCTTCTTGAAATTGACGTCACCGACGCCCGTGAAACCATCAAAGCCTTAAAGGAAAAGCAGGACGTCTCCTTCACGAGTTGGATCATTAAATGTGTCGCTCAGGCTGCTCATGAGCACCGACAGATGAATGCATATCGTTTGGGTCGGAAGAAAATCGTGTTTTTTGAGGACGTTGATATCCCTATTCCGGTGGAACGGACCGTTGAGGGGGAGCAACGACCACTTGCGTACATCATTCGAAAAGCAGATAAAAAATCCGTTGAGGATCTCACCAAGGAGATACGGCTGGTGCAACAACAGGCAATCGATGCATCAACAGAGGTCCTTGGAGAGAATCTGTCACGTCTGGAACGCTTCGTGATTCGTGCGCCCCTCTGGTTAAAAAAAATCGGTCTTCATCTGTTGAGACGACAAGGATTGTTAAAAAAGAAGCATTTAGGGACGGTTGGGGTCACCTCAATAGGGATGAAAGGCCGGTTCCCCGGCTGGGTGATCGGGATGGGTGGCCCGATTGCCACACTTGTTGCTGTTGGGGGGATTACGAAGAAGCCAGGGGTGGTTGACGAGAAAATCCTTATCCGTGAGTACCTCCATATAACCATCACCGCGGATCATAGTATCATTGACGGCGGTCCGTTGGCTCGTTTTATCGCACGGTTGACAGAGCTGATGGAAACCAGGTATGGGTTAGCATAGGTTTCTTTTTGTAGAAAAAGGTATCATGCCTTCTTTTTCAGGACGTAAATCGTCCAGGGGGCAATTTTCGTCTCAGTGATCCATTGATAGGGTTCTGCTCCTGTCGCTAGTGGCTTGTAAGAGGTGATGATGCATAAATTTGTTTGTTTGTAGATTTTTTTATAATCCGCTTCTGACCAAAAAATATCATAACAGGGTCGGCTGTCTGAAATGTCTGTTGTGATGATGCGAACGATATCACCGGTTTTTGCTTTTTTGTTTTCTGGAAAATCCTTTGTGGTAAATGAGGCCCATTCATGGGTGTAGATTTCTGGTGATGAGACGAGGTTGATGATCGCTCCATTATGTGTTAAGAGCTTGCCTAAATTTTTAAAGAGTCTGATTTTTCTCTTCGCAGTCGGGATGTTATCAAACGTGAATGCAGAAAGAATGAGATCATATGATGATTCTGATAGGCAGCTCATATCCTTGTCATTGATAAGAATATAAGTACCTGTGGGATCGAGTTGTTGTGCGATTTGTATCATTTCCTTTGAGATGTCAATCCCGGTAGTTGTAAAACCAAGTGAGCTAAGAAATCTGGTCGATCTACCGGTTCCGCATCCAAAATCAAGAGCTTTTTTTCCAGAGACATACTCTTGGATGATTTGTGGGAGATCTCGGAATGCAAGATAGTAGGTTTTATCGAACTTGAGTGTTGAGTACGCCGCTGCACGTTTTGAATCTTCATAGGCATTGGAGAATCTCACGTGTTTTCCTTTATTCATAAGCGATGGGTAACAAGGTTGTTCATAAAAAAATATTGCTGTGAATGCTTGATTAATCCCTTCGAGGGACTATTTACAATACTCTGTTTTCTAATTTTTTTTATAAAAAAAAAAGGATGGTAACCAGGAAAACTAAATCATATCCCCGATTTCTATGTCTTCGTCCTCATCAAGCAATGCCGAATCGATTTCGGAGTTTAGAATGTCCTCATCGACATCACCATCCGTAGTGGTTTGGTACCCATTCGTACTAGCTGGTTGGTTGAAAAACGCATAGGAAACAGTCACAGACACCAGAAGGATTAAGATGAAAAGGAGAGAGAGAATTTTTTTATTCATGTGGAATCACACTGCCGTTTATTCTCCTAGTGGTGTCTCCCGTGACCATTCCCGTTCCCATGGTTTTGCATCGCTTCAATCGCATTTTGTGCATGGATCTTCTTTTTGATGTTCGCCTCTTTGACCTCGGAGAAGATCATGTGTCGTTTTTCTTTTGTCAACTGGTTAATCATCCTATGGAGCTGCAACTTGGTTTGATTTAAGGAGATATTGCCATTGAGGTATTGTTCGAGAAGAGAGGTATTTGTTTCACCAATGACACCATATAACCGGTAGAGTTGGTTCATGTTGAACTGTCGAATCCAATGTCGTAGTCTCATGCTACAATTCTGAAGTTGGTCATTGGTTATATTTCTTAGTTGGCCTTTTATCATTGCGATCGTTTCATTATCGAGGAGCACACGGAGTGTATCTCTGAATTGTTTTGTAAGGTTCCGTGACTCATTTTTTAAATTGACAAACACAGCTACCGAGTCATTCGCAGCAGGATCAGCTACTCGTACAGCATCAAGGGCGTTGCTCAGATTTTCCAGAACTAGCTCAAGGGGGGTAGTGCTAATGTTCAGCCCTTTGAGCACCTGAACGGTCATGGTTCCCTTCAGAAGGTTTGTCAAAATCGCTTTTTCCAACTGGAGCAAACGTATCCGTGCACCTAACGAATTGTTCATTATCCCAATTTCACGTTCAGTCTCATTATCCAAAGGATGGTTTGTATGTCCATTTCCGGCATTTGGGTTCCCTTGGTTGTCATCATCTGCTTCAGCTGCGTATGCTAATGAGGCGATAGACACCATCAGCATCAATATGATTATGAGATGTTGTATTTTTTTCATAGGATTAACACCTTTCACGTGCCATGTCATCATGGCCATGAGTTATCCTATGGTTGAAACAGCATATTAAAATTCACCGGAACAAAGCGGAACAGACCGAGACAACAAAGTAATACTAACGATTTTTTAGTCGAATAAGATTCGACATTCCTATCTGTTCTTTCTCTATCAGGCCTTTGCGCTCAAGTCCCCTTATATTTCTTGAAATCGAGGCTTTTGGTATCTGTAATTCCTTTTGGATTTCGGTTTGTGTCAACGGAACGTTTTTGTTATAAAGGAATTGGAGGATTTCTTTCTGGCGATGATTCAGTCCTTTCAGATTTATAAGGGACTCAAGGGGGTCTGCTTTTGGTAAGGATACTGCTTTTTTTTTCTCTTTTAGAAAAAGGTGAATTAGAAAAAGGCTGACGACAATGATTGATGGAACTAAGAAGAGATAGGCGAGATTCTCCTGGAAAATCGTATTTGTTTGTTTTTCGATTTGATATTGGACAAGGATGGAGAAGGGTTTGTTTTCTCCGAATCCTTTCACCATAAGACTGCCGAAATGTTCTTCAATACGAATAGTTCCTGATGATTTTATATAGCTGATTGATGCGCCTTGTGGTAATATCAGATCAAAGACGTATTCTGAGAAGATGTCCTGTTTGGTAATGTTAAGCAGCCAGAAACCTTGCTGTTTGGAGGTATACATCTCGGAGTCTCGTATTGTAATGTTTGGGTAATTGGAAAGACCGTCAATTGTAATAAAACCGGAAGTATCAACGGTAATGCTAAGGTCTGCGTAATAGCCGGTAGCTTGACAAGGAAAAGCTATTGAGAGAAAGGAAAGACTGAAGAGAGTTATAAATACGATTCCTTGATTGTGCATTGATTTATTTCCCATCGTAGCTTTGTTCAAGAGTATCCCTAGAAAGCATTGTGTGAAACGATATGGATTATTATTAAAGTTTCTTTTAACGGTAAATCGAAAACGAGTGAATTCTGTGTAAAATCGTTGTGGGACGTCTTTTGTGTAAACTCACTTGCGGTTCTCAACAGTTCATTATAAAGTATGGTCGTTCAAATAATTTAGAGTAACAATTATAACATAATACTTCATATATATCTGCGATGAGATGGCACAATCTGTAACAAATACGCCACAAAATTGTTGGGAGTTCATGGGTTGCCCAGAAAAGACACGAGAAAAATGCCTTGCCTTCCAACTTCATATGGGAAAGGATTGTTGGTTCATCTGGCGAACTAATAAAGATAGTGTTGCTGGTAGAATTGGAGATGGATGTTTTCATTGTCCTTGGTTTAAAAACAATAATCCTGAATGCAGTAAGGACGTAAAAAGCG
>JAFGFQ010000087.1 GCA_016930995.1 Thermoplasmatota archaeon | reverse complement strand
GACATCCTCCAGGAAAGCAACAACACCGGCTTTGATCCAAAAAAAACCCTTCAAGAACACCTCCAAAAAACCATACTCGCAACACTGAGCCGCTTAAATGCATTTCATTCCATTGTATTTCAAGGAGGAACTGCACTTCGATTGTTCTATGATAATCCACGATTTTCCGAAGACCTCGACTTTGTGTTGCATCCACCGCACACCTATTTTGATCTCCCCGAATATATGAAAAAACTCTCTTCATCACTTCAGCCTCAGTTTCCATTTCTCCAGACGATCACCACACGAGTGCAAAAACAAGAGAACCTTCTTCAACGAGGTGTACTGTTCACAACCTCGGATAATCCATTGCAGCAGGTACGTATTCATATTGAACTAGCCATGGTCCCGTCTCATCAGAACACCGTTAAAATCCTTTCATATCCACCAATACAGCCGGCAATACGGGTAGAGACACCAACAGAGATATTAGCAGATACGCTTCTTGCACTTGGATGCCGAGAATACATCAAAGGCCGAGACCTCTGGGATATCTATTTTCTAACTACAGAAAAACATCTGGCATCCCCATGGGACCTTACCTGGAAAAAAACAGCTGATTACCATACGACACCCGCAACAGTACAACGGCAGCTCCGATCGGTAAAAACACAACTAGAAAAAAACGGGGAGAATATTCTATCTACCGAACTGAAACGATTCCTGCCTCCGAGCATGTTTACCTCGTATCAAGATATGTTCAACGACATCATCACCCAGATTGTCCATTTGATTGAAACACCCAAGGCAGGAGACTAACCAATGAAAGTCGATGAATGGCTTTTGTTCTTCAAACAACATCCTCAAAAGAAACTCTTCTGCCTTTCAGATCTCACCCAACTCATCGATGAGCCGAAAAAAAGTCTTTCAGTACAACTCACCCGTCTCGTTCACGCAAAGGTACTACTACGAGCAGCACAGGGATGGTACGCAAATCCATTCCATCAACCTTCTGCTGAAGAAATCGCCATGGTCCTACGAATACCATGCTATCTGTCTTTAGAATACGCCTTATCACGACAAGGAATACTCAGTCAAGCACCCTATACGATGACATTGGTGACAACCCGACCACCATACACGTTTCATAGAAAAGACAAGAGGTACGAATATCATCAGATCCACAAGTCGCTATTCTGGGGTTACGAACAAGAACAAGGAATCAACATCGCTACCGCGGAGAAAGCCCTTCTTGATCTTTTGTATATTCGCGGGATACGATCAAAACAAGTTCCGACCCAAGGTTTTCGTTCACTCTTTGATGATATGGATTTAGAATTCTTGAACAAAAATCGATTCAAAGACTACGCAAACAAGTTTAGGAAAGGAACTGAAAGACTTGCAGTAGATCTAGGGATTATTCCCAAATAAATTATGCAGGGTTTACACTCTGAAAACCGTAATATGGACGATATTTCCGTCAAAAGTAAATAAAAGAGGTTGTTTTTGGAATTTTGTAGGATTTTCTAGGAGGAGGGCTTTATGTTTTCCAGAAACATTAGTTTTATTGGGGCTAGAAAAGAATGAACCGATTTGGGGAATATAACTTTGAATGCAATCTTCCAACACCTCTGCTTGGAGAATTACATGAGTTTCGAGATCAGAGTAGATTCATCGTTGAACGAATGCTTCTGCGAAAGCCTTCTCTGAGAGGGTTAACTGCGAGGCAATACCTCTCCAGTATCGAATCTTATATCCCTGAGGAAATCATCTCACCACAGAACTATGCAGAGATGAAGACACTTGCTTCTTCGTTCACAAGTTGTATTACCAGTTTCTTTGGTTTTGAGACCCGTTTGAATAACCCAGATGCAAGCTCAGACTACCTTTTCGCTATATCCTCAATGAAAGGAGAACGAGAAGCACTAAGAGACATGTTAGAAAAGGGATGCTTCCCCATAAAATGCATGGATCTGGTCGTCTGGCAACACATCCGAGATTTTACCAAGGAATGGACTAATCCAAATTCCCTCCTCTACAATAACGTTTTTGGACTCTGGCTTGAATTTGATAAAGCAGAACTCTCCTCTCCGATTCCAATACCCTGCATCTTTCTCCAAACACCACTTCTTCGTCTTGACACACCTAAAGATATTGAAAAATTCACATGGCTTACGACCTCAGCGTTGCCTCTCCTAACGGATCATCGCGTCTCTAAAAAACTTGAGAAACAGATGAAGAAAGCACTCAAACATTTACCAAAAGGAGTAGGATTAATGGATGTTGGTGTGATGCTGTCACGACCAGCCAGCGGCGTTCGATATTGTCTAGTAAAAATCAAACCACAGGATATCATCCCCTATTTAACACGCCTTGGATGGTCAGATACGAAGAAGAGATTTACGACGCTCATAAAGGAACTTGAAACGAAAGTCACACGAGTGGTTCTCCACATTACCATCACTGAAGAGGGGGCAGACCAAAAAATCGGGATCGAATGCTCCTTTTCCCCCAATCGCTATCATCTTGAGACACAATGGGCTACATTTCTCGACTACCTAGTACAGAAAGGCGTATGCCTCTCAGAAAAAAAAGAAGCACTCCTCAGTTTTTCTGGTGTAGAACAGGAGAACGAGCATAATGATTTTGATTTGGCATCCTATCAGGTGTCAGCGAAAATTCAGAATGATGCTTTTTCCAGTGCCCTTGTCCGATTCATCAGCCATATAAAAATTATCTACACGCCAGATGCCCCCATTGAAGCAAAGGCGTACTGCGGTGCAAGACTCCTCGGTAAATCATCTACATCGCAAGAAGGAGCCTAGGGACTATGAAACAGACTTTACCAGTCAATGAGACCGTATCGTTTGACTCCTACATGCCCACCTGCGTACTTATCTGCGAAAAACCTCTTTATAACGCAGGATATATAAAATCGATATGGAGGAAGTACTCTAGTGAATAGGTACTTTAACCACTCAACATCATTTGAAAATGCCAGTGCGGCACGGGAAATCGAACTAGAAAATAAAATGACATCCCCGCGGTTTCAGCTATATCAAGAAGATCATACACGAATGTACCATCATTTACCTTTAAAAAGCATTCTTGCAAGTAATTATCTTTCTTTCGCTGAACCCTATCTAGCAGAGCTTGTTTCCCAGGATAGCTTGAAAGAAATCCTGTGCACCGCGCAATATTTCCCTGGTAATTTGACAAGTTTTTTAGGATTTGAATGTCGTTTAACAGATACACAATCGCGTGCAGATTGGGCATTTGCAATTTCAGGCATGGGAGATGACCGCGAGGTTTTTACTAATCTTATGGAAAATGGGAATTTACCAAAGCAATATTTTCAGCAGCAGGAATGGAAACATATCGCTGATTTTGCTAAAGCATGGATTGATCCTAAGTCATTATTGTATCATAAAATACAATGTTTCTGGTTTGAGTTTGATATGCCTGACCAATTACCAGTAACTCTTATCCCAAGTGTTTTTTTTGGACCGGAAAAAACCACTGGAAGAGGGGACGCTGACGAAGTGTCACAGTTTCTATCTATCATAAATACGACCGTATCGGTGTTAAAAGGCAAGCGTTTATCACACTCTCTCGAGCGGCAGTTAGCAGCTTGTATTCGCCAGTTACCGACGAATGCATCGATACAATTCATCGGAGTCATGTTTTCCCGGTCTACAAACGGGATACGTCTCTATGTGAAGCGATTGCTTCCAAAACAAATCGTCCCGTATTTGACTTCATTAGGCTGGTCAGATACAAATGGAAGATTATCATCACTTATTGATGAACTGAGTGACCGAGCAGATAGATTTGTCATTGGTTTTGATGTGGTTGAAGAGGGTATCATCCCTAAAATAGGAATTGAGTGTTCTTTTATTTCAAATAACTTTCATCTTGAGACACGATGGGGCGAGTTACTAGAGTATTTAGTTGAAAAGAACCTATGCTTGCCAGAAAAACGGGATGCGTTGTTACGTTATTCTGGTAGTGAAAACACAGACACTTTTTCTGGGGGAATCATGAGGCCACTGGTCTCTGTGTCTCGGCATCTTGATACCTTGATATCAAGTGCTATTGTCAGATATATTAGTCATATTAAAGTTGTCTATCAGCCAGGTCATCCTTTAGAAGCGAAAGCGTACCCTGCCATCCGACTATTTGAAGCTGCTCCTGAATCGACGTAGGAGGGACTACGAGTACTTTTATCAAACGATGGAGAGATTCCTCTTTTGAAATAGGAAGAGGAAGATTATTCATTGATATGGAAGGTATAAAGAGGACTCTGAGGCGAGTATGAAGTTTGCTACTATTGGTCATCTTATTGATGAAAAAGATGTAGAGGACTGCCCAAAATCGTGGATTCATAATCAGTTGGTTGTCTTTCCTGAACTGAATATAAACGGGACCAAAGGGTATCTTACAGCACTGCTTTTTACTGCACGACAAGTAATGGAACAACCCAGAGAACGTATCAGGAAATCTATTCTTGATGCTGCCGTATATGTTCAAAATGAACTAGGTGTTAATCTTATCCAGCTTGGCGCACTTACTACCTCTGTTACCGAGGGTGGTGTTTGGATGACGAAGCAAAGAGAATATACCGGGTATGTCAATCATGGGGATAGCTATACCGCAGCGGTCACATGCGAGTCTGTAGGAAAGTCCTTACAGTGTTTTAACAAGGACCCCTCCGATCAAACCC
Source organism: Thermoplasmatota archaeon (assembly GCA_016930995.1). The sequence continues at coordinate 4,739 of JAFGFQ010000087.1, read as the reverse complement.
TGGCAATTGTGGGAGCCTATGGGATTATTGGCGAAGCAGTCTCAAAACTACTTGTTCCTAAATTTCATCATTCGATTCTTATTGGACGGAGAATGAAAAAATTAAAGGAACTATCGCAGACGTTCAAAGGAAGTTTTGAAACAACTGTTGATCTGAAAACAAAAGACGCAGACGTGATTGTCACTGCAACAAGCCATCCGACGTCTCTTCTGATCCCTCATCATTTGAAAAAGAATGCCATTGTTGTTGATGTTTCCCAACCCCCAAACCTTTCTTTAAATGTCTGTCATCAACGACCGGATATTCACCGTGTAGACGGAGGGTTTGTTGACTTCCCGGTTCGATTACCGACCATGCGTATCCCATCTGGAAAAAATTTTGCTTGTATCGTTGAAGTCATCATGCAAGCTTTGGAAGATGACAGAGAACATCATGTTGGTTCTATTGATTTACCCTATTTAAGAAAAACAGAGGAATGGGCAAAGAAATATGGTTTTCTGCTCAATGAACTGACGAACTTTGGTCAGGCCATTACATGTAAATAATTCGCTTTGCTCCCCTCGTCTCTTACTTAAAAAATACTATATCAGTGTCTCTGATGACCAAAAATTGCGGTGTTAAACGACATATTCGCATAGGTGATGTCTTTTGTCGGTGAATAGGTGCCTTCTCCAGCGTTATAGAACAATAAAAATGATTTCTCCTTAAAATACTTATGGAGTTCTTCCTGGATGATGTTGGTTCGATGACCAAGGGTCTGTAAAATGGTCATACACGTCGAAAATAAACCAAACTCTGGTTGTATCTTATCAAAATGCTGTAAATTTTCTTTTACCGCGTTTATTAAATCCTTCCCGCTGACGGTCAGAATCGATACTTCCCCGTCATCGATGATACAGGGAACAACAATGGAATCCTTTAGAATAACCGGCATAACCACGGGTACTTCTCTTCCTCGTCTTCTGAGAGAGATCGGATAATATAAAATCGTATGAATCATCGATTCTTCAGAAAGAAACCCTTCAGGCCATTGTAACAATCGTAATAACTCGGGTACAGCAGGCTTATCATTAATCTTGCAAATCGCATGGTTACCTGCTCCAAGTTTCGTAATCGTGAAATGAAGATCAGTCTTTTTCATCCCATGGGTTGTATACACATCAAGGTCAAGATCGGTGGCGATACCAAGATCCACAACAGCGTTTGTCATGACTGTTTCTTTAAAAAATTGATAGTTCCTCATTCCTTTGTAGTCATCCATGGATGTCCCCAGGATCATCTGGTACTGCGGTAACTGTTGTACGGTTTCCTCAAAAATCTCATCTTCCCTCCCAAGGCCTTTCTGCATCAGAGTTTGCGAAAGACCTAATGCTTGGAGGGCAAATTTGCTGACAAAACCGGAGCGGATGTACTTTTTTTGCCCAACACCAGGGATACTAGGCATCACCGCCGCTGAAATAAAATTCAGTAAAAACTTATTTTTGAACACTGATTCTTTCAGGCCACCCTGGATCATCTCAGCGCTTTGTCTAGCTGCTTTTTTCGGGTTCCGTTTTGTGTTTTTCCCAAGGCCTATTGCGACGTCCATGTCTGGATTGCAGACCGCAAGAGCGCTTGCTCCTCTTGAGAAGCATCCGTAGTTGTTCATAAAGCCGGTGACGGTCCCACCAACAAGGGGAGTGCCTTTGGGGAGGACGTCCCAGACGCCGTTGAGGAACTCTTGGAATCCCCCATATTTTTCGTAATGAATCGTGGAAAATAACAGAAAAAAATCAGGTGGTCGACTGAGCTGCTGAATAGCGGTTTCAGCAACGTCCCTTCCTGCTTCTCGTGCGTCCCATTTCCGGGACAATCCTATGGCTGTTTCTACTTCTGATTTCATTTTACTCCATTGCAGGTGATGGTACTCAAGAGTGATTGAATCAACTGGTTGTGCATCCTTATCGTATCGTTACTCAGTAGTTCCGTATACTTTTTATGCGGTGACGCACACCTGATCGTCGTTTTGCTCAGTACTTGGTTGCGGTGTTGGGTGTTCCATGCCTTTGAGAATTTCCCGCCGTGCGTTCTCCATCTCGACTTCAAGTAACCCTTTATTTGTCAGTTCGGGGACGATCGCAACAAGGGCATTCTCGGTATCAGGGAACACGTAGAACAACACTTCGTAGTTCTGCAGACGGAACTCCATCTCACTTAATCCGGCACCGGAATACTGTCCGATGACCGCGAAGACATCATCCATTGCCCGTTTGATGACGTCCCAGATCTCGTTGACCTCAGGTTTGAATCCTTCACGGGACGGCATGACGCTAATCATGTTACGCCGAGCGACCATGCAGGCAAGGATATCGTCTAATCTCATTAAATCATCAAGTACCTGTTCTATCGGGTCATCCCTCATCCCTGCATCACCACTTCTCTTCTTTACCAATGTTCAACGTATTTAAATATATTTCCTTCAAACGGTTTCCTCCTGATGCTTGTGCAAAATGTTTTAAAAGAAGTTATTGTTTAGTACAGAAGATGAACATTCACGTGACTGGAAAAAAATTGACTTCAAAAAAGAACAAAATAAGCTTGATACGTTTGTGAAGGAATTTACTTCCTTGCTGAATACCCTCCAGATCACCTATGCGATTGTCTCTGGATATGTCGCCATTCTTTTTGGACGAAGTAGGACTTCTGAGGATGTTGACATTCTTGTTGAAAAGCTAGATTTCAAAATCTTCATAACGGTTTGGAATACCATTATTTCCAATGATTTTTATTGCATTAATACAAAACACATCAACGACGCCTATGAACAGTATCTCTTCCATGGTATTTGCTTACGTTTTGCGAAGAAAGACACATTCATACCAAACATAAAGTTTAAATCCCCAAAAACAGAGCTCGACAATTGGACGATACAGGAACGGGTATATGTCAGCCTTAACCATCATTATTTTTACATCTCACCATTAGAACTTCAGATTCCGTTTAAGCTTCATCTGGGTAGCGAGAAAGATATTGAAGATGCTAAATTTCTCTATGGTATTTTTCAAGAACACCTCGATATGCTTCTCCTAAGGGATTTCAACCGAAAACTTAAAACACAACGCCTCTTTCAAAGGTACCTACAATGAAAACACCACGGATCGATCTAAAGGAACTTGAAAAACTAAAGGAAGAAAACTTCAAAGAACGACTCAAATTCATCCAGGATTATGTTGAATGGATGAAAAAATCTTCCAATAAAACCTGGAGCACACAACAGAAAGACTTACTTGAATAGCGATCAGTGATTATTCCATGCTACATTTTTTTATAGTCTGTCGCATCCAGGAGCGTGTTGACTTCCGCTTTATCTTTTACTTCAACTTCGACCAGCCAGCCGTCATCATAGGGGCTGCTGTTGATGACCTCGGGAGAATCATCGAGTTTGGTGTTTACTGAAGTAATTTTGCCGCTGATCGGTGCGTATACCTCGGAAACAGATTTGACTGATTCTACGACGCAGAGTTCTTCTCCTTTCTTGATTTCCTTTCCAACACTTGGGAGCTCAACAAAGACGATATCGGTCAGCTCGTGCTGTGCATGATCGGTGATCCCGATTTTTGCTTTGGTTCCTGAAAGCTTCACCCATTCGTGCGTCTTGGTGTATTTTAGACCATCTCGGATCTCATCTGTCATAGGTATCAAGGAGGGGTAATTCCTGGTTGTTTTAAATCTTTTCTCTTGCACAAAAGAAGCAAATACACCCAAGAAAAATACGTTTGAAAAAAAGCATGAAGGAATCGTAAATGAGTTTTATGAGTAGAACAGAGTTTTTAGTGCGTAAGTACCCAATCCTTCGGTACAAAGGGTGGTTTGACGACCTTTGCTTTGACGGGTTTGTCTCTTACCAGGATATCAAGGATGGTGCCAACCTCCCGTTTATCAGGTGCGACGTACCCCATGGCTATTCCCATGTTCAGACATGGTGACAGCGTCCCACTCGTCACAGTACCTACAGTACGGCCATCCTTTTGGATCTCGCATTTATGACGGGGGATGCCCTTCTCGACGCACTCCAGGCAGGTCATCCGCTGGAACGTGCCCTGCTCTTTTTGTTTCAGCAACGCGTCTTTGCCGATGAACTCATGGTCCCAGAAGATCGTCCAGCCCAATGTTGCTTCCAGAGGTGTTCGTCCGCCTTCGAACTCGTTGCCCGCCAGCATGAATGCTTTTTCCAATCGCAGCGTATCACGCGCGCCAAGACCGATGGGTTGGATCCCAAACTCCTTTCCTGCCGTAAGGATCGTATCGAACACGCCTGCCGCCTTCTTCGTCGGGGTGATCTGCAGCTCAAATCCTAGCTCCCCGGTGTACCCGGTATGGGAGAGAATACAGTCCACCCCTGCAACTTTGACAGGCTGGCAACTGAAGAATTTCACGGTACTGAGATCTGTGTCCGTGATCTTCTGCAGCGTGTCTTTCGCCCTTGGGCCTTGGATCGCAAGGATGACGTACTCATGGGAGACGTCCTCGACCTTAACCTTAAAATGATGCTTCTTGACCTGCTGGGTCAACCACGTGGTGACGATCTGGTTCATCCCTGCATTGGGGATCATCATGAATTTCTCACCAAGATGCATGAAAATCGTATCATCGATGATCGTGCCGTTCTCCCGTAAGATCTCTGTATATTGGCTTTTTCCATCCTCAACCCGCGATGCATCCTCCACAGTCGTTACACTGATCAACTTTTCCGCGTCAGG
>JAFGFQ010000086.1 GCA_016930995.1 Thermoplasmatota archaeon | reverse complement strand
TCTCCCAGAAAGCACAACCCGGGAGCTGGACGTTCAAAGTCCTTGTCGATGATAAAGAAACATCCGTAATTTCCTTTAACGTGATGATTGGTGATTTCTGTCTGTTTTTCTCTTCCATCATCGGTGTGTTTGAGCCAACCATACGACAGAAACCTGTGCTTTCTGAACAGCATCTAAGATGCTGTCCTATTGAAAAAAAACCAGCGTTTGATGAAGAAAACATCGAGCGAATCATTGATACTGTTCTGAAAAGACAATCGACTGAACGAAAAGATGAACAGCCTCCGAAGACGAACAAGGTTCTAGTACTCTTTTCAGACAATTCCGAAGCGACTCAGGAACCACTTCGCTCGACGATCACTCTGTATCCTCGCAGCAAACTTCGGGGGGCAACGTATGAGAAACTCTATAATGGGTTTTTTAATAAAATCTGGGGGATGGGAGATACTTTTTTCGGTCAAAAATCAGATTGTTTAAAGAGATTTTGTATCGTCATACTGATTTGTCTTTTACTTTCTGTCTCTCTCCTGCCTCTGATTGTATCACCAGGCAAGGATCTTGGTTCTGGTGATATCACTATCATTACCGTACAAAGTTATCCTCTTGTTGGTGGGAAATGGACTGTTTATTTTACCACCGTCGGTCAAGCCAATTTGACTATCTCTGCGGTGAATGGAACGACCTGGAGTGATATCGACCAGGACCATGATTTAAGGTTTTTACACTGCAGAAAAGGAAATGAAACACTCCAGTACCAATGGAGGAACAACTCTGTGGTTATCCCTTCTTTTTCCTCGAATATCACATGCATTGCGGTTTGCGAGGTTCTCACAGTCGGTGCTCATGCTCTGAGATTCAAGTTCGGAAATGATGTTGCCTATGCCCACAACCTTGCTTTGGAGAACTGGTTGCAGACGACAACAAGTGATTTTAACAACGGCACGAAAGATAATATCAACGTTAGCGATAATGCATTTCATCTGATGGAGCGGTACTATCTTCGTAACTTTACATTAATCAATGATGAAGGATTCGAAGGCAGCTGGCTACCGGCCGGTTGGTCTGAGGACCCACCCACCAGCAATTGGAACCGAGAAGGCGATCAACATTATCAGGGAACCTATTCAGCGGATTTCGACGGAGCAACCGGAGCCGGTGGGGCCTCCGGAAATCTCCTCTCGCCGGTTATCAACTGCTCTGGGTCTAATGTCACTGCAATCTATGTTAAATTCTGGGGATATGAGTATAATGCAGACGAGGGAGAATACTATCTAGATTACTATGATGGGACCACTTGGGATGAGATTACACGATTGGATAATTTTGGAAGCGGTGCGTGGGCCCAGTATTCACAAAAAGTCACTGATTCACAGTATTTCAAGTCCAATTTTCAGATACGATGGCGCGTGGTCGGACTGAACAACAACGAACATCTCTATGTCGATTTGGTCAATGTATCAGTCGAACGAAACGAGAGTGGATATCATCCATCTGGCAGTCTTTTTTCGCAAGCTTATGATACCACGAGGAACATGCCTGATTACTATGATATTCTAATTAACACCACTGTTCCTATTGGAACTACCATCACTGCTTGGGTGCGAGCTGCAGATTCACAGGCAAATCTTTCCAATGCAACCTGGTATACGGACATTTCTGAGATTCCTGACAGACGCTGGGTGCAATGGAGGATTAATCTTACGGGAGATACGTATGATACTCCTGTTGTAAACGAGGTGAATCTCACATGGATTTACGACGACGAGTATCCTGTCTCGACAGTCACTTCGTTGTCATCGTACTGGCAGTCCATAGCTCCATTCCAGGTCTCAGCAATTGCATCGGACAATGGGACCGGGATAAAAGAAGTAGCGTTATACTACAATTTCAGTGCAGATAATTCTTCAGCATGGTCTGGGTGGATTTTATATGAGATGAATGACACGACAAACCCGTACACATGGTCCTTTTCACCTCCACAGGGTGACGGATATTATCGATTCTATAGCAGAGCGGTTGACTGGGAGCTTAATGTTGAAAGCCCCCCAAGTTCCCCGGATTATGATATATTTTGTGGTTTGGATACGGAAAAGCCCTCCTCTTACTTAGACAACATCACCCCCTATTGGTATGTTGAGCCAGATAGAAACGTAATCATCAATTGCTCGAATGCTAACGATTCCCTAAGTGGTCTGAAAAGCATTAATCTTTATTACCGATATAGGATGAATAATGAATCTCCCTGGGGATTGTGGCGGTTGTATCGATCAGATACCCTAGCGCCGTGGTCATGGATTTTTAACTTTCCCAAAGCCAAAGGTTTCTACCAGTTTTACAGCATAGCGATCGACCACGCAGACAACACTGAGGACCCTCCTGTATCTCCTGAAAACGACACCGAATGCGCGTATGATTCCTATAAACCATATTCAGAGATAGATGCAGTCAGCCCATACTGGCACAGCTCGTCGCTTCTCCTCATAGCCCAAGGGACCGATTTTAATGGAAGCGGGCTCTGTAATGTGTCTCTTTATTATCACTTCAGTGCTGATAACTTAAGCTGGTCTAGTCCGTTATACTATACAACCGATGAGGACCCCTGGGTGGCGATTTCGTGGGTGTTTTCGTTTCCAAATGGAACAGGCTACTATCGGTTCTATAGCATCGCAATTGATAATGATACAAATGTTGAGTATTTTACAGACAATGACACTTACTGCGGGTATGAAACAATTCAACCGTCGTCCCAAATTGACCCTTTTGATTCTTATTGGTACAACGCCATGGGAAATCCCCTTTCGATCACCGTGACAAACGCAGATGATGAACCAAGCGGAGTAAAGAATATTACTCTGTATTATCGCTATAGAGCAAACAATCTGTCGAGTTGGAATGCGTGGATCTCTTTTGACAGAGATGAAGCAGCACCCTGGAGTTGGGACTTTGATTTTCCTATCGGTGATGGACGTTATCAATTCTACAGTATTGCCTATGATTTAGCAGGTAACAGAGAAGATCCCCCGACATCCCCAGAGTACGACACGGAATGCGGATATGAGACGTCAAGACCATTCTCTCAAATAAATCCGATCTCCCCTTCAACAGTTATGGTTCCTCCCCTGCCGCTTACCGCCTCTGCAAGTGATGATACAAAAAATGTAACTCTCTGGTACTATTATTCCACTGAGAACTCTACCTGGTGGAATCCCTGTTGGTCTTATAAAAAACTCTTAGTGATTCAAGGAAAAAACGAAGGGTATCATATGAACCTGGTCGTGGGAAACACCAGTGGTGGGAATGTGACCTGCAATGGTCATGTGCAAGATGATTTCGATGACGTCCGCTTCGTCAGCTATTCAGATAACACGACTCAACTTTCCTATTGGCTGAAAAACTACACAGCTAATGTTCAAGGGACTTTTTGGTTAAACAACTCCCTGAATGACACATACATCTGGATGTATTATGGAAATAGTAATGCCTCGACGACAAGCAGTGGAGAAGATACCTTTTATTTCTTTGATGATTTTTCGAATG
>JAFGFQ010000085.1 GCA_016930995.1 Thermoplasmatota archaeon | reverse complement strand
CCACACTCATCTGACAGCCCCGACCAGATTCGAACTGGTGTCTAGAGATCCAGAGTCTCTTGTGCTAACCGCTGCACTACGGGGCTAGAACCTACAATTATCGAGACCAGAAGTAAGAATGTTTCATATATAGCTTTTCATGGTTTCCCTCTCTCTTGATAGTACATTATGGAAGGAGCCGTTTTTTTTTTTTAAGATTTTTCGATATTTTTATAAGTTTGTCCAAAAACCAGCAGGGAAATCTTAAATGAAATGCGATATTTCATGAAATATGGGGAAGAATATGAAACGAAAAACGATCCAAGAAAAACTACTCTGCATTATGCTTATCACTGCATGTATCGGAGCTGTTATAGGCCAAGCAACAACAATTGAGAACGGATCTAGACCCACCTTTGATCCTGTTGAATGGGTTGTTATGATGTATCTGGTCGGGGATAACAATCTCTCCGCTGCGCAAGGGCAGGTCCTTGAGACCATTCGACAGGAAGGCTCGTCTTCCGAGGTGAGTATCGTTATCCTTATCGATCAAATCGCAGTTGGTGATACAAAGCTGTATTATCTGAACGGTACTACTCTTATGCAACAGTCTTGGGCATCTGAATCACATATGGATGATCCTGCAACGATAGTCCAATATGTCACAAAAGTGAAAAATGAGATTGCTGCGGCCCATTACGCATTGTTTATCTCAAGCAACAAGGGAAGCGGCTGGCAAGGGGTCTGCTGGGATGATCATGGGCGAGGTCAGATGATAACGATGCCAGAACTTCTTGATGCATTAAATCAGATCACTGGCAATGGATCAGAAAGACTCGATGTCCTTGGGATCGAAACATGTATGACTGGGAACATCGAGGTAGCTTATCAGATACACTCCTGTGTCGATTTCTTTGTCGCATACCCGGAATGTGCGATGCTAGGTGAATGGCCATATGTACAGTCGTTTAGTTATTTGAAGAGTAACCCGACCGCAATCCCAAGACAGTTTGCGAGTGCTATGGTGAATTATTTCGTGCCGCATGATTACCCGCAGTACCGGATGAAGACAACCATGGCAGCAACGAACCTGACGTATCTTTCTAGTTTAAAGACGCAGATTGATGAATTAGGAGTTTTTTTCCTAGATCACCTCAGCCAATATAAGGGTCAGATAACCACTGCACTGGAAGGTGCACGGGTGTATGCTCGTCTTTGGTATATCGATTATTACATCGATTTGTATAATTTCTTGGATTTATGTACAATAAGCGACCCTGATTTTATCAGCATTAAAAACTCTATCAAAGCATCAATGGATATCGGAGTCATTGCCAATGTGCATCTGCCTACGGATCCTGCTCATGGGCTCAGTATTTACTTCCCTCGCAGAGCGGGAGATTACAATGATAGCTTGCGGTACGCCACGCTTCCATCCCCGTATGAGGCAACAAATTTCGCAATGGAAACTCATTGGGATGAATTCCTCAGGGAATATCTCGGGATTGCGAATAATACTGCTCCAGCCAAACCAACCATCGACGGACCTGCGAAAGGAAAAATCGGTGTGAATTATACTTATACCTTTGAGGCCATTGACCCAGAGGACCACCAAGTATCGTATCTCATTGATTGGGGTGATGGGACCTCAACGGGATGGCTTGGTCCATATAATTCAAGTGAACAGATAACGGTCAATCATTCTTGGCAGACGAAAGATACCTATACTCTAAAAGCCAAGGCAAAAGACATTATTGGTGCTGAGAGTGAGTGGGCAAACCTTGCAGTGAAGATACCGATTCTCCAAGGGAAATCACGGATTGTCCTTATTGGGATGATTACAAGTTTAGAGAAAAACTCTGAGATAGGTTTTCGTTTCCTTCCGATAAAGGTCCTTGAGATCGATGCAATCGTTGGGCAGCAGCGAACCGTAAAGGTACTGACAGATACCTCTGGTGAGTATCCGTGCTGTGGGTATCTTCCGTTCAGTGAATTCAAAGGTCTCGTGATGAAGAGGTTCATTGCAGGTGTTTGGATCATTCCTGTATAATTCTTATTTCCCCTCTTTTTCTTATTTTTTTTCTTCTTTCTTTAAAAGAAAAAGGAAGAATCTGAGAAGTGGCATTTGTTTTACTTTTTTTATAGAATTATTAAAAAGATAGGGGAAGCGGTGAAGGGATAGAGAGAAGGTTTTTTAGGGGAGCGGCATCATCTATGAACCAGATGAGTGGGTTTGCAAATCCTTTTAGGATGTTCAAAGGGGAAGGAAATACGCGTATAACCGCGGGAAGTAAGGCATTTCCTAGTTTTGCAAACCATGATGCCGCCTTAGGAAGTTTGATAAGGAGGCTTTCTCCATGGTCCTTCACCACTAATATAGATACTATGACTGAATCGTGAGTATGCTGGGCTGTTCCTTGTAGTTCAGCCCGATTTTTTGTCCTTTCCTGATAGTATCATATCTTAAGAGGCTGAGATGATTTATTAAATTATTCTTGATTTTTTTTATCAAACGAAAAGAAATTATGAGGTAAAATAATGATTTGAACAATATATTAGTAAAACTCGATATCAACACCACTGTTTCAGTACTTGTGAAAATTATTATAGAAGGGAGTCTCTCCTGGGGATTACAATAATGCTTTTTTTTTAAAAAAAAGAAAAAAGGTTAGACCACGGTGATGGTCACGTTGAATGTCTGACAGATGTCCTGTTCACCGAATGGGCGTTGGCAGCGCAGTTCAAGGAGAGTGCTTCCTGGGTTTATCGCGGTAAAAAGCCATGTGTCTTTACCAAAATCACCTAGCATCCCAGAGCCACCCCATTGAAAACTATCGGTTTGATGCAGGATGTTTTCGTCGTATTGGAGTATTGTCCAGATATAACCACCGTCGCCATAGTCTGGTAAAGTGAGATTGATCATGTCAGCTTTTTTCAGGGAGATGGTTGTCTCGTGATTCTCTGCAGTAAGGGAGAAAACCAGGGGTGTCTGTGGGGTCTTTTTTTTGTCTGCTGTAAGATTTACTCCAATGACAGTCCCTGCTGCGATGGCAGCGATAAGCACTAGCCCAATTGCGATTATACTTTTTTTTGTTTTCATAAATCATCACACACGGTTATAGGTGTTTTGGGTATATGAACTGTAAGAGAATGTTTGGCAATTTCCAAATAAAAAAGTCGTCTCATCAGGGGAAAATACAGGATCGCTTCATTTTTCATTCAATTTCGCTATTTAGAAACGCCTAAGTTTAAGTATCTCTTTTTTCGTCAAATACAAAAAAAATATTTCTTTTTTTGTGATATGTAGTAAGAATCAAAAAAGGAAAATTGGTTGACAACCGGTAAGAAACCAGGCAAATAAGATTTTTGATTCAATGATCAATTCATTTGTGTACTACTATTTTTATAATGATTTTTTTTAAAGAAACTTTATATAGAGTGAGGACATATTTATCTAGTAGTTTGTTTAAAATAAGGGGAAAATATATGATGAAAAAGGAAGTATTGTTGAAAATAGGTCTAGTGTCGATGGTTTCGCTGCTTCTCATCGCACCAGCTAGTGCTCTTACAATGAGTATGCCAACATCTCTTGAGACGTTTTCTCGCTCAAGCAACACGCAGATGCCGTTAATGGATCCACCAAGCCAATATGATTTAAGAGATGTAGGTGGAAATAATTATGTATCTGGAATAAGGAATCAAGGTTCCTATGGAACATGTTGGACACATGGAGTTATGGCTGCAATGGAAGGGAATCTTATGATGACAGGAAATTGGATCGCCGCTGGGGAAACCGGTGAACCAAACCTTGCCGAAGCGCATCTTGACTGGTGGAATGGTTTTAACACGTATTGTAATGACGATGACCCAGGTGGAACTGGGATAGATCCTCATTGGGGAGGAGATTACATGGTTTCTTCAGCGTATATTATACGAGGTGAAGGAGCAGTTCGTGAAATTGATGCACCTTATTCTCAGTTAGTTACTCCTTGTGCAAGAAATAATCCTAGCTACCATCATTATTATGCAAACGATATCGAGTGGTACGAGGCTGGAGTAGACCTTAGTAACATTAATTCAATAAAAAATGAGTTAATGGAATACGGAGTTATAGGAACAGCATTCTACTATAGTGGCTCATACATGCATAATTATGGTACTTATTATGCTCATTATCAACCTTCAAGCTCGTCTGCTGATCCAAATCATGCTGTTGCAATCTGTGGCTGGGATGATACTAAGATAACAACTGCCCCTCTGCCTGGTGCATGGCTCTGTAAAAATAGTTGGGGTGACTGGGGTCCTGAGCATGGCTTTTTCTGGATTTCCTATTATGACAAATGGTGTGGTCAACATCCAGAGATGGGTGCGGTGTCTTTCCAAGATGTAGAATTCGAACCTTATGGGACTTTCTATTACCATGATTATCATGGATGGAGAGGCACGATCTCCGATATTTCTGAAGCTTTCAATGCATTTGCAACAACCGAAAATGAAACACTTGTTGCTGTTTCATTTTTCACTGCTGCTGATGACGTAAATTATGTTACAAAGGTCTATGATAGATTTGAAAGTGGCCAGTTACTTGATGAACTTTCTTCAAAATCCGGAAATATTCAGCGCCATGGGTATCATACGATTGATTTAGATACTCCAGTGAATATAGAAAGTGGAGATGATTTCTATATTTATGTTCAATTAAGTTCAGGTGGTCAGCCGATCGATAGGACATCAGAGGTTCCAGTACTTCTTGGATCCTCCTCAAGAGTCACTGTTGTATCAGATGCAAATCCAGGTGAGAGCTATTATAAATCTGGTTCGGTCTGGTATGATTTATATGATTATTCTTTTACTAACCCAAGTTGGGACGAATCAGCAAATTTCTGCATCAAAGGAATGACTGGAGAATACACACAATTATATCCTGATCTAAACTGCGAAGGAAGCCTCAATTGGCCAAGTATAAAACCAGGCGCTACAGTAACAGGTAGTTTTACCATTGAAAACATCGGGGACCCAACCTCAGAGCTTGACTGGGCGATTATTGATTGGCCGGATTGGGGAAATTGGACATTTACACCATCAAGTGGTATAGATCTAACGCCAGAAGACGGGCTGTTCACAATCAGCGTCTCTGTTGTTGCTCCATTGGAAAAAAACTCAGAATTTAATGGCACCGTAAAGATTGTCAACATTGCTGATACTGGTGATTTTGAAGAAATCTCCGTCACTCTTTCCACACCACTAACAATCCAGTCGATGCATTCTCAGCTATTCCAGTTGTTTCAAAACTTTTTACAGAGGCTTCCCCTACTCCAAGCCCTGATGAGGATGATTCTCTAAGCACTCCTCCTTTTTTTCTTTTTTTCTTCAATTCTGTCAAAAAGTGATTATACCGGAGGTGAAAACCACCTGTTGTAACTCCCTAAAGGATGTTTCTGTATTAAGAAGATATTTTATATACTATGTATTTAATAATAGTATGATAAGATAAGGGGACTATCGTATGAAAAAATGGCTAAGTATACTCCTCGTCGGAGTTTTTATATTAAGCGGGTTTGGAACAATAGCGACGACAACAGATGATGCGACGCAGCTTTCAGCGCGGACAATCGAGGAGATCGTTTCTGCGGATGCTTCTTCTCTAGAGGTTTTCGAAAGTTCACATGACTATTGTCTGGTTCGTCTGGGGGACCAAGAATCGTATCTGTTGAACCCTGGTCAACCAATGGTTCCACGGTTGATCCGGCACTATGAATTACCATTCGGTGTCACAGATGTATCTGTCGAGGTTCAACCTCTCCAAGTCACCGAACAGCAGGTCACAAAACAGCTCAGACCTGCACCAGCATCTGTTCCGTATACGCCATCAATACAGACGAATGTCATGCCTGAGAAAGATGCGCGTGTGTATACAAGCGATGCCTTATACCCGGAAGAGTGGTCTGGTTTTCATGTGGGCTGTGGTCTGGATTCCAATGGGAACCATGTCACCCATGTAATTGTGAACCTCTTCCCCGTACGGTATCGACCGGTGAGCGGTGAATTGTGTGTTGCAACAGAGTTCAGCATCAATCTTCGTTATCAGTTGCCCGCTGGTGAAGTCTTCCCTGCAACAAGCACCTATGATCTTGTCATCATCACCCCAAAGAAATTCGAAACGGAAGTGCAGCGGTTGGTAGATCATAAAATCGCTATGGGCATGCCGGCGGTCATGAAAACGACGGAGGAAATCTACGCGAATTATACCGGGGTTGATAAACCTGAGCAGATAAAATATTTCATTAAGGATGCTCTGGAGACCTGGGGAGTCACTTACGTCCTTTTGGTTGGTGGGTTGAAATCAAATATCTATGCTAAGGCAAAGGATGATATCAATCAAGGCTCAAAGGCGTGGTATCTGCCGATTCGATACTCGAATTTCCAGTGGGACGGGGATGAGAGTTATAACTTCACGAGTGGAGAACCAGGGTTCATCTCTGATTTATACTATGCGGATATCTATACGGAAGGAGGCCTATTTGACGACTGGGACTCCAATGGTAATGGAGTGTTTGCCGAATGGTCAGGCAATGCTACACGTGATGAGCTTGACTTATACCCTGATGTCGCCTATGGCCGACTTTCCTGTAGGAGTACTCGTGAGGCAAAAAACGTTGTTGATAAGATCATCAACTATGAGAAACAATTAGCAGACCCAAGCTGGTTTAAGAGCATCATTGCTATCTCAGGGGATGGATTCCTGGACCAAGAGGACTGGGATATCCACTGGAACACCACAGGGCTGCCCGATGGGCAGTACACCATTTTTGCCCAAAGTTTCAACCCTGAGGAGGGAGGTCCGGTTGATGCGATCACCCTCACGATTGATAAGACGGTTGCGACCAACATCACCTTTAACCATGATGACCATCTTAACCCCGCACTTGCGGAAGGCTATCCAGCCCCCCCGATTGCGGAGATCGTCTCAGTCTCAAATAATAACACCCTTGGGAACACCGATTATACGTATACTCCTCATGATGGAGAAGCCTACTGTAACGATTTGTACCATTGGGCGAATATCTCCTATGTCGCTGGGGTGCTTACCATTCGTGGGAAATGCTATGACCCCCGACCGTATGGGAATCTCACTGATCTGGTTCTCTGGATAGAGGACCATGAGGGGACGACTGTGTTTAATGCGACTCGTGAAAACATGCAGACGTACTTTGAAGGTGAATGGGTGGTTGGCGAGAAAACCCACTATGGACGTGGTGGGGCATTGACCTACATGCCCGAGGGTTATACTTCGAATAGTGTGTTTACCTCCAATGGGAAATGGTATGACATGTCTGATGTCATAGAGGAGTTCAGTAAAGGCTATGGTCTTGCGTATTTCTCTGGACATGGCAGTCCTGGCTGGTGGGGTGATCATTATCCGGGTGTTCCAGGGAACCGTCGGTACGGTCAAGTGGAAGGACTTCTTGTTATGCAAGTTTCTCGATATTTCCCGTTTTTCCATCTCCCCGTGCTTCCCATGCGGAAGTTGACGAACACGGATAAATTACCAGTGACCAACGTCGGGGGATGTCATAACAGCATGTTTAGCGTCTCGATGATCCCCTGTCTCTTGGATGGATTATTACCGATGAACATGTTCACCTATGGCTCGCCTCTCCCTGAATGCTGGGGATGGTACATGGTGAAGATGCCCCATACCGGTTCGATTGCGACCATGGGGAACACTGGGTACGGCTGGGGTTCTGAAGGGGATGTGTGCACCATTGGTCCTGGTGATGGATGGTTAAACACAGAGTTCTACCGGCAGTACGGGCAGGAGAACCAGACGGTCTTGGGTATGGCCTATATCCAGGCGATCTCCGAGTACATCGCGAATTTCAAAACCTGGGAATACAGCTATTGGCGCATTGATCACGGCTGGGATGGTATTGACCAAAAGACAGTGCAGCAATGGCAGCTGCTCGGTGACCCAAGCCTGATGATCGGCGGGTACTCGTAATTCCCTTTTTTTTCTTTTTTTTATTTTGTCTTCTTCTCTGGTTGTGGCAGGCTGTTCATCCATTCAAGGAGTTCTTGGAACATCGTGGTGAATGCTGGGTCGTTTGTCTGAAGTAGCGCAAGGCAGGTAAACAGGGAACGCTCGGAAAGGTCCTCGGTCAATCTGGGGAGATTCCGGGGACTGTGTTCGACAATGCTGATGCCTTTGTTGAAGAGGGGATCTACGAGGAGAGGTCCTAGCTCGGTTTTTTTTTCGTTCATTTGCGTGATGATATCTTTTTTCATCGCAAGGAGTTCATCTCTGAATGTTGCGGGAAATGTCTTCTGTAGGTCATCGAATTCTTTTGCGTCTTGTTCTGTGGCACCAAGGCTTGTTGTAAGAGTCCCGATTATCTCTTTGGAAAAAGTGCCAAATACTTCTGAAAATGCTTCAGTGAGACTTGCCATAAGCAAGATAGTCACATTGCACAGGATGTTGAGGAGTTGCCTGTCCCGATCGTTGTTGTGTTTTTGGATGTGGTCGTTCTGCGGTTTTGTATTTTGTTTTGCCAAAAGGTTCACCGTTTCCTTTGATTCTTGTAAGGAGGCGCTTGTTAATAAACCATTGTCTAAGGGTCGGTTTTTTTATGGTGGAGCGCTTGTTTTTGAATTAAAAAAGGTTTTTTAAGTCACAATCGTTCTTTTTTTGTAAAATGGTGAACTTCTATAAGTGCAAGAAATGCGATACAAAATTCATCGCGCCTGTAAAAATCGAGGTTGAGAAAGGTCATACGACCTATGTCTGCCCAAAGTGTCACAGTCGAAACTGGGGTCCTCTTGACTGGTAAGAGAGCTTCCGACGCTTTGGAAAAACGTTGGAAAAAGAGCGTGGTTCTTCTCTTGATACGGTTTTTTTGAAACATCGTTACGAGAGGATGCAGTACAAATGTACAAATTTTCTGAAAAGAAGAACAATAAAATAATATTGTCCTTAGAGAAATATATAGATACATTTATCTATTCGATGTTTATATTAATACATGGGTTTGGGCTCTTAGAATGTCTTTTTTTGCATTCTTTCCTCCCAGACTTGTAGCCCAGACCCTTTCTATTGTTTTTAGAGGATACGCGTCACTAGATTGATGATTATTCAGAAGTAAATACGTTCTTTTCATTATTAGAATTGCACCAGACACAACATTTAAATAAATCGAGATGATAATAATTGGCATAGATTGATGTAGTTGGGGAAGAAAGGTTATGAAAAAAAATCATATTTTGAAGGGTGTTGTATGGGGAATTCTCTGTCTGCTCTGTAGTACGAGTGTGATTTCAAATATCGATGGGAGACTATCTGCAAGTGAAAAACCAGGGGCAGATACCCTCTATCCACATCAGATATTTGATGAAAGCTCTGTTATCTGTGGGTATGTCACGAATGACGCAACAGGTCTAGTCATAGCAAACGTGGACGTTGATTTGGACTGGGAGGATTTCCAAGGAAATTCTGGATGGGATACGACATTCACAAACTCAGCAGGTTTTTATCTTTTCAACACAGTTCCCGTAGATTTTTATTTACATTTTTACTCTGAAGATTTTTTTCATGAGGGTACTTCGCGATTGACTGTGTACCAGAACCAAGTGTTTTGGTATAATATCTCTTTAGTCCCTGTTCCTGATCAAACAGTACGTATCCAAGGTTTTATCACAGATAACTCCTCCACTGCTCCTATTAACGATGCGAGTATCAATCTTCATTGGGCTGATGATGAGGGGCATTATTGGTCAAATTACACTTTTACGAATTCATCAGGGTATTACTCTCTTTGGTCAATCCCTGGAAGAACACATATTTATGTGCAGTGTGAGAACTATTTTTCATTTTATTCGGATTATTTTTTCACACAGAATAATTCTCTGATTTGGTTTAATATCTCCCTTGTTCCGTACCCGGCTGTTTCTGTTGTGGTCTGCGGGTATATCACCGATGCTGACATTGGCGATCCAATTCCTGATGCGTAT
>JAFGFQ010000084.1 GCA_016930995.1 Thermoplasmatota archaeon | reverse complement strand
GAATAAAAGGGAAGGACGGCTGGCCTCACTAGGAGGGGATGGGATGCACTCTAACAAAATAACAACTACCAGCCCAATTCCTTCCATGTAATAAATAGTAATAACCCCTATATATGCTTTTCGATTAAATAAAAGAAATGCTTACGACGTTGCTTCCTCGCAGGATGATTCGACCGAGTCTGCGCTTGGTTTCATCCTTAGATTCTTCCACTTCGTCAAGCACCAGGTTCATGTATTCATCGTACCCAAGGAGCTTGCCTTCGATGTGTCGTCCATCTTTTAGAAGGAGAAGGAGTTTTTGGTTCACTGCTTTTTCTAGGACGTCTAATGGTAAAGACATGGCAGAAGGTAAGGAGAACACCCTTTTTAAAACTATTCCTTAGCTCCTGGAGAGCTGTCGAGGAATCATACGATTGTGGGACTGACCTGAAGACTTGGGTCTCCTAAGAGAACCCAGGATTGAACCACTTTTGTATCAATCCACGAGTCTGCTTCAGCGGATGTGTTCCAATCCACGGGATATGTCTGGACATACCAGGTGAGAGCAGAAGCCCATGTGTCACCAAGAATCGTGATATTCTTCTGCCCATGCGCGTGGAAAAAGGCTGTCTCCAACTCGTTAATACCACCCTGAAATGAAGTCTTATCTTCTTTTGTATATCCCAGAGCGGTGCACCCGAGAGCTGCAATAGCACCACCAGTAGGTTCTCGTACTATACGCTCACTCCAACACTCAGGGACATATTCCTGATTCCATCGAGTGGTGTAATTAAACAAACGTCCAAGACAGACATCGAACTGACTATTGTGACACCCGCTGACGACACAGACGGGGAGCTTGTTTTTATTGCGGAAACGCCACATATCATTACTGTTTGGTCCTTGAACAAACCCGGTGGCATTCGGGGCGTTATTCCCCCATTGTTTTGGGCTCCCATGCCCAACAAGATACACAACCCCCCATCCCTCCCGGAATGCTCGAATCACATCTTTTTTATCAGTAAAAGTCCCATCAGAGGTATAGAGGCGAGTCGCGGAAAACCCACTCATGTTCTCTATAGCCCGGTCTCCATAATATTCCCCTTCATACCCAGTCCAATTCGGGTTGGATGTTTCTGGGTACGTATCTCCTGCTGCAACAAGCATCCTCTGAAACCAGGGTTGATTCACCCCAGACGTTTCGTAAGAAATAATTTTTCGCACCATAATTCGAACCTCCCCTACACTCCTACAGGGAAGTCGACCAACGGCAACATCAGGGATAAGATCAATATTAACATCCTGTGCTGTTTCTGATGTGTACCACTCGCCATATCTGCCGTCATTATCACTATCCCAACTTGAAAAATTACCCTGTTCATCATAAATATCTGCAAAATAAAGATCACTTAAATAAACGGTCTCCCAATCATCGACCATGTTGACGTAACGAACCGGACAATGCCATGTGGGGAGAAACTGACTGCTTCTCCCACCAACGAGGAGGACATAGCGTACTCCCCATTCCTCTACTGCGGTTTTAATAAAATATTTAACCTTCTCCGCATCATCACGACCAGGCCAGTACATCTGGTGATACACCTCTTGAAGGGTGACAAGCCTTGTTGTGATTCCCATTGTTTTTTTATGCAACACTAATGGTTGTAATGCGTTTTTAAAAATCTTTGGTGCGATAATAAGAAGAGTACAGGTCACAAAATTTGAGACTGATGGTTGTTCTACCGATGAGAAAAAATCAGGGTCGTCCATCGTCCCTACGGTCATTGGTTCTAACGTAAGGCAAAAGAAAAGAAGCAATGCACCTGCCATGAGGAACCTTTTTGTCAGAATCGTTTTCATGAATACTCCTCTTATTACTATACGGGAGTCTTAATAAATGTTTACCTTCGGAGGTTTTGTAGCTCTTCTGCAGAGTATCCACCGATCTTCAGACTTGGGTCCCCAAACAACGCCCATTGTTGCACTGTTTTTGCATCAATGGCACAATCCTTTGCCGCCTGGGTCTGCCAGTCAATGGGATAATGGTTGAGATAATCTGTAATCGTATTGCCCCATACCTTCCCAAGGATTCGTGTCCCATTCACCCCGTACTCACGGAAGAAGGTCGGTTCAAGATAATCCCCGGCTCCACTGAAGGATTCTTTATCTTCTTTTGACATCCCCAAGCCGGTGCATCCAATAGTCGCAATCGAGCCGCCCTTGCTGACTCGTGTGAGCTTCCACCCCCAGCATTCCCGTATCCACCCATATTTCCAAAACGAACCAAACGAACCCCCTCCACTGGAAAAATATCGCAACCCTTCTTCTTTTAACCCTTTGATGATGTTCCCGGGGGTGACATCGAATTCATTGTTATGACATCCTCCGACGACACAGACGGGTAGCATCTGTTTATTCCGTAGCAAATTCATCGTTAGCGTATTTGGACCATTAATCCATGTGTGCGCCTCGTTCGGGGGATGCGTACTCCACTGGAATGGATTGGCATGGCCTTCAAATAATAAGAACCCGCATCCTTGATTGATCGCCTGGATGACGTCTTTTTGCCCTGAAAAAGAGCCGTCTGATGTCCAGAGGAGTATTGGCTCAAAGCCAGACATATTCTCTATTGCATTTAGGGTATTAATTTCCCCTTCATAACCTGTCCAGTTCGGATTCAGCGATTCAGGGTACGTATCACCACCAACGACGACAAATCGATTGAACCAAGTCTGCCCATACGCAGTTGTCTCATACGTGATGATCTTTCGCACCATGACGCGCACCTCAGCTTCATTAATGCAAGCAAGCCGCCCCACATACACATCCGGGTACAGATCAATATCAGGGTCTTTTGCCGTCTGCCCGTACCATTCCCCATAGATACCATTATTGCTGGTATCCCAGCTCGAAAAGTTATGGTTCTTATCGTAGATGTCCGCATAATATAACTCAGAAATAAAACATGGTTCATTCCAGCCTGTGTTATTATCCGCATTGTAGACATACCGAATGGGCACGGTCTGGAAATCACCGACCAAGAGAACATACGTAATCCCCCAGTCCTCCAGGGCAGTCTTTATAAAATACTTAATTTTTTCTGGTCTATCTCGACCATACCAAAACATCTGCTGATATACCTCGTTAAGGGTAACTAGACGTGTGCGGATGTTTAGGGAGTTTTTATGGGTGACGAGGGGTTGGAGACTGTTGACATAATTTTTTGGTGAAATGATAAGCAGATCATAGTACGATGCCTCAGAGGTTTTAGGAGAATCTTTCTTGATGAGTGTTTCCTGTACAAAGATCCTTGATGACGTCAGTGTAGGAGTAAGAAAAAACATACAACCAACGATGAATAAAACCAGCGTTTTATTCCAAAGAATACTACCCCGTTTCTTCATACGATTCCCATATATGTAGTAGAGAAGGATATTAATAAATTTTTACTTCGTCCTGTTAAGACGCATCAATCGGATAAGGAGATGAACTAACTATACACTATTCAAAAGAGTTAGCTGGGAGTTCGTGGATGCTTTTTAAAATTTCGTTAGAGGAAAAGTTATTACGACAAGACAATACATTATGATTCGTAAGGGAGGAATACGACTAAAAAATTTGAGTAAATGTATTTATAGACGTTGTCCATTGATGCGACTCAGATGCGACTGATTTGTACCTATCCCTGTTATCGAACCAACAAGACCACAACACCGATTCGAGAAAAAATGACAACGGCACCATCACTTGTGTTTTTTGATATGGACGGTGTGCTTCTTGACACGGTGAGCTCCTGGCGGTATGTCCATGACTATTTTGGTACTACGAACGAACGTTCTATCCTACCCTATCTCCATGGTGAGATTGATTACCTGGAATTCATCAGACGAGATGTCTCTCTCTGGAAAAAAGACGGTCACCACATAGAGAAAACAACCCTCCAAAACATCATGAATACGATTCCTTTTATAAACGGGGTAAAAGAATGCCTCTCCTTTCTGCGCGCCCATCAGATACAGACCGCTATTGTGAGTGCGGGTATTGACCTCCTTGCCAAGAGAGTCGCTGGTGACCTTGGGATTGACTATGTCTTTGCCAATGAAGTCAAAGTCGGGTCCGATGGCAGACTCACTGGTGAAGGAGTCCTGCATGTCGAGTTGATGCAGAAGGACAAGAACATAAAGGCTCTTGCTCAGGAACTTCACATCCCGTTCAGCGCGTGTGCTGCAGTCGGGAATTCCTGTTTTGATATCCCTATGTTTGAGGTCTGCGGACTTGGAATTGCGTTTAACCCGGAGGACTCCTGTGTCGTTCAATCTGCTGATATTGTTATCAAAGACAAAGATTTACGCAAATTAATCCCGGTCTTCGAATCCTATCTCCGAGCGTCTATTCACCAATAACATTTTGGGTCCACTCAGGCGCGTTCGGCTGCTGGTTATCCTGAAGCATCTGGTTCCATTCTTCATCGGTCAATCGTTCGGACATCGATTGCTTGAACTCATAGTAACTAAACACAGGTCCTGCTCCCCCGATGATCTGTCCATCAGGGCATTTATATGCAACAAGTATCAGCTGAACATACCCGACTGCTTCTTCAAGCACCATCCCTGAGTTCGTGTCGGTATGGACATCAGCAATAATCGTGATTTCCTTTCCCTGACTGTTCACGCCAAGGATGACTTTCTCAAGCTGTTCGCCAAAGGAGCGGATGAACTCATAATCACTGCCATTTAATGTCCTTCCCTCGAGTTCCGCTGTTGATATTAAAAGCAACCGATTCAAGATTGTCTCAAGGTTACTGAACCGATATGACTCTGTTTCATTGAGCATCTGAAGCGAACCTAGACCTGTCCGTGTCATCGTTGTCAATGAAAGAATCCGTTGGTAAAACTCAGGAACAGGTTCAACATACCCAACAACAGGTGTTTCCTCAGGAGGAATCGACGTAACCCGTGGTGTATACGACTGTTTTGCGTACAGAATCGTATCATGTCGTAACTCTGTCCATGAGGCCAGCGCGGTCTGTAGTTCCTTATCCCTCCATGCATTGGTTTGCATGAAACTTGGATATCTCGTATCAAAGGCTTCAAGGAGTGATTTTAAGGAGTACAGCCAGCTCCAATAGAGATTTCGGTTCCATTCAGTGACATTCAACGAAGAGAAGTTTTTCGAAAGGTTTTCGATTTGCCGATCATAGAATTCATACGCAGTATCCCCCTCGTCATCAAGATGCTCTCGGGCTCGTAGTGATCCAAGGATAAGCATGATGTCCAGACCCCGCGGCATGACCCGTTGACCCGCCTCACAGGTAAATGGGGTACCATCCCCTATGAACCACCCGGTTGTCGGAAAAACGAGCTGCTGGAACATATACGAATCAGGTACAAAACGCTGACCCATGAGCCGCATCCCTTTTGTTTTCTCAAGAGCCGCAGCCAGTTGTTCTTTTGTAAACGGTGGAGAAATTTCAACGTTGCCTGTACCACCATAGATTTGAGGACTTCGGAGTTGCGCCAAGACTCCTGCGAGTTGTATTCTTTTTGCCTCATCAACGAACTCTGTTGCGTTGAATTCTGTTCCAAACACGGTTTTGATACTTGTGAGATACTCACTTGGGATAAGATCATCAGCGGTTCCAACAAAGAATGCAGTGACCGCATAGACCTGCTCCCAGAGGCTCTTCACAGGCTCGTTATCCGTCGTAAGAGACGCTAACCTAGTTGAGATAAGACAGGCTTGAATCGTCGCAATTGTTGCATCAATCTCTTTAATAATGTCGCTGCCTCGAAGTAAGAACGCTACGCGTCCGTACCACATCATGGTCTTAAAGTAGCGCTTCAGCTTCTCTGATTGGGTGTAATGACCGCGCGGTTTGTATTGAGAGTAATCTTCTTTATAATGGAAAATAGAGCTTACCTCAAAGCCCTCAAATGCTTCAATACAAGCAAGTTCGTTGGTCACGTTGTCATTTGCATAGGCGGGGATGGAGAAGGAGACCGTCTTGATATCCTCTGAACCGTTGTAATCATCCGAGGGGGTTTGTAACAACATTAAAGCGACACCAAAAAAGCATACGTTCCTTCTTGCTGCTTCCTTCAGGAGCGGATCCGTGAATGATTCATAATCCTCTTTTGATGTATCAAAGAACGCTTTACTCAGAGAAAGGATGCTGTCAAAAAACTCCCGCTCTTCAATTCCTTTTAAAGTTTGATCAAAAAGGATATGATAAAGGTGCAACACAGTATCAGAGGTAACAAAGATGGGGATCGCATGATTTTTCAGATACGTATACGGTTCAACAATATCGGTTTCATCCCCAAAAGCACGAATGAAAAACCCGTTCGTCCTCAATAACTCCTTCTGCTGATTACTGAGAGCAAATACCTCATCAAGATCATTCAAATTAGAGATTGCCAAGAGATCCAAGGGAAGCGTATATTGCGGTGGTTGAGCATCGATAGTGATTTCCTCTGAGGAATAATACGATGCGATGAGTTGCTTCGGATTATCAGTGTAAAGCGTTGATACCGAAGGAATAATGATAAGATTACTACTTGGTCCTTGTTGTTGGAGACATCCACTCAAACTAGTCATGCCAAAAAGGATTATAATGAGTAGGCCACCAATTACTTTCTTTTTCTTTCCCATGATTCATCCTCACGTACTACAATAGAGATAATTGTATATATAAGTACGGAAGATGTTGGGGAAAAACCAAATGACGATACCTTTTAATCTGTCTTCTCCATTGTCACAAACTAGATTCCTATGGTTCTTGATAATCTTGGAGATTCGTTAAAACGTACGATTAAGAAAATTGCGAACGCTGTCCATGTCGATGCACAGCTTATAAAAGAAGTCGTTCGTGATATTCAACGAGCTTTGTTACAATCAGATGTCAATGTCAAACTTGTTCTTGAGCTTTCGAAAAAAATAGAACAACGTGCACTTGAGGAAAAACCCCCGTCTGGGATGACGAACCGGGAACATGTTATTCATATTGTCTATGATGAATTGGTTCGCATTGTTGGAGCTTCTCGGGAGCTTGCCATCAAAAAACAGGTCATCATGATGGTCGGGTTGTACGGTCAAGGGAAATGCGTTCATGGAGACAGCGACATCCTTTTAGGATCGGGAGAAAATATCAAAGCACACCAACTTTATTCCCGTTACAAAGAACATGTACCGGAGACGCAGTTAGATGATGGCACCATTATTGATGTTTCAAAAGAACATCTCTTTGTACCATCTTTTAATTCCTCATCATTAAAAATTGAAAATAAAAAAGTCACTCACCTCTGGAAATTATCTGGTAAAGAGCTTTTCCGCGTGTCTCTTGATGCAGGAAACGACTTTTCAGTGCAGGTTACTCCAGAACATCCTTTCTTCGTTCTGAGGAATGGGAATCTCCTTCAAGTCAGGGCAGATCAGTTGCATTTAGAAGATTACATTGCGACACCTAAAAAATATTCGGTTGATGGGCAGAACCATGATTTTTTTACCGATTTTAAAAAATCGGACTTGAATGTACATATTTCTCCTCAAATTGCGAAATCTTTACTTTATTCAAAATGTCCGACTATTAAAACTGCTATGAAAGAATTTGGAATCAAGAGGAATTATTGCAAATTTACATCACATCTTAAGAAAGGTATTCTCCCCATTTCTTTTATAGATGAGCATGTGCTAACAGAGAGTTTTTTAAAGATCAAATTAATGAAATCAAGAAAATGGATAAATTTCCCTCGATATTTAACCCCTGAATTAGCAGAATTCATTGGCTATGTGATTGGTGATGGGCACGTCACTTCAGATGATGTCCAAATTTTTACTGCAGACCCAGAGGTGATCGAGCGAGTACAAGAACTTTCAGACTCTCTCTTTTCTCTAAGACCATCAGTTTTAAAGGATAAACGAAGCAAAGTTTTTCGTATTTCTCTAGCATCGAATACGTTAACAGAAATAGTTACCACAATCTTTGGAATTTCTCGAGGAAAAAAAGGAACCCAATTAATGATTCCAGCATGGTTTATGACAGCGCCAGACAATGTCATCGCAAGATTTTTACAATCGTATTTTGATTGTGATGGTTCTGTATGCAAGACCTATCGAAATATTGAAGTTACTTCAGAAAGTAAGCCATTAATAAAACAGATTCATGTCTTGTTGCAACGATTCGGTATTTTATCGTGCATTTCAACAAAAAAGGTCAATTCAAAGTCTTATTGGAAGCTATCTATAGAAGCACGCTACGCCGAGATGTTTTCTGATATCATCGGGTCTCTAATAAAAAGAAAAAAAGAGCGATTGTCAGAGTTTTCTCGAATGGGAAATAGTCAAGGATGCGGTAAGGAAGATATGATTCCGTTAGGATCGCTCTTAAAGGACCTTCGTACCTCATTAGGGTTTTCAATAGGAGACGTTCAGAATGCATGTTCAAGTTATGGGATTTACGAAAAAAATGGGAGAATCTCCCGAGAGTCCCTTGCAAAATTATATGATTTTTATAGCTGGAAAAAACAAGTTGATATGGCTAAATTTTTAGATCTTTTCTCAGAACAAAAAAATCCATATCAGTATTATAATCGAGGGAAAGTCAATGCCGTTCTCTATTATTTTAGTGCAATACATCTCATCAAAAAAGATGATAATACAATGTGTCTGACCGAACAAGGAGAACGATTTTTAAAACGATGCAAGGAATTTAATAAGGATCATGCATTATTTTTCATAAAAAATTTAATTGATGCTGATGTCTGTTGGATTAAAGTTAAAACGATTAATCGTGTTGCTTCTCCTGAGTTTGTGTATGATTTAACGGTAGAAGATAACCATAGTTTTTGTGCAGATGGTATCATTGTACATAACACAACGAGTTGCGGGAAGTTAGCCACCTATTTTAAACGAAAAGGATTACGACCTGTGTTGATCGCAGGGGATGTCCATCGACCTGCTGCTTTTGAACAGCTTAAGCAAATCTCTGAACAGGTCGAGGTTCCCTTTTATGGAGATAAATCTGAGAAAAATGCTGTACGGGTAATCAAAGAAGGTCTTGATAAGTTCAAGAGGGTCGCTGATGTGATTATTGTTGATACCTCGGGACGCCATAAGCTTGAGGATGAGTTGATTTCTGAGATGAAGGATATCTTTAAGGCGATTAAACCAGACGAGAAGCTGCTGGTCATGGATGCAGCGATGGGCCAGCAGGCCGGTCCGCAAGCCAAAGCCTTCAATGACGCAATCGGCATAACCGGTATCGTATTAACGAAACTGGATGGAACCGCGAAAGGTGGGGGCGCGCTGAGTGCAGCTTCTGAAGTCGGTGCCCCGATTGTTTTTGTTGGAACCGGTGAACATTCCGCTGATTTTGAGAAGTTTGATCCCTCTGGTTTTATCTCACGGCTGCTTGGCATGGGCGATCTCAAATCGTTACTGGAACGAGCCGAAGAAAGCATGCAGGGAAAAGATGCAGAAAAAACCGCAAGAAAGCTCATGTCTGGGAAATTCAACCTCAATGACATGTACGAGCAGATGAATATGATCTCCGGGATGGGTCCTCTGTCAAAGATCGCTGAAATGCTGCCTGGTGGTATGTCAGGGAAGTTAAAGAAAGTCGATATGGATGAGACGCAGGATAAGCTGAAAAAATTCCGGATTATCATGGATTCCATGACCCATGAGGAACGGGAGAACCCGGAGTGTATTCAAGCATCAAGGATCCGGCGGATCGCCAAGGGTGCTGGTGTGGAGCATAAGGATGTCAAGGAAGTCTTGAAATATTATAACATGACCAAACGCATGATGAAAGGATTTTCCAGTGATCGGAAGATGCGTCGGAACCTCATGCGGCAGCTTGATTTTGGGAAGTAGTTTCTGTACGCTATGTTGTTTAAGAATTATGATGAGTTGGTGCTGAACGGTGCAACACCGCTTCTAAAGCAGAAACGAAGGGATGTTCTTGCGATGCTTTCAAGTGCACTTGAAGCGGTGCATCCCTCTCGTGTTGTCCGTGATGTGTTTGTTGGTTCGCAGATGGTTTTTCCCTCAGAGGTTATCGATCTTTCTTCCTTTGACCGATTGTATCTCATTGGTTTTGGGAAAGCATCGGTAGGGATGGCAGAAGCAGTCTGTGATGCGGTGCCAATCAAAAGAGGTGTGGTGATCACCAATGATCAAAGAGCAGCACTTTCCCATTCATACATCACTGTTGTACACGGCGGCCATCCTCTCCCGGATGAACACAGCGTGGATGGAGCAGAAAGGATCCTTGAGGTCCTTCATCAAGCGACTGAGAAGGACTGTGTGATTGCAGTGATCTCTGGTGGTGGGTCGTCTTTGTTCTGCAAGCCTCGGGTTCCCTTAGCTGACCTTCAAAAGACGATCGATCTTTTATTACGTTCCGGGGCGACGATTGATGAGATCAACTGTATCCGTAAACATCTCTCCTTGGTCAAGGGGGGGCTGCTTGTCAAGCACACAAAGGCAGTGATGATTTCTTTGATCATCTCTGATGTCGTGCATGACCCGGTTTCATCGATCGCGTCGGGTCCTACCTCACCTGATCCTACTTCTTTTTCCACTGCCAGAGATGTTTTACATCGCTATCATCTGTGGGGGGTCGTTCCCTCGTCAGTCCGTGCTCTTATCGATAGAGGGTTAACCGGAGCTGTTCCTGAGACCCTGAAGGAGGGAGATCCTGCGTTTGATACGGTCTTTCATTTTATCATCGTGAATAATGAACGTGCCTGTCAGGGTGCGCTACAGAAGGCAAAAGAGCTCGGGTACGAGGCACAGATACTGACTACCTCCTTGACCGGGGAAGCAAGGTTCCTTGGTAATTATTTGGTAGAGAGAGTCCGACAAAGCCCTTTGAGTAGGACTACTGCGTTTATCAGCGGTGGTGAACCGACTGTCACGATACACGGGACTGGGGTGGGGGGTCGGAATCAGGAGTTGGTTCTTGGTTGTGTCAAGGAGATTGCTGGCAGTGACATGGTCATTGCATCGTTTGCGACGGATGGGATTGATGGGACAAGCAGGGCCGCTGGTGCTCTTGCTGATGGCAACACGCTTGCCCGTGCGATGCAACAGAATCTGCATCCATCTCGCCTGCTCAAGGAAAACGACTCGTATCGTTTTTTCCATTCATTAGGAGATATGCTTCAAACCGGTCCGACCGGGACAAATGTGATGGATATTCAGATATTACTCCCGTGATATTTGCTTGTTTTTCTTCGTGTGTGTAGAATAAACCTTTTAAGGGAGAAGACGATAACAATTTGGGATGAACTCAATCAAAAATTAGTTCCATAAAGAATATATAAATACTTCCTATAAATTTATAAGGTAAGAGCAATAATATAAAAACACAGGAAATCAGGGTTCAAAGTATTTAAAAAGCCAAAAGTAATATAAATCATTAAAAATTTATATATGGAGATAAAACATGCGTATAAAGATTCCGATTAGAAAACCGATTATCGTACTCCTCTGTGTGTTCTTATCAATGGGAGTGTTGTATCCAAAGGTCGATGC
Organism: Thermoplasmatota archaeon; assembly: GCA_016930995.1. The sequence continues at coordinate 43,017 of JAFGFQ010000084.1, read as the reverse complement.
AGTATCGACAAAAGACGGGTTAGACGGAATCTGGTATGATTCCTTTAATGATACAAAGAATATTACTTTTCTTGATCATTCTCCTAGTAATTTAACTTGTGTGAATGGTGCAATTGAATTTAAAAAAAATACTACAGAATATAAAACTTATTCTTTTGATGATTCAAAAATTAAACATCAACACTTTGCTTATTTTTATACAACCTCGTTTTTCATTATTCCCTGGTGGAGGAAGTATTCCCCTCAAACTCATATTTCAAAAGAAAATATGTTTGACGATTTTTTTAACCAGAGTATTAAATTTGACGATACTGATTATGCAACTCAGAAAAATTTTATATTAAAAAACTGTATCATCCAACATTTTCGATTTAAACTAGATAGCTCTGCGGATATTATCAACGAAATCAATATAACTTGGAAAGGAAAAGCAACAAAAAATGCAAACATGGAATTTTTATATTGGAACAAATCAGGTGGTATTTTAAAGAGAGGCATCTGGAATCATACCCATTTAGGGTACGACATTGGTAAGGATAATATTACGAAACATTTAACCCTAAAAAAAGGAGAAATTGAAAACGCTTTAGATGATAATAATTATATCGATTTCTGTGTTATTGCATACTTCTTCCCAAATCTATTAAAATCTTGTTCTCTTTCGACTAACTATGTTCAAGTAAAAACTAAAGGTGAACAAGGGTATAAAATTGGAACTGGAATAGTACAAACCAAAGATCCTATCGACCCAACTGCGATATCAACTCGTTATAAAGGTTTCTACTGGGAGACGCTGACATGGAATGATTATAAGAACGATGGAACAACAATTCACTATCAGCTTCTTTACGAAGATAGCACTCCTAATAATTATATACCTGTTGAAAATAAGTTTTTTCTCCATAATCCTGGAGAGAATAACACATACGGTTTTACACAACCTCCCGTTTATCTTAATGCAATCCCTTACGAAAAATTAAAAATACGAGCAGTAATGAAAAATGATGTATCACCTTTGACAACTCCTCGTATCTATAGTTGGGCCTTAACCTGGCAAAATTCAACTCAATGGCAAGACTCGTTTAATACCTCTTATCGAGTCGCTAGGAAGAATAAAGTCGTTGTGGGAGATGGTTTTGTTGATATCTCAAGAATACAAGGGGAATGGCCAATGTTTGGTTTCAACCCTGAAAATAATCGGGCAACAACAGGGTCAGGTCCTACCTCAAGTGTCCGTTATTGGATAAGTAATAACGTTGGAGGGCGATTCAGAAATCCTGTCATCGGAGATGGAAAAATCTTTGTTATTTCAGATAATTCTACAGTATTATATGAATATAGTATGAAAAAGACCAGCACCAGTAACTATCAACCTTATCAATCTTCCCATAGTTTTGAAAATAATATTGTCAATTCGCCTGCTATTACCGATGAATATGTTATTGTAGCAACTGGACAAATGGGCAATGGCGGACATATAAATTCTATCTTTGCCCTTGATAAAGATAATATTTCTAATGAACCAATATGGGAATTTAAAAATTCTAATGTTCCAATATGCTACTTTTCATCTCCAGTTATTGCTGGAGATACGATATATATCACTACGTGGGGTGGAAGTAATGGAAGTAAAACAAATATAAATAATAAATTACTTGCTATTGACCTAAACGGAAGTTTGGTATGGCCTGCGGACTTACCAGCCGGAAGCAATTCTACTCCTGCGGTTTCTCTTTCGTCTAATAAAATTATCGCTGCATGTAGCTCTTTTGAAGATGAAGATTCTAGTCTTTTTGCTTTTGATTTAAATGGTAAACTACTCTGGAATGCATCAGTCGGTACTATAGGCTATGCATCTCCAGTGATCTATAAAGATATGGTATTTGTCATGGCCGCTGTAAAAAATGGATTAAAAAAAGATACGAAAATCTATGGATTAAATCTCTCTGATGGAACAATACGTTGGAGTGAAATCATTACTTCAAAGTCAACTGGGAACCATATGGATATTTCTGATTCAACACCCGCTATATATAACGATACTTTGTATGTTGCTGCTCCAAATGGGACGCTCTTTGCGTTTCATGCAGCAGATGGGACTCCGCTCTGGTCCATTTCAGTGTATGATCGCCCCGCTCTCCCCCTTAGTAAATGCCAAAGTTTGATTTCATCACCAGTGTATGCAGAGGGCTTTATCTACCTTGGAACTCCTTCTGAGACAAGTGATCAAATTAAAGCAGTAGACACGAAAACTCAAAAGGTCTCATGGTCATATACAACCGCTTATCAACCTGACGGGGGATTGCGTTGTCCCGTTTTAGGATCTCCTATTGTATCAAATGGGTTACTTTTCGTCGCAGATGAATTCAGTCATTTATATTGTATGGGGATATATTCAGTTCCCACTCAACAAAGAGATGCTTCTTTAACATCGTTACCCATACGGTTACCTGAATCCTACTGGTGGGATAAATTTTTTGCATATACAAACTACAATACGACCTATAGTCAAATCACATTCAAGCTTCTTGATGAAAATTTTAACATAATCAAAGATTTACAGAATGGTTCATCTCTATTACTAAGCACTCGTACTCTTCCACGGACCATCCGGTTACGTGCAGATTTCACCACTAAGAATGTCTCTGCAGATAATCCCCAATTGCTTCAATGGAGGCTTACCTTCATTGAGGATGTTAAACCACCATTTATTGACATTAAAACCATCCAACCGTCTTTCTCGGAATGGCTGAATATTGTCGTTCCTCAGATCAGTATCGATGCCAAAGATAATGATACAGGTTTGCTAGTCAGCTCAGCACAATACACGGTTCAATACGTCGCAAATAATAATACTTATACGAACACCTATCGTGCATATTGTACAGGTTCAAATGGAACAACAGCATTACAGACCATCTCAGCCAATCTCTCTGAGATTCCCGATTATGACAATATTACTGCGTTGAAGAGTATTGAATTTACTATTCAAGACCTTGCGGGCAACATAGCAAGAAAATACATACCAATCAAACAAGATACCGTTGATCCGGTCTCCTATGTCCTAACACAATCAATGAAACCACGCTATAACGAAACTGCAAAATACATTTGGATTAACACAACCAGCTATGATAACGGCAGTGACGCGAGTGGAGTCACACTTGTCGAGTTGTTTTATCGATACTCTTCTAGTAGAGTTTTCTCAGGGGAATGGATCCTGTTCTCAAGCTCAACACAAAAATCACCACGCTTTAGCTTTAATTTCACCAACGATCCTGGTCAACCAGGAGGCTACTTTGAGCTTTGCACAAGAGCAACAGACAAGGCCGGGAACATCGAAGAACTTCCCAGCAAGGGGGATGTTTCCTTCCTCTACGACTGGACAAAACCAGATTATCCAAGCTACTCAGGGGAAATCCTCTGGTTTAATGAACTACCGGTCTTTTCAGTGAGTTTCTCCGATGATTTCCGCTTAGATACCATCCAATATCAACCGAATTTTGAGTCGACCTGGAGTACGATTGCCTCTCGGGTGAATGCAAGCACCTACGACACTGATGCTGTCGGACATACCTGGGTGTTAAAGCAAGCCTATTGGGACCGGATGATCGAAGGCGAGGTCTACTATTTATATTTCCGAATCAACGACACCCTTGGGAACACCTTGTTTGTCACCAACAATAATGATGCGATCGTCATCAGAAAGGACACCTCCCCACCCAGTATCGATATCGATACCCCTGATGTGGACACGCAATTGACCTGGAATGACAATTTTAAAATAGAAGGTCTTGGGTCCGATAAAAACGGTTCTGGAATCAAAGAGGCTTTCTTATACTATCGTTTTTCCAAGGATAACTCCACTTGGGGTGACTGGTCGGTCTTTGGCGACACACCAGGGTCCTTGCCCTATGAATGGCAGTTCTCGGCATCAGACGGTGATGGGTACTATCAGATAAAAATCAATGTCACTGATTATGCAGGAAATGTCGTGGGTTCCCCCACCCGGACTATCATTGTTGCCTCATTCCCAACAACTCTTGCACTCATCCTGGTCGGACTCATCGTTGTCTTCTTGATCATCAGCATAGTCCTCTTCTTCAAATGGAGGAAAAAGCAAACAACCTAGGATCGTTCATTTCTCTTTTTTTCGTAACTTCTGTAGGTCCTCAACTGAGTACTCTGGGAAAAACAATCCGGTGTACCCACAGCTGTTACATCGCCATTGATTCAGCAGTCCTTTGGCGTAGGAGTCCGCTGACATATCCGGTTGAGTATCAGTGCTTTTGCAGTTTGGACATATCCGAACATATTTCTTTTGCATACCTTAGATCCTTCATTCGATATAGATTGCTGGTCGCAAGGGACCAGCAAACCTGGTTTTCTTCGCAGGGTCATAGAGATTTGACTCATCAACACTATAGACTTCAATGATGCAACCAAATAATTCATGTAAATATGGTTGTGCATCAGAAAGATGTGTTTTTTCATCAAGAGGAACACGGAAGCGTCCCTGATCTGTCTCACTCAACATCTTTATCTCACCAGCGATTTTGGAAATAAATTGCGCCACCTGCTGGCCGTACGGTTTCATCGTGAGGTCCGCCAGCACATCCTTGATAAGCTGCCCGACGTTCAGCGTGTTCTGAGCATGCTGTTCGATTGCTGTTCTGAGTATTTTTTGCTTCCATTCTGGTGAGGTGTAGATACAGATTTTCTTAGGAGCTATCTTCGTGACTTTCATGATTTCGTTTATATCCTCAATAACCCTGTTGATGAGGTATTCTCCCACCTCGTCTTTTTCTGAGAGTTCCTTTGGATTAAACTCCGGGTAGGTTTCATTTGAGACGAACTGTGCATAGCCCTGAACTTCCCAGAGTTCCTCAGCCAGATGCGGGGTGATCGGTGTCATTAACACGATCCAGGTGCGCAGAGATTGATGAAGTAGTGTTTTGTTCGACCCCCCTCGCTTCAGGTACCATTGCAGGTCTTTTTGGATTTCGAAAAAGATTTCGTTCGAGGACACCCGAAGGTCCAGGGTCTCAAAAGCATCACGTATTTTCTTTATCCGACGTTGAAACGTGCTCTTCAGCCAGTTGTCAAGATTATCTTGTCTTTTGTCCTTTAGAGTTGAGATCTGCTGGATGAGTTTCCAGATGTTCATGATACGGCTCTTGTATTTAAAGACGGTTTCTGGGTCCCATTCGATGTCAACAAACGGTGAACCGATATGCAGGTAATACAGGCGCATCGCATCCACGCCATAGATAGTTGCTGCTTCAACAATCGGTTCAGCACCACCTTTTGATTTACTGATTTTTTCTTTGCCTTTCTGTGTTACCCACCAATGCACAAAAATACCCTGCGGGCGTTTCTGCTCTGGCATGATTGCGACATGGTTCATGATATACACGGGGAAATGCACGGTCTTATGTTCCTTTCCACCAAGATTGATATCCACGGGGTACCAGTAATCAAAATCTGCTTTGATGGTCTCCCATAGCTTCTGTTTTGGGGACCCAAGACCGAAGAAAACATAATCGAAGAACTCATCAGTCATCTCTTTAACCGTTATCTTCTTTTGATTTACATAAGGGGAAAGCACATAGTATGCTGGGTACAACGTCGAATCTGAGATCGGCTCGATGATCCAGTCCTTTTTATAAGGGAACTCTGTGCCAAGCCAGGAGCCCCTGCGTATCGCAGCACGATCCCCGAACCAATCAAGGATTTTCGGTAGTTCATCTTTGTATTCCTGCGGAAAAATGTTCATGGTGGCTGCATAGTCTTTTGAGTCTGCGGTGAGTCGCGCGTCACTGTACTTGATGAACCACTGGTCGGGGATTTGCTTTATCATGACTTTTTCTTTACAACGACAAAGGACGGTTTCTGAAAATTCTTTCATGGTCGTCGCAAGATTCTTCTGTGTCAGATCGTTTTTCACCGTGTCTTTGATTTCAGAGATTTTTATACCAGCGTACTGTCCACATTTCTCGTTTAATATGCCTGTGTGAAACTCTTTTTTATACACAAGTTCGGTTGCTTCGTTAAGCTTTTCTGTCTCAGTCTGACTCTGTATGCCGAGTTGATCACATGCTTCCTTTGCTGGGTTGTTGCCAAATCCTTTCACATCAATGATTTTAATAGCAGCGATTGCGGCTTTTGACTCCACAAGTGCAATCCAATCGTAGGGCGCATGGGCGGGGACTGACATGACGATTCCTGTCGCGACACCAGGGTCCGCAAACATCCCTGCAAGAATCGGTACCTCCCGGTTTGTTTCAGGAACGATACATGTTTTTCCTATCAAATCCACTCCTTTGATGATCTTCTGGAGTGGTTTGACTGTATCGTATTGATAGGAGATTTTCTGCAGGCATTCTTTAGAGCAGACCCAGGTTTCGTTATTCACGACTGCGAACTGGTATTCAACAGTTGGATTCACCCACATATTGGTGACCCCGAAGATGGTCTCAGGTCGTAGAGTAGCAGCTGGGAGAATCGTTCCATCCTTAAGTGTGAATTTCAGCACCGTAAAATCAAGAATCTCAGCTGATCCACCTTGCGAAACATCGGTTTCTGATTTATCGACCGCCACGGGTCCACAATTCGGGCAGAAGGGAGCATAATGTGGTTTTTGGATCAGGAGGTTTTTCTCATGGAGTTTGTGGAATTGCCACTGGATGAATTTTTTGTATCCATCCGAGATGGTATTCATCAACCTGGTGTAATCGATAAGAAACCCAAAGCGTTTCCAATAATCATCAACATAGACTGTACTAAAGTAGCTAACGACCTCGACAGGATCTTGTAATCGTCTGATACATTCCTCAGAACAACCGTTTTGTCTTAGTAGTTTCAGAGTGTCTTGGTCGTGCCGCTCAACTTTTTTTGCAAAACCCACCGAAGGGATCCCGGATGCGTGAAATCCTGCTGGAAAGAGTACATCATAGCCGGTCATCCTCTTATATCGGGCGATTACGTCACAGTAGGTGAAGCCTCGCATATGGCCGACATGGAGATACCCTGAGACGCCAGGATAGGCAAAATGAATGAAAAATTTTTTTTGTTTCTCACGTGTAGCCTGGTTGATGTTTACGGTAAACCATTTCTCCTGCCATTTCTGTTCGATTGTAACGTAATCGTAGGTGTCTTTTTCCATGGATGTAGTCTGGTCGGACATAAGGTTTGTTTTATATAATATTTCTTGTCTTTTTTTGTTTTGACCATATTCCAAAAAAGAAAATTTAAATACGATAAGTAGTATAAGACTGATAGAATACATAAATAAGGGGTAAAAATATGAAGAAAATTCTATCAATTCTCCTCATAGGAGTGTTCATATTAAGTGGTTTTGGAGCAGCTGTGAACGTCGATACTGTAAGCAACAATTTACAATTACAGAAAGAAATACACTTCTCAGAACCGGTGATTTCGGAACAATACGATTACTTGTCTGTTGAAGTCAAAGAAGCCACCTCCTATGCCGCGTCACCAGGAAACCCAATCCTCCCGATGTACACGAAGCTGTTTTCATTTCCGTTTGGAACAATCATTAAGGATGTCTCTTTTACTACGTCCTCTGTTTGTCCTATATCACTCTTAAAAGAGATAGGTCCTGCTGCCGCACCAACACCGGTATCACGTTTGTCCAATCCTGCAGGTCAAACCCTTTTAAAAAATACTGAGGTCTATCAAGGCAAGAACAGCTATCCTTTCTCTCGCTTGGAGTATCAAATCGGTGCTGGTTTACATGGAAATACCCATGTCGTCCTTCTTTCAATTCAGTATTATCCTCTGCTGTATCTTCCCTCACAGCAGACCCTGCTTTTTACGCCAAGTGTGCAGATTTCTGTTACATACGAAGAACCACAGACCGCACCACTTCTATCCTCCGAAGACACCGTTTTGCTGATTGTTGCTCCTGAAGAATTTAGTGACGCATTACAGCCACTCATTCAACATAAAATGGACTATAACATTCCGACAACCTTGCTTACGACTGAATGGATTGGCGATCATGCAACCGGTCGGGATCTTCCAGAGCAAATTAAATATACAATAAAGGATCAGATCGAAAACAATTCTGTTACCTCTGTGTTGCTTGTCGGTGGATATGACAAGCTTCCGATACGACGCAGTCATGTGGTGATATGGCATTGGGATGAAGAATTAATAACAGACCTGTATTACTCAGATATTTACACACATACGGGGGATTTCAGCAGTTGGGATACAAACCACAATGACCAATTTGGTGAATCAAGTGATCAAGTGGATCTCTATCCGGATGTTCATCTTGGTCGGCTCGCATGTGCTTCTGTTGAGGAGGTAATCATCGTTGTGGATAAAATACTCCATTATGAAACCGAAACCTATGGGAGCCAGTGGTTTGAGACCATGATATTCATCGGCGGGAACACGTTCCGCTGGTCCCCTGGAAACGACGGGGAGGAGCTCAATGAAATCATTAGGGGTATTATGCCGCAATTCACGCCAGAGAGAATCTGGACGTCGCTTGGGAATTTTAACCGACGCACCATATCAAGCACTATTACTGAGGGTGCGGGCTTCCTTGATTATTCCGGACATGGATTCGAAAATGGCATGGGCACCTACACTCCCATTGGTACGTCGATGAAGTATTATTACACCGCTTATATCAAGGATCTCAAGAATGGCTATAAACTGCCTATCATCTTCTTTGATGCGTGTCTTACCACGAAAATCGATTATGTCCTGCAGGACCTTCTGGACTATCGACCTTATTTCCTCTTTAATATCTTGGCACGACTCCTTGGGGTGGACACTTCACAAAGACTCCCGTGCTATGCCTGGGCGTTTGTGAATCATGAAAATGGTGGGGCAATAGCAACCATTGGGGCAACCCGTACCGCCTTTGGGGGTATTGATAGCGGGGCTGGGAAAATATCTATTGAGTTTTTCTCGGCATATGAGTCAAGTGAGTTCCTTGGTGAGATGATAACACAAATGCAAAACGGCTATATCACGGATGTACCTGATGATGCTTTTACTGTTGAGGAATTCATCCTCCTTGGTGATCCTACCTTAAAGATCGGTGGTTATCCCTTATAAAACAAACTACCTTTTTTTTTTTTATCAAAAAACCTATATCTGAGAATGATGTACTGCTGATGTATCCATGGGAACAAAAAAAAGGTTCCATCTGATTCCAGATTACGGAGATGTTCATGATCCCGCAGTACGCGCTAAATATGGGTATCTCGAGGGTCTTGTCAGTATCCTTGGAAATATCAGTCTTTTTATCGTAAAATTGGCAATGGGTTTACTCATCAACAGCATCGCGTTAATCGCAGATTCGGTTCATACGCTCTCTGATGTTGGAACTTCTCTTATTGTCATTATTGGATTTAAGGTAGCAGCAAAACCATCTGATCACCAGCATCCCTATGGCTACGGAAGAGTTGAATACATAGCAACAGTGATCATCGCGGTTCTGCTTGTCGTGACAGCTTTTGGGTTCATTCAACAATCCCTTGAGAGAATTTTTAACACCATCAACATCACCCATCAAGAGTATGCTGTGATTATCGGAATTGCTGTCCTTCTTACAGCAGGTGTGAAAGAATGGATGGCACGATTCTCCTTGGCGCTTGGTAAAAAAATTAACAGTGATGCTCTTGCCGCTGATGCATGGCATCATCGCAGTGATGCCCTTACTTCTGTTGGTGTGGGGGTATCCGTAATCGGTTCTTCCTATGGATTTCCCTTGCTTGATTCCCTTTTTGGGATTATTGTGTCCCTAATTATTCTTTATGTGGGAATACAACTTGGGAAAACCTCGGCAAACTTTCTCATAGGTAAATCTCCTGAAAAAGAGACAATTGAAACCATACAACAAATTGGTCACGACATTCCAGGAGTAAAAAACATCCATGATATCTCCCTGCATGACTATGGAACAAATAAAATCATCACATTACATGCAGAAGTGGATAAAGAGCTACGCCTAGAGGCTGCTCATGATCTAGCAGATAAACTCGAAGAAAAAATCAGAGAAAAAATACACTGCTCCACCATCATTCATGTAGAACCAACGGATTTTCACCGAGACACATTTTTAAAAAAGAAAATCATCGAAAGCATCTTACGAAAACAAGATTGGGTCATATCTTTTCATAAAATATCTATCATAAAGGGGTCTGGGAAAGATGACATCTCCATGCATCTTGTGGTGAACAAGGAGATGAACATCCAGGATTCCCATGACCTCTGCCATCGGATTGAAAGGGTCATGCAAAGGATGTATGGTTCCTGTGACCTGCATATTCATCTTGAGCCGTGTCAGCAGACGGATTGTGCTAGCTGTAATGCACCATGTACAGAGAAGAAAGGATCATGAAATAGTAAATATTTTTTTTTAGCATCCGTTCTTAACATTTAAATCCTTTAGCCTGTTTCCTAATGAATCATGAACTATGAAACCCTTCAACGTACTGATAAAGATATGATTGCATATATCACCTTAAACCGTCCTGACCGGTTAAACTCGTTTGATATGAAACTTGGTCATGAACTCTATGATGTACTTCAGGAAATTGCCATTAACCAGGGAATACGAGCCGTCGTCATCAAAGGAACCGGTAGAGGATTCTGCGGTGGTGGTGATGTTAAAGAAATGCATGCCGCGACCAATAAATCGAGGTTTTTACGTGATTTAACACGAGCGATCCATCGCTGTGTCATCGAGATACGAACCATGGAGAAACCGGTTATCGCTGCCGTGAATGGTGCTGCGTTTGGAGCAGGTCTCTCCCTTGCTCTCGCATGTGATATGATTATTGCAGTTAAAGATGCTAAGATGTGCACCGCGTTCATCGGCATTGGTCTTGCACCCGGATGTGGAACGCAGTTCGTGACAAAACTTATCGGATACCAGCGCGCCTGTGAGTATATCTTAACTTCCAAGACGTTCTCTGCAGAAGAAGGATACCAGCTTGGCTTGGTGAATAAAGTCGTCGAGGAAGAAACCCTAGATGCTACAATCGAAGAAATTGTTTCCGTGTTTCGGACTCTGCCACCTATCGCGGTTGGGAAAGCAAAGATGCTTATCAATAAAAGCCTTGATACTGATATGATATCTCATCTGGAACTCGAAAGCAGGACGGCGGCATGGTCCGCAGGAACAAAGGATTTTTCAGAAGGTGTCACTGCTTTTGTAGAAAAACGCAAACCACTCTTTCAAGGAAAATAGAGGAGAAATCGGCAATTGTCGATAAACAGATGGAAACCTTTATGTATCAATTTCCTATGAGTGCGATACAATTCCAAGGGGAGGTAGCAGAATGAACTATGAAACCCTGGTCTTTACGAAAAAAGACGATATTGCGACCGTGATTTTAAATCGGCCAGATGTCCATAATGCGATGAATGAGAAGCTCATGAGAGAGCTTACCGATTGTTTTCGCCAGCTCACGGATGATACTTCAGTGTCCGTCGTAGTCCTCACCGGGAATGGGAAATCCTTCTGTGCCGGGGCAGATCTCACCTGGATGAAAAATATGGTCAACTACTCCCCGGAAGAAAATCAGAAGGATAGCCGCCTCCTCCTTGATATGTATGAGACGATTCATACCTGCTCAAAGCCAGTCATCGGCCGTATCAATGGTCATGCGTTTGGAGGTGGTATCGGACTGTTTGCCGTCTGTGACATCACGATTACGGTTCCTGAGACACGGTTCGGTTTCAGTGAAGTCAAACTCGGAATTATCCCTGCAGTGATCTCGACATTCGTCGCTCTGCGGATGACACCGGCATCGATGAGACGTCTCTTCATTACCGGGGAACGGTTTGATGCACAACATGCGAAAGAAATAGGATTAATTGACCTTGTTGTTCCTTCTGAAAAGCTCGATGAGACGGTCCAGACCTATATAGAGCAGATTCGTTCATCTGGCCCAAAGGCTATAAAAGAGGTAAAACATTTGATAGATGCTCTCCAAAAAATGGATACAAAAACATATAAAGAATTCACTGTTGAAAAAATCTCAAAGCTTCGAATTTCTCAAGAAGGACAAGAAGGAATCAAGGGGTTTTTGGAGAAACGAAAACCGAACTGGAAGAGGTAATAGCCATGTTTACGAAGGTTCTGATTGCGAATCGTGGCGAGATAGCCGTTCGCGTCATCAAAGCCTGTCAGGAAATGGGGATCAAAACCGTTGCGGTGTACTCAGAGGTTGATAAAAATTCACCCCATGTCCAGATCGCAGATGAATCCATTAACCTAGGAGATCCCACCCCTTCTGAAAGCTACCTCAATATCGCAAAGATCATAAAAAATGCGATGCAAACCCATGCTGAAGCAATCCATCCCGGGTACGGATTCCTCGCGGAGAACCCGGATTTTGCAAAAGCCTGTGCAGACACCGGAATTAAGTTCATCGGCCCGTCTCCTGAGGTCATCCGTCTGATGGGTGATAAAATCGAAGCGAAAAAAACAATTGCCAAAGCCCATGTCCCGGTGATCCCTGGCTATCCTGGAGTGCAACAGGATATTCCTACCCTTATAAAAGAAGGGAAAAAAATCGGTTTTCCTTTGTTAGTGAAGGCGACTGCGGGAGGCGGGGGCAAAGGGATGCGTATCGTTTATGAAGAATCGGAACTGGAGCAATCAATAGAAAGTGCCAAGCGGGAGGCGAAATCTTCGTTTGGAAACGACTCTGTCTTCCTTGAGCAATACATCGACAAGCCTCGTCATATCGAATTTCAGATTCTTGCCGATGAACATGGTCATGTGATTCACCTGTTCGAACGTGAATGCTCTATTCAACGTCGACATCAGAAAATCATTGAGGAAACGCCCTCTCCGGTGATGACATCACAGCTACGGGAGATGATGGGGAAAGCAGCGGTCGCCGCAGCGAAAGCGGTGGGCTATACAAATGCGGGCACCATCGAGTTCATGGTCGACGGAAAGCAGAATTTCTACTTCATGGAGATGAACACACGATTGCAGGTCGAACATCCGATCACCGAGGCGACCACCGGTATCGACCTTGTCAAATGGCAACTGCGTATTGCCAGTGGCATGCAGCTTTCAATAAAGCAAGAAGACCTCATCCAGCGTGGTCATGCGTTAGAATGCCGTATCTATGCGGAGGACCCATCCAATGGTTTCCTTCCCAGCATCGGAACTCTTGAAAAAGTCGATATCCCCATTGGACCGAACATCAGGAACGACACCGGTGTTGAAACAGACCTGCATGTCAGTCCGTATTATGATCCAATGCTTGCGAAACTGACGGTCAGCAGCGAGAGCCGAGAGGAGAGCATCAATAAGATGATCTGGGCTCTTTCTCATTACATTGTCCTTGGTGTCACGACGAATATTCCGTTTTTAAAGAAAGTTCTTGAGCATCCTGAATTTAAAAAAGGGAACATCACGACGCATTTCATCAATGACCATTTCAGCGAATGGATGGTGACTAAAGAAGGACTCCCCCTTGATGCACTCATCGCTCTGGCCGTGTATGACGCTTTGCATACAAAACGACAAGAGGTCGTCAGATATAAAGAAGCAGACCCGCACTCCCCATGGCAGCATGTGGGACGATGGAGGATGGGGGTGTAACATTGTTCATCAACTACGAGCATGATAATCATGTGTATAACGTCACTGTGGAACGACGGGAAGACCGGTTCTTCATCACCTACGATAACAATGAATATACGGTAACAGCAACGGAGTTAAAGCCAGGGCAGTTGTCCATTCAGCTTGGGAACCGGGTCATTAAAAGCACAATCTCCGAAGGGGATGATAACAAGTTTGTCTTCATCGATGGGAGCATCTTCAAGGTGAAACGTATAGAACTGACTGGACGGAAGGCTACAGAGAAAAAAGAAGGGGACCTGCATTCACCCATCTCCGGGACGGTTGTGAGCAGGAAAGCTAAGGAAGGAGCATTCGTAAAGAAAGATGATGTGCTGCTTGTTATTGAAGCTATGAAAATGGAATATCTGATACGAGCACCATACGATGGGGTGGTGGTAAAGATACATTTTAAGGAGAAGGATCAAATTGAAATTGGGCAGCTCACTGCTGAAATAAAAAGAGAGGAGAAAGACCATGGAAGTCATTGAAAGTACGATTAACACCTCAAGTAAAGAGTATAAGGAAAACTTTGCCCATTATGAGCAACTTGCGAAGGATATGAAAGAAAAGATCACCGCTACTATGAAAGGTGGTGGTGAAGAAGCAGTCAAGCTTCATAAATCCCGGAAGAAGATGCTTGCAAGAGAACGTATCGATGCATTACTCGACCCTGACACTCCCTTTATGGAGTTTAACACGCTTGCTGCCTTTGATATGTATGACAACAAAGCACCCGCTGCTGGGATCGTCACCGGTATTGGGATTATCCACGGCAGGGAAGTTGTCATCGTTGCTAACGATGCAACCGTTACTGGTGGAACATATTATCCTATCACTGTGAAAAAACATCTTCGTGCACAGGAAATCGCCATGGAAAATAACCTCCCCTGCATCTACCTAGTTGACTCTGGTGGTGCGTTCCTCCCCATGCAGGATGAGGTGTTCCCCGACCGTGAGCATTTCGGACGTATCTTCTATAATCAAGCGAAGATGTCATCACTTCAGATCCCGCAGATCGCAGCAGTCATGGGATCCTGTACCGCCGGGGGCGCCTATGTCCCTGCGATGTCTGATGAAACCATCATCGTGAAAGGAACTGGGACGATTTTTCTTGGAGGACCTCCGTTAGTGAAAGCCGCGACCGGTGAGGAGGTCACCGCTGAGGAGCTTGGCGGTGCTGATGTGCATTGCCGCGAAAGTGGAGTATCAGATCACTATGCGCTCGACGATCCTGATGCCATCCGGATTTGTCGAAATATCATTGAAAATCTCAACCGACCAGAGAAAACTTACTTAGATATTAAAAAACCTGAGGAACCTTCCTATGACATTAAGGAGATCTATGGAATCCTCTCAAAAGACCCTCGGAAGCCTTTCGAGGTCCGGGAGATCATCGCTCGCATCGTCGATGGATCACGGTTCCATGAGTTCAAAGCCTTATATGGCACGACTCTTGTCTGTGGTTTTGCCCGGATCATGGGCTATCCGGTAGGGATTCTTGCCAATAATGGTGTACTGTTTTCCGAGTCCGCGTTGAAAGGGACTCATTTCATCGAACTCTGCTGCCAGCGGAAAACCCCTCTTGTCTTCCTCCAAAACATCACTGGGTTTATGGTCGGGCAGAAATACGAGGCCGGTGGGATTGCAAAGGATGGAGCAAAAATGGTGACTGCGGTCACCTGTGCACAAGTACCGAAGTTTACGGTCATCATCGGAGGATCCTTTGGAGCCGGGAACTATGGGATGTGCGGGAGGGCCTACAGTCCGCGACAGCTCTGGATGTGGCCGAACGCTCGCATCTCCGTGATGGGTGGCCAGCAGGCAGCAACCGTACTTCTCACCGTGAAACGTGATCAACTCTGGAGGAAAGGCATCGAGATGACAAAGAAAGAGGAAAAGGACCTAACCGACCCGATTATGAAAAAATATGAAGCAGAGGGCAACCCGTATTACAGCACAGCCCGTATCTGGGATGATGGGATTATTGATCCAGTAGATACTCGCTTGGTCCTGGGTCTTGGGATTTCCGCATCCATTAACGCTCCGATCTCCGACTGGAAACCTGGTGTCTTCCGGATGTAACAACAATGTTGGTTTTACCATGCAGTATGATGTAGTTGTTATCGGTGCGGGACCCGCAGGTTCGACAGCGG
The DNA here is from genome assembly GCA_016930995.1 of Thermoplasmatota archaeon. Next base: position 27,228 of record JAFGFQ010000084.1, on the reverse strand, counting down.
CAAAAAACCTTGCAGAAAAGAACATCACAGTCCTTCTTCTTGACAAAGCAATGTTCCCTCGTGATAAACCCTGTGGTGGGGGTCTTCCGACTCGTGTGATGAAACGATTCGCTTATATCGAACCGTTTATTGATTCCATCTCCTATGGCACCACCATGTATTCTTCGTCCCTTCGCTACAAGTTTGATTTCATACGAGAAAAACCATTCCTCCTGATGACGCTTCGTAAAGAATTTGATAATGGCTTACTGTCTCTTGCACAAAAAGCTGGAGTGATATTTCAGGCAGGGAAGTCCGTCGTCGATGTGCTTATTCAGAAAGAAAAAGCAATCGTGATGCTTGAGGATGGGGAAACCATCGAGACACAAGTGGTCATCGGCTGCGATGGCATGCATAGCATTGTTGCAGAAAAAACGAAATTGGCAAAAAAACTTGAGGTCCTCTGCATCTCCCTCATGCAAGAGCAACCAATGACCGCAAAAGAGCTTTCAACGTTTTTTACAAAGAAACGTCTTGCCTACCTGTTTATTAAAGCGCAGGGTGTCGCTGGATACGGCTGGGTGTTTCCAAAGAAGAACTGTGTGAACATAGGAATCGGTGAGTTCCAATCAGCAATCTCCAAAGCCAGACCGAAAATACCGCTGAAGGAAACCTATGAACACTTTATCTCTCTTCTGAAAGAAAAAAAACTACTCCCTGCCGACTTCCCTATCGAAAACCTAAGAGGGGCAACCCTTCCTATCTTTCCCTTGGATAATACGTATGGGGACCGCGTCCTTCTTTGCGGTGACGCTGCAGGCTTCATTAACCCCATCACCGGTGAGGGCATCTACTATGCGATGGCCTCAGGGCAGATTGCTGCACAGGTGGTTGCTGACTCCTTACAGAAAAAGGATCTCAGCCGTCGTTCTCTCTGCCGTTATCAGAACCTATGGATTACTGATTTTGGAAAGGATCTGAAAGCACTTGGGAGGTTTAACAACCAATGGGGGATGGACTCTGAGAAGATTATACGGATGATGACCTATGATAAGAAATTCGCCAAACTCATCATTGGGGTAACCGGGGGGCAGATCAGTTTTACGAAATACAAAAAAGCACTGATTATCCGATACATCTATATTTTCCTAAAAAACATTTTCAGAAAAAAAGAAAAAAAATGGAGAAAATCCTCATTATTTTGAACGGAGCTCTCTTCTCAGTATCTTCCCGGAGATGGTTTTTGGTAACTCATCCATATACTCGATGATACGCGGGTACTTGTAGGGGGCGGTGACTTTCTTTACATACTCCTGCAGCTCCTTTGTCAGCGTCTCTGATGGTTTATACCCCTTCGCAAGAACAACATAGGCTTTGACGACGATCCCACGAATCCCCTCAGGGTCAGGAGCGCCGACGACTGCACATTCCGCGACCGCATCATGCTCGATGAGTGCAGATTCCACCTCAAAAGGTCCGATTCTGTAGCCTGATGATTTGATAATATCATCATCACGACCAACAAACCAGAAATAACCATCCTGGTCTTTATACCCTTGATCACCGGTGTAATAATACTTCCCTTTAAACGATTTTTTCATAATCTCTGGGTCTTTCCAATATTCTTTGAAAAGCCCTGGTGGTCGCACATCGCCGATATACAATGCGATGTTCCCGACTTCGTTTGCTTTTAATTCTTTCCCATCATCGTCAACGATTCGGACATCATGACCTGGTGTGGGTTTCCCAACCGACCCATACTTGATCGGCATGAACGGGAAGTTGGACAGCACACACACCGTCTCAGTCTGCCCAAAGAAATCGTAGATCTCAAGGCCGTACGCATCCTTCCAGACCCTGATAACCTCTGGATTGAGTGGTTCGCCTGCGCTCATGCAATGCCGTAGTTTCAATTTATACTGTGAAAGATCCATCTGGATAAGCATGCGGTACACGGTTGGCGGCGCACAGAACGTCGTGACACCAAATTTCTCCATTGCACGAAGCAACCCATCCGCATCGAAACGACCAGGTGTTTCCCATTGGATAATAGCCGCTCCCACAATCATCTGGCCAAAGAGCTTCCCCCAGGCGGCTTTCGCCCAGCCTGTCTCAGAGACAGTCCAATGCAGGTCGCATTTTGTGAGAGCTTGAGCAAAACGCGCTGTGACCTCATGACCAAGCGCATAACTATGAGTATGAAGCACCATCTTTGGATGACCGGTCGTTCCAGAAGTAAAATAGATAAGCAGGGGGTCATCCGCGCGAGTCTTGCCAATCTCCTTCTGAGAAAGCTCGCGAGACGCATCCTTCATTTCCTCGGTGAAATTCAGCCATCCGTTACGTTTCCCATCCACAAGCATGATATGATTCAAGGTCTTACAATTCTTCTTCACAGCCTCAACACGATCCGCATGATCAAGATCAGTAAGAATCATGGATGCCTCCGAGCGGTTCACACGATACTCAATATCTTTGGACGTCAACAAAACAGTCCCTGGCATGGGTACCACACCAAGCTTAAACATCCCGATTAATGCGATATACCACTCAGGGATACTCTGAAGAATCACCAAGACACGATCGCCTTTCTTGACTCCAAGCTTGCGCAACACGTTCGCAAACTGGTTCGATTGAACTTTCAGGTCATAAAACGTGTGGTAGCGTGGTTTCTCCCCTGTTCGATCAATCGAGATCAGCGCCAGTTTCGTGCGGTCCTCTGCCCACTGGTCGACTACATCAAAGCCGAAATTATAATAGTTCGGTATCTTCCAGGTGAATGTCTTATACAGCTCTTCATATCTGTCTTTTTTAAAGACCGTCTCACATTTCGTCTCCTTCGTGTTCATTTTTTTTCATCCCCCATCATGCATCATTCTCAGAGCCCGAGGCGTTTTGCTATCACCATGCGTTGAACCTCTGAGGTTCCTTCACCTATCTGAGTAAGTTTGATGTCACGGTAGAATCGTTCTAAGGGGAGGTCCCGCATATATCCATGGCCCCCATAAATCTGAATCGCATCACGGGTCGCTTTCATCGCAATCTCTGAAGCATACAGTTTTGCCATAGATGCCTCGATACTGAACGGTACGCCTTTTTCTTCGAGATACGCAGCTCTCATGACAAGCAGCCGTGCCGCGTCAATCGTGGTTGCCATGTCTGCAATCATCCACTGGATGGCCTGATTCTTCCCGATGGGTTTCCCGAATTGTTCTCGTTGTTTTGCGTACGCAAGGCTTTCGTCAAGGGCGCCCTGCGCAATACCAACCGCCATAGCACCAATCGCGGTGCGACCGCGGTCAAGGATGGTCATCGCACCGACAAAACCAAGGTTCTTCTCACCAAGGAGATGATCTTTTGGGACCCGGCAATTCTCAAAAATCAACTCAGCGGTACGACTCCCCCGAAGCCCGAGTTTATCCTCAAGTACACCAACAGTAAATCCCGGGGTATCTTTTTCTACAATGAACGCGCTGATTCCTTTGGCCCCAAGTGATTTATCGGTTTTTGCCATGACTGTTGTGACTGCAGCGATGTCCCCACTGGTGATGAACTGCTTCGTTCCGTTTATCACCCATTCATCCTTCTCAAGGACCGCGGTTGTCTGCAGTGAGGCTGCATCAGAACCAGCGTTTGGTTCGGTGAGCGCCCAAGCAGCAAGTGCTTCTCCATGGAGGAGTTGTGGTAAATACTTTTTGCGTTGTTCCTCTGTTCCTTTCTCATAGATGTGACCGACCCCAAGGGAGTTATGAGCCTCGACCGTAAGACCGGTAGATCCGCATACTCGAGAAATCTCCTCAAGGGCGATCATATAGCACATCTTATCAATCCCGGACCCGCCATATTTCTTTGGTACCGTCATACCCATGAGACCGAGTTTTCCCATCTTCTTGTACATTTCCCATGGGAAATACTCTTCTTTATCAATTTTAGATGCAAGTGGTTTGATTTCTTTTTCAGCAAATTCTCTGACTGTTTTTTTAAATAATTTTTGCTGTTCCGTGAGTTGGAAATCCATACGAATCCTCATACCCTGATAGGTCACAAGTCTTTAAATTTACGCCTTGTTTCTAACGAAGATTTTTTGTAGGGACACGTGATGTCGATACTAGATGGTTTTTTTAGAGCAAGTCTCTGAAAAAAGCATGGATGTGGCGGGGAATGATTCTCATGGAATGCGACCAGAACGTTCAAAAAGGTACCGGTGGACTTGTTGGATGGCATGACCCTGATGAAAACCGTACATGGATTATTCGGAACAAGTCACGGGGTCTGCTGGATAAGCGCCTGTCCGTTCAGCAGGCCGTGTCGAAATTTATTGCTAATGGCTCATTGCTTGCAATGGGTGGCTTTGGACACGTGCGGGTGTCCATGGCGATTGTCTATGAAATCATCAGACAACACAAACGACATTTGACGATGTGTGGTAAGACCGCGGTCCATGACCTTGATGTGCTGGTCGGCTCCGGGTGTGTCGGGTCCGTCGAGGTTGCGTACTCCTTCGGTCATGAGCTTCGCGGATTGTCTCCTGCCTCTCGTCGTGCCGTGGAAACAGGAAAATGCAGGGTGGTTGGTGAAATCAGTAACGCTGGGTATCAATGGCGTTTTCTTGCCGCGATGATGGGTCTGCCGTTCATCCCGACACGGGTGATGCTAGGGACTGATACGTTCGCAAAGAGCTCTGCAAGAACCATGTTTGATCCATTCAGCGGCAAGCAGGTTTGTCTGCTCCCAGCATGTTATCCGGATGTCGCGGTGATTCACGTGCCGCGTTGTGACAAATATGGTAATGCGCAGATCGATGGAATAATGGTTGAGGATTTTGAGCTGTCCCGTGCAGCACGTCATCTCATCATCACCACAGAGAAGATCATTGATACAAAGAAAATACGACAGGAGCCTTGGAAGACAGTGATCCCGTTTTATCTTGTTAGTGCGGTGGTGGAGACACCGTTTGGGTCGCATCCTTGTCAGATGCCGTATCAGTATTTCTTTGATGAGGACCACATTGGGGAATGGTTATCTTTATCTGCGACTGATGAGGGGGTGCAGCAGTACCTTGAGAAGTACGTGTATGGTGTCAAGGATTTTTCAGACTATCTAAAAAAGATAGGTGGCACACGAAGAATGCAGAAACTCGGGCGGATCGAACGATTCGAAGAGCCAATGACCGCCCCATGGTTGAAAGCTAAGAAGAACACACCGTCAAAAAAAGAGTCATACACCTCGACACAACTACTGGCCTGTGTTGCCTCCAGAATGTTGCAGGATAATAAATCAGTGTTTGTCGGCACGGGTCTTCCGATGATCGCAGCGATGCTGGCACAACGGACCCATGCACCGAACCTGCTGTTGTTCTTTGAGGCTGGTGGGATCGGCCCCGAGATGCCCGTGCTTCCCATTTCTGTAGGTGACTCGCGGACGTTTTATTCTGCGGTCGCAGCGTCAAGTATGCATGATTCCATGGCAATGGCGCAAGCAGGGTACATCGATTATGGATTCCTTGGTGGCGCGCAGATTGACCGATTTGGGAATCTGAATACCACTGTGATCGGCCCGTATGACCATCCAAAAGTACGGCTCCCTGGAAGTGGGGGGGCTAATGATGTCGGGACGCTGTGTCATCAGACGATCATCCTCATGCGGCAGGATAAACACCGGTTCCTTGAAACAATCGATTTCCTGACAACCCCTGGGTATCTTAACGGGTTTGATTCCCGTGAGACTGCCGGATTGCCCCGTGGTAGTGGTCCGTATCGGGTGATTTCCCAGCTGGGTGTGTACGGGTTTGAAAAGGAATCAAAACAGATGACATTGGTTTCGCTCCATCCTGGTGTAACGATTGAGCAGGTGAAGGAGAACTCTGGGTTTGAAATCCTCATCCCGAAAGATGTTTCTATGACATCGCCGCCTTCTCAGAAGGAATTACAGATCCTTCAGAAAATCGATCCTGCTGGGATGGTTATCGGGAAATAACACCAAGTAAAATATTTTTCATTTCGTAAACTAGTTAATATGCCTTTATACAGCATAACTATTAACAGTACAATTCGAAAAAAATAATCTTTCACCAAAATAAAATTTTCTTTCACATTTTATTTAGAAAAATAACAACCTTTTTTAATTCTCAGACGATTCCCCTTTCAAGGGGACTGGGGCCGCGTGAGGTTGATAGTCCTGAGGGGAAGATAATAATGTCACAGAAAGTTTGTATTATCGGCGGAGCAACAACACCTTTTGACTATGGTCCGACTGGTTTTGAAAGTATCGAGGGTGGGGCAGCAGAATGTGTCAAAGAAACACAGCAGGACGTCCCGGGTTTCTCGCTACGAGATTTAGATTTGATGATTTATTCACATTTCTCTGTTCATTTCGGTCATCAGTTAGCTCCAGAATGGATTATCCATGATCATCTCGGACTGGTCGGTCTCCCCCATTACCGTGTGGAAAACGGGGGCAATACTGGTGGATCCGCCTTATATGCAGCCGCACTTGCGGTCATGTCCGGTCATCATAATGTGGTGGGGATTGTCGGCTGGGAGACTATGGATTCGGTCTCACAATCACAGGGTAGTGAGTTTATCGCAATGGCCTCGGACATCAGATACGAACTCATGGTGGGCGGTATCTATCCGATTTACTATGCTGCGATGGCGAACAAATGGATGAAGGATAACCATGTCACTGAAGAGGATGTCGCTTTGATCGCGATGAAAAACAAGAACAATGCGATGGACAACCCCAAGGCACAATGGTATCGCAATGACCATAAATATATCACGGTCGATGATGTCATGAACTCCCGTCTTATCTCCTATCCTATTAAAAAATTAGATTGTTGTCTCATGAGCAGGGGTGTTGCGTTTCTGCTGGTCTGCTCAGAGCAGTACGCAAAGAAGGTCAACCCGGATTCGTACGTGACCATCGACGGGATAGGGTTGTCCAGCTGTACCATACGTGCGGGTGACCGGTTGAACAACCCTGGGTGGAATGAACGCTACGGCCCAGGATACCCAGGGATGACTGAGTTTGCCGCCTGTCGGAACTCCGCAGAGCAGGCGTATAAGATGGCTGGTATTAAGAATCCGCTGAAGGACATCGACTTTGGTGAGATCCATGACGCGTTCTCAACCTCGGAGGCGCAAATCTACAAGGCATTGGGCCTTGCCGATGAGAACACGATTGCGAAGTTCATCCGTGATGAACGCACAAGCATGCATGGGGACATCCCGATGAACCCCGGTGGAGGTCTGCTTGGGTATGGTCATCCTGTTGGCGCCACCGGTATTATGAGCTCGATTGAATGCTACTACCAGCTTGCTGGGCTGATCCCAAAGAAACATCTCAGTAAAAAAACCGAAGTCCCCGACCCTGAGTGCGGTATCGTAAACAGCCATGCGGGGACCGGGACGAGTATTTCGAATTTTATCCTCAGGAGGCATTAAACCATGATGAGAACAGTTTTAGTAGGAAAAAAGAAAGAGAAATTCGCTGACCCACCGAACTTCACCGACAAAAAGGACACTCGACCCGCTGATGTGAAAGAAACAGGTCTTGCCTTCGTCGGCTATGAGGTCTCGGAAGACCGAACCGCAATGAACCAGTTCCTCCACTATGATCAGCTGTACACCATCAGGCATGGTTGGAACAGCAGGTTCTTCATCGGATTACTTGAGGGAAAGATCATGGGAACCCATTGCCCGAAGTGCGGTGATTCATGGGTCCCTGTCCGGACTCATTGTTGGAATTTAGAGTGCAACCTTCAAAAAACAGAGTGGATTGAGATGCCTCTTACCGCAACAGTGCATACATGGACGGTCGCGGGATGGAGCGGACGGTCCTCACTGAAACGACTCCCGATCATCCTTGTCTATGCGAACATCGGGTCCAGTAAGGTTGCGATGGCCAACGAGCTGCATGGCATCGACCCCTGGGATGTCGAGTTTGGCATGCCACTGAAAATCGTCTTCAAACCAGAGGAGCAGCGTATGGGGGTGGTGACTGATTTTCATTTCGAGCCAGTGGATTTCTGGAAACCATCACCGATGAATATGGAAAAACAGCGTATCAAAGACCTTGTCGCGCCTGTATACGAGTGGGTTAAAACCCTCAAATAGCCTTGTTGGATTTAAAAAAATATTCTTTTTTTTAGTTACCTTTTATCTTTTCTTTTACAAATGCGACGAGTTCTTCTTTCGTGAATGGTTTCTGTAAAAAATCTTGTAACCCCCCTGAAAGTTTTTTCTGGGAAGGTTTCACTGAGAACAGCGCAGTCGTCACCTTACTTCCGGGCATTCTTGTATTGACGAGGATTAAGTCAAAAGTTTCCTCGTTTTCCTCTTTAAGCTGTTCTAATGCTTCTCTGCTGTTCCGGGCCGTGACTACCTCGACGTCTTCTTGTTCCAATAGGTTTTTTACTTGTTCAAAAAAAGCGATTTCGTCATCGACAATCATAATGGTTTTCATTGCCATATCAACAACAAAGAAAACAGTCTTCATACTTAAAATCTTTTCATCCACTGTCAGGAAAGTTTAAATCAACTCCCTCTTTACTCTTTTCTCATATGCTCACTCGGAACGAAGCATTTGAGCTTCTGAAGAAAAACCTTCGTACAGAAAACCTCATCAAACACTCCCTAGCCGTGGAAGCGATCCTTGAGGATATGGCAAAAAAGCTTGGGGAGGATTCACAGATTTGGGGCCTTACCGGTCTGTTGCACGATTTAGATTATGATTTTACAAAAGAAGAACCTGAGAAACACTCCCAGATCACCGTCAAAGTACTTGCTGATTTATTACCCTTAGAATCAATCAACGCCATCAAAGCACATAATTATCAGTATACATCACAGATCCCACAAACCTATCTAGATAAATCGTTGATTGCTGCTGATGCCGTCTCAGGTCTTATCATCGCAGCTGCTCTGGTTATGCCCTCGAAAAAGCTTGCGGATGTGACAACAAAGACGCTCCAAGCGAAGTTTAAGGATAAATCCTTTGCCGCAGGCTGCAACCGAAAACGAATTGAACTCTGTGAGGATATGGAACTAGAACTTCAGGTCTTTCTTGAGCTGGGTTTACAAGCGCTTAAGAGGATTTCTGACGAGTTGGGGCTTTAGCCTATGACACCACCTCAGAACACTTACCAAAAGGCACGCCATTCAAAAGGAGCATCTCAAGATAGTGAGGAAGGATACTATCGCTTACCCCTCCCGAATCGAAAGAATCATGAGATGTTCGCGATTGCGGACCAGCTGCTTGGTGGTTCTCGTATTCACGTCGTCTGTGAGGATAAAAAATCTCGTATGGCTCGTATTCCTGGGAAGATGAAACGCAAAGCCAGGGTGCGCGCTGGGGACCTGCTCATCATCAGACCATGGGATATCCAAGACGAAAAAGCAGACATTGTTTTTCGTTACAGCAGGACTCAGGCAAGCAGTCTGAGTCGAAGGAAAATGCTTCCAGAGGAAATTAATGTCTTCTGATGAACTTCTTAACGATAAATGGTTAAAGAAGCTTGATCGACAATCACAGGTGATTCTGGACCGTGTTGTGTTCAATCGGAAGACTTTTGGGGAGGTCTTTGACAGAAACACGCTTCTTTTACTTGGGAAACTGATTTCTGATGGAGTCATTGATCAGGTTGATTTCCCGATCTCGACGGGAAAAGAAGCAAATATATTCCGTGGGACAACCCCTGAGCGGAAATATGTTGCCATTAAGATTTATCGGACCGCGACGATGACATTTAAGCATATCGCATCATACATCGAAGGTGACCCTCGGTTCATGTATGGGTATAAAAACAGACGAGAAATGATCGCGGAGTGGGCCAGGAAGGAATACAAAAACCTTGCATTATTACATCAGGCAAAAGTACGAGCACCAACACCACTGAAATGTATCCAGAACATCCTCGTGATGAGTTATATTGGAGATGCACAGAAATCAGCGCCTTTGTTAAAGGACGTGGATCTTCGTACCCCTCAGGCAGTCTTTGACGAAATCATGGATTTTATTGAACAAATGTACAAGAACCAGGTTGTCCATGGAGACCTGAGCGCCTTTAACATCCTTATGTTTCGTCAGAAACCTTACATCATCGACGTCGGCCAAGCTGTTCTGCTTGAACATCCTGCCTCCGCAGAGTTTTTAAAACGAGACATTCATAATATCGTGCAACATTTCAAAAAATATGATATTCAAGCTAGTGAAAAAAAACTCCTTGAACGATTCTTGAAAAAAAAGACGTGAGAAACCATGAGGTATGTACGAATCCCCAAGGAACGTGTGGGGGTGTTGATAGGAAAAGATGGAGAGACGAAAAAGACGATTGAACGGATCTCTCATCTGCACCTTGAGATTGATTCCGAGGAGGGGGATGTATCGTTCAACGAACAGGAAGCAAAAGATCCTCTTATTCCCTTAAAGGTCGAAGATATCGTCCGCGCTATCGGACGAGGGTTTTCACCGGAACACGCGTTTCGATTGTTCGGAGAGGAAACCGAACTGTTTATCTTTGATATCTACGACTATACGGGGAAAAAAGAGTCCCATCTCACACGGGTGAAAGCCCGAGTGATTGGTCGAGAGGGGAAAACAAAACGGGTCGTCGAGGGGCTAACTGGTGGGCTCCTCTCAGTCTATGGCCATACCGTGGCAATCATAGCGGATTTTGAGAGTATGGATATCGCAAAAAAAGCAATTGACATGCTTCTCAGTGGGAGTGAACATCCGACGGTGTACAGGTTCCTTGAACGGGAGATGAAACGATATCATCTCAGCAGACGTATTCACCGAGAGTAACACTGCTTGTTTCGTCACTGTTATCATACCCGAAACTTTTAATCCTGCCCGAGGGATATCACCTGTTCGCAATGGTGTGCTATGGAAGATGATCTGACCTTACTTGGTGTGGTTCCCTCTGATCGGAAGAAACTGGAGAACATGGGAATTACTACCCTTGAACAGATCGCTCTTATGTCCGTGTCTTCGCTGGGGATGGGTTCTAGTAAAGGCACGATGCTTGTGCAACGGGCACGTAACATCCTTGCCAATGACAACATCCTTGATATTGTCATCACCAACGGAGATCTTATAGAGGTCACCTCGAAGAAAACCGATCGGGCTGTCATCAAGTCGATTCTCAACGTTCTTGACGTCTATGTTGTCGGATGGGGGAACGCTGCATTAACCATCGAAGGGAACGTCTTGAAACTCTCGCGAAAATCCGAGGCGTTTTCTAAGGTGATTTCAAAAGCCGAAAGCCTCCAGGAGATCCTTGAGTCGAAGAAAACGATGGAGCGACAAAAAAGCGGGATTTATCTCCCGGAGGATGATTTACGGAAATTTGCTAAAGAACGAGGATTCAAAGGGTTCTGGGAGAATGTCTTCCAGGAGATCCATGGTAATGAAATCATGAAGAAGGTGATTGCGGCAAGCATGTTTTCGACCTTCGAAGAGCCGGTTCATTCCCTGATCATCGGGGAACCCGGCAGCAGCAAGACGATGGCAAAAGAGATTATCTCCGAACGTTTTTCAGATATCATCACCATCGGTGCGAATACAACACGCTCTGGCCTTGTCTGTCATCTTGGGACCGGTGACCTTGGTGCATTACCCCATGCAAACCGGCGGCTCGTTTTGGTCGATGAGTTCGATAAAATACCCGGGGAAGACATCGAGTACTGTTATGAACTCCTGTCCAATGGGAAATGCAGTGTGCATTCCGCAAAACTGCATCAGAGCATCAAGAGCAATTTCATTATGATTGCGTTTGCTAATCCGAAATCACAGGTTTTCGGAAAAAACGCGTTAAAGGACATCGGGCTATCCCCTCTTCTTATGAGTCGATGCGCGCTCGTTGTAAAGGTCCAGAACATCGGAAAGGAGGACCGGTTGAATCTGTTCCGCAGGAAATTCTATGGAACAGGTGAGATAAAAGAAAAACACGAATATTATGACCAATGGGTGAAACTTGCGCGACGTTTCACACCTACGATTACTGCCTCTGAGAAACACGTCGATGCCTATCTTCATATGATGAATGACATTGTAGAGGACCATTATAATACCACTTTACGAAGAGACCTCCGGATGTCTGATTACCTCCGCAGGATTCCTCTTGCTATTGCTCGTTCTTCATTTGGCCCCGTCGATAACAAGGTACTCGTCGAGGCGGAAACTTTGATAAAAGAATCGATTGAGACCTGGGGGTGAAGAAACCATGATCGATTTTTCCGTCAATCCAAAAGACGTCTCTACTATTATAAAAGAGTTCATCAGAACCTATGTGGAAAGCTCTGGATGCAAACGTATCGTTATCGGATTGTCCGGTGGCGTGGATTCCGCAGTGTGCGCTCTCCTCTGCCGGGATGCACTTGGCAGCAAAAATGTTCAATGCCTTTTTCTTCCTGATACGACGACCCCTGCGCTTGACAGGAAACATGTGGAGCTCTTTGTCGACACCTTTCATATGAAAACCAAGCAAATCGATATCTCTCCTTTTGTTACAACCCTACAGAACGCTCTTGCACAGAAAAGACGAATGACTCTTGCCAATATCAAACCACGGGTGCGGATGATTCTGCTCTACGAGTACGCAAATGAGACAGGCAGCCTTGTCTGTGGAACCTCAAATAAATCAGAGATCCTCGTCGGATACTTTACCAAATATGGTGATGGCGGTGTCGATATTCAACCGCTTGGGGACCTCTATAAAACTCAAGTGTATCAGCTTGCAACACACCTGAAAATCCCTGCACCGATCATCAAAAAACCACCGACTGCGGGACTCTGGGCTGGACAGACCGATGAGAAAGAATTAGGGCTAAGTTATATCACGTTGGACACCATCTTGTATGGACTTGAGGTGAAATACCCGACAGCTATGATTCAGAATCTTGCTCATGTTTCAAAAACACAGGTGGAGCGTATCCGTCACATGCGAAAACTAAGCCAGCATAAACGACGTTTCCCCTTGGTTCCAAAAATCGGGATTCGAACCCCTGGTCTTGACTGGAGAGCCCCTGTTCAGGAAGGATAAGACAGTTCTACGTGAAATGAAATTTCTTCCCAGTTATTTTTTCATAGGCTTCTTGATATTTCTTCGTTGTCTCGTTGATAACATGTGCGGGGAGTCGAGGTGGTACAGTATTATGGTCCCATCCCGTTGAGTTTAAGTAATCACGCACGTACTGCTTGTCAAAACTTGGTTGTGGAGCATTTACTGTGTAACTCTTTGCAGGCCAAAATCTAGAAGAATCCGGTGTGAGCGCCTCATCAATCCAGATAATCTCGTTGTTATACATTCCAAACTCGAACTTTGTGTCCGCGATGATGATGCCCCGTTTTCGTGCATAATCCGCTGCTGTTTGATAAATCTTCAAGGAGTATTCGTGTAACGTTTCAGTGACATCAGGCCCAACGATTTTTTTCATCTCAGCAACAGAGATGTTGATGTCATGACCGGAAGTTGCCTTCGTCGAGGGGGTAAATAATGGTTCAGGGAATTGCTCAGATTCCTTCAGCCCACTTGCAAGCTTCATGCCGCAGACTGTCCCGTCTTTTTTATAGGACTGCCAGGCTGAACCCGAGATATACCCCCGTACGATACATTCGATAGGGATCACGCTTGTTTTTTTCACAAGCATACTGCGATGAGCAAGTTGCGCTTGGTAGGGATGCAACTGCTTTGGAAACTCAGATACCTCGGTTGTGATCATATGGTTAGGGATGATTTTTTCTACATAGTCAAACCAGAATTTAGAAAGCTGTGTCAGACACACACCCTTTGATGGAATCGGATCTGGTAAGACGACATCAAACGCAGAGAGACGGTCTGTTGCTACTAAAAGAAGGTTATTATTTACCTCGTAAATGTCTCTGACTTTGCCTTTGCTTAAGATGTTTAACGGTAGTTCTGTATTCACAATAATTGGTGTCATCATGTTTCTCCCCCTATGATACTTTTGCTCCTTCCTGTACCTTTCTATCCGTCATAATAATGGTCTCTTTTATCCTCAAGGGTTTTCCATTGTACACAACATTTCCTGCTGCATCAACCGTCATCGGAGCGAGTTTAAATGCTTCGAAGTCAAGAACTGGAGCAGGCTCACGAGCGATCCCCTCGACACCGACCTCAGCTCCTGGAGAAGAGTCTTTTGGGTCAAGGAGGGACACCACATTGGATGCGTCCGTTGCCGCCAGCAACATCCCTCTGGATTCGACACCACGGATGACCGCTGGTTTAAGGTTAATGACCATCACAATTGATTTCCCGGTGATTTCCTGTTTTTGATAATACGGTTTCATACCAGCAACGATCGCGCGCTTTCCCAGTGGACCAAGATCAACCTGCATGATGTATAATTTATCCGCCTGAGGATGATCTGAAACATCAAGGATTTTAGCGACCCGAAGATCAAGTTTGGAGAATGGATCTGGGTTTGTCACGATGTCCGTTAACTCAAGTTTCTTAAATAAAGGTGTCGGTGTTTCAAGAGCTGTTCCGTTGGGTACATCCAGAAGAGCGTCGCCCCAGTGTTGTATCGGGCCTGTATATCCAAGCATCTTCCAAATCTGATTTGAGGAGAACGGCAGATAGGGCGCCATACAGACCGCAAGGGCTTGCACTATCTTGATACTGATATGCAGGACCGTCTTACAGCGTTCTTGATCGGTTTTGATAAGCACCCATGGTTGATTATGGTCGAAGTATACATTCCCGTATTGGGCCAGGTTCATCACCGCTCGTAATCCTTTTTTAAACGAGCACTGTTCCAGTGCATCTCCAACCTCTGAATGTGTCTCCTGAATCTTCTGAAGCGCCTGTCTATCTGTTTCCCTAAGAGCAGCCGCTTCTGGGATAACGCCAAAGTTTTTGCTAGTGAACGTAATGACACGATGGATGAAATTCCCATATGTTCCTAAGAGTTCGTCATTATTTTTTGAAACAAAATCGTTCCACGTCCAATCAGCGTCTTTATTCTCTGGCATATTAATAGAGAGATAATAGCGGACGACATCAGCATCAAATCGCTTCAGGATGTCAGGGACCCAGATCCCAACGCCTCTGCTTTTTGAAAACTGCTCCCCTTTTAATGTGAGATATTCATTAGCTGGGATATCATACGGGAGATTTAACGTTTCATCATATCCCATTAAGATAGAAGGCCAGATGATAGAATGGAATGGAATGTTATCCTTTGCAAGGAAATAGTAATGTTTCGCTGCTGGGTTCTTCCACCAGTCTTGCCAGGCCATTGGGGTTTTCTGGTGTTTCGCCCATTCTTTACTTGCAGAGAGATATCCTATCACCGCGTCAAACCAGACATAGATACGTTTATTTTCAAAACCAAACACAGGCACTTTAATACCCCAGCTGATATCACGGGTGATTGCCCGGTCATGTAACCCATTCTGTAACCAATTGTTGGTAAATTTCAGAACATTCGCTTTCCAGTATTGCTTCTTTTTTAACCATTGCATAAGTTTCGTTTCAAATGCGCTTAGAGCGAAGAACAAATGTTCAGTTTTTTGTTTGACTGGAATACCACCACATACTTTACATTTCACGTTGAGTAACTCAAAAGTGTCAAGAAGCTTTCCACAATTATCACATTGGTCCCCCCGTGCTCCTTCTTTTTTACAATGCGGGCAAGTTCCTTCGACATAGCGATCCGGGAGAAAACGTGCACAGGTAGGGCAGTAGAGGGCATCAATGCTTTTACGATGAATGAATTTTTTCTGATAGAGGTCAAGGAAGATTTCCTGAACCGTCGTTTCATGGTTCGTTGTTGTTGTTCTGGTGAACAGATCAAAGGAGATACCGAGTTGTTTCATATTCTCGACATGCTCTGCATGATATCGGTCTACAATTGCCTGTGGTGTTACGTTCTCTTTTTCTGCGGTGATGGTGATCGGGGTGCCATGTTCATCACTACCGGAAACCATCAGGATTTTTCGTCCCTGCAAGCGGTTGTATCTAGCAAAGATATCTGCCGGGAGGTAACATCCTGCGATATGCCCAAGGTGTAGCGACCCGTTTGCATAGGGCCATGCAACGCCGATAAAAATTTTCTCATCCATGAACTTCCTGACTGAATACTAAGGACTCCATTTAATAGTAACGGTGTGAAACAGCGTCGGGAAAAGAAAAAACCTCCCGGAAAAGGGATAACATTATCTTTCTTTCCTCCAACTTTTATTTACGCAAAAAAAGAAAGAAGTGGTTTATTTCTTTTTTCAGTCTGTGTTCTCACCATATATAAAATGATTTCAAAAATTTAATTAAATCATTTAACTTTTCGCCGTACTCATGAGCGAAGAAAGGCATTGTAAAATCTGCAAATCCGAACTTGAATCCGAAAATAACACAAATATTTGTTTTGGTTGCCAAAGTATTATTGCCGAAATTGAACATAAAATAGATAATTTTTAACATGAAGGAAGTCGCATCATATCAATGTAAAATTTGCAAACGAGAGCTACTTCCACGTGATTCTCCTGTTGAATCTCCTGAAAAACCCAAAGCATCCTTCCACCATATCGATTATAAGAATAATATCGCCATTCTTGTCTGTAAGCAGTGCCATCATAAACTACATACCACTCTGAAGAAACATCGATACGGATCTACTAACGTCATTCGAAGGAATGGCACAAAAAAAGGCCGTTTGACACGAGGGTCGTTTCCTAAGAAAATAATTGATTAAGGATTCCTTTTTTACCTTATGCTATTGTTATGTATCTGTGTTTTTTTTTTATTATCAACCCTCGTTGAATATCATTATACCTCGGAGGTCCACAATGCACGAGGTAATCGCCGGTTTTCTCCATATAATACCGGGTGATCATCTTCTTAATTATACTAGTTCTGCTCAGCACAAGATTTAAATATTACGCAAGTTCTATACAGTAGTGTTAAGTATCAACTTAATGAAAAATGGTACTTTATTAGCTTAAGATTACCTATTTACTTACTCTCTAAACATATGAAACATACGTAGTAAGATTGAGAGATAAAAGAACTCTGCCCCTACGAGCAGAACCAGGTGCTATTTTTCAAAGAGTTGATGACGATTAGAGGTGAAGATAATGGTCATTGACCCGTCAACAACAAAATACTTGATTAAGGCTAAAATAAAGGCAGATGGAATCATAGAGAAATCAGACGTCGTCGGAGCTATCTTTGGGCAAACTGAAGGGCTTCTTGGTGATGAACTTGACCTTCGTGAGCTGCAACGATCGGCTCGTGTTGGAAGAATCGAAGTAGAGCTTGATTCGAAGAATGGGAAAAGCGATGGTATTCTTACCTTACCAACATCCTTGGACAAGGTAGAAACTGTCATCCTCGCAGCGGCATTTGAAAGTATTGATCGTGTTGGTCCTTGCAAGGCGACAATTCATGTCGAAGAAGTCGAGGATGTGAGAGTCTCGCGCAGAAAACAGGTTATCGATCGAGCAAAAGTCCTGTTAAATGAGGTCATGGAAAAAAGCAAGACGGACAGTGAGAGTATCGCGGAGAACGTCCGACAGGCGGTGCAGGTGGAGGAAATCACAAGCTACGGTCATGATCATTGTCCTGCTGGTCCGAACATCAATGATAGCGATGCGATTGTAATCGTGGAAGGAAGACGCGATGTGCTGAATCTTCTGAAGTACGGGATTAAAAATGTTATCGCCGTCGGTGGCACCAATATCCCGCGGACGGTCATTGATTTGTCAAAAGAGAAAATCACCACTGTTTTTGTCGATGGTGACCGTGGTGGGGAACTCATCTTGCGGGAGTTACTGCAGGTCGCTGATGTTGATTTTATCGCTCGTGCTCCACAGACAAGAGAAGTTGAGGAAATCCCACAGAAACTCATCATGAAATCCTTGAAAAATAAGATACCACGTGAGCAGTATATGGATATGTTCAACATCAAGATTGAAGGGAAGAACGATGAGGATAAACGTCAGGACAACGGTGAGAAACAACCGCAAAAGATGAAGAAGGAATTTTTCTCAAAGAAGAAAGAACAGCAACAACAGGCGCGTAAAGAAGAGGAAGCGAATGCGGAAGCTGTCGAAGAACCTCCTGTGATAACGACGGAGAAACAGAAGAACTATGAGGCGATCCTCAATGAGATTTCCGGTTCTCTGAAGGCGGTGTTGCTTGACGAGAACGGCAAGGAGATCCGTACTATCCCTGTCCGGGAGCTCACCGATGAGATTAAGAAAGGTGATAATGTCTCTGCGGTCGTCTTTGATGGTATTGTCACCCAACGATTGTTGGATATCGCGAATAACAAGAACGTCAGAGAAATCGTTGGTATTAAACTTGGTAATGTCGTCAAGATGCCTAAAGCAGTCAAAGTGTTGACAAAAAACGACTTTCAATGATTTTATAACATACAAACGATGAATACAATCATGTGAATGTTATTCAGATGCATGCGAAAGAACCGTGAAAAAATATAAAACCTCGTATAGTATTCTTGACATAGGAAAGGCACGACAATGCAGAAAGACGAACTTATACAACTCCACACGTTTTTGTATCAAATAAGAAGTCAGCTAGAACAGATATGCCAGAACAATGGGTGTGACCATAACTCCTATGAGAAACTCGAAATCACCCCGTATCAAATCCATAAATCAAAACGAGAGCATAAGCTTGCGGTGTTTACCCTTAGCAAGGATATCGCAGACCTCATTTCAAATAACAATGGTGATCCTGGTTTAGAAAAAATTGCGAATCGTCTTGATCAGATGGCGACACGGTTCATGACTGAGCGGGAAAAAGAGAACCATCGCTTATAGGGTCTTTATCATACTATACGCATGCTGCCCATTTTGATAAAATCCCTTAAGAATACCTTGGATCCGAAACCCTTTTTTTGTATAAAACGCAAGAGCCCCTTGATTGGTGGTGCGTACTTCAAGTTCGATTCGTGAAACCTGCTGATGTCTCATTTCCTCTAGAAACTTGGAGAAAAGGGCTGAACCGATACCTTGTTTCCGATGCGAATCTTCCACAGAAAGCATAAGGATTCGCGCGGTCGTCTCTGATGAGTGTATGCCGATGAGAAACCCAATGATACGAGATTCTTTCAGTGCAACAAGGAATCCTTCTGGGCATTCCTCGTAGAAGTAATTAAATATTGCTGGGTTGTATCGCTCTGGCAGCGTGTGATACGCAAGGGCGATGACTGGAAAAATATCATTCGGTTGCACGCGTCTAATAGTCAACACAGACGATGAACCCGCGTTGAGGTATAAAGGATTAGCGGTATGTTTAAAAATCTTGGGGAAATATGGGTGGCTACGAGGTGTTTGGTATCAGTATCGATGATGTCACGGTGACACGGATTATTTTTCAACGCTTTTCAAAGGAATTCAGCGAAAGTCTTGATGTGGATGTCGCCATTGCAGGAGCAGGTCCTGCGGGATTGACCGCAGCGAAATTTTTAGCAAAAGCCGGTAAAAGAACCATCGTGTTCGAACGGAAACTGTCGATTGGTGGCGGCATGTGGGGTGGCGGGATGACCTTTCCCGTCATTGTTGTTCAAAAAGAATCCACGCATCTGCTTACGGATGTTGGTGTACGGGTGAAAGACGAAGGAGACGGATATTTCAGCGCTGATTCTATTGAGGTCACCACAAAGCTTTGTTCTGCAGCAATTGATGCGGGAGTGCGGATTTTCAATACGATTTCTGTTGAGGATGTACTGTTGGAGAAAAAGAAAGTCAATGGCTTTGTGATCAATTGGAGTGCTATTGAGATTGCTGGTCTGCATGTGGATCCTCTCTCGGTTCGTGCGCGGTTTTGTATCGATGCAACCGGTCATGCTGCTGAAGTCTGTCAGATAGTTCAACGAAAGGTCGGCGCCTTAAACACGCCAAGTGGTACTCTTGAAAAAGAGCGCTCTATGTGTGCCGCGATTGGGGAAAAGACTGTCGTTGAAAACACAAAGGAAGTGTATCCTGGTCTGTTTGTTGCGGGGATGGGTGCCAACGCGGTGTATGGTGCTCCTCGGATGGGACCGATTTTTGGTGGGATGCTTTTATCAGGGGAGAAGGTAGCAAAACTAATCCTAAAGAAACTCAAATAGCTTCAATGACTCAGGATTTGTTGTGCCATATTTCCTCTCAAGGTACTATCGGATTTTGTTGGAGAAAATTTGTCAGACTTGTATTATAAAAATTTTATTGCAAAAGAATTAAAAAGATATATGTATATTACTGTTCACATCAAATATCGTTAAGTCGGGAGGTAGAACATGAATAGAAAAAATTTTGGACAAAATGAAAGTGGGGATGTGTTAGGCATCCCGATGTATCTGATCATAATCATGATTGTTGCAGTCGCGGTGATTGCAGCGGTTGTTGTTATGATCCCGAAAGCAACACGTGCCATGAACGTGCAAGTGACCGGCAATGCACTGATTGCGGAAAGCCCGGGGAGTAAAGGCGGTGGGTCGTTTACTTTTTCTAAGACCTATACGATTTGGGTGAAGGTCACTACGATGGATGAACGAGCAGACCCGATTGCGGATGCAACCGTGACACTGGTGGGTGCAGGGGTTGCCGGTCAAGGGAAAACCTTGTCAAACGGTTCTGCGAAAATCACAGGGATTAAGCCGATTTTGGATCCGAATATCAATGAGGCGAACCTGCGATTGACCGTGAAGGCGACCGGTTTTGAGGATTATATTGATATCAAGGCCGTCACGGTAGTGCGATTGAGTTAAAAGAAGTCTTCCTGACAGAGTCTACGGTGTAGACCTGTGCATCGGGAAAAAACTTCAAAGAAACCGAAGGTGGTGAGGTATTTATGTTAGTACGAAGAAGAAAGGATCATGTACTGAAAAAGAAAGGATTATCTGAAGGTGCTGCTGGTGAGAACACGGTGCAGTCGTTACGCAGTTGGATTCGGAAAATCGAGCAGACGACTGGGAGTGTCAGCTCACGATTAACCGCTGTTGAACGACGGTTATCTGGGGGGATGACAGAATTTGACGAGAAGCATCCGATCCCCTTGCAAGGTCCCATTGAAACGCTTTTTATGGACGGGAAAAAGAAAAATACCGGTGAACTAGCACGGGTGCTTGACAGGGAACTTAGCGTGTTGCATAACCAGGTGGCAGAACAGCAGCAGCAGACAAGTGATTTACGAGAACACCTCGGTGCAATCGAGCAGAAAAACACGACGATATCCCATGATCTTCAGGTGGTGCAGACGACGACATCAAAGATGAATGCGACGCTGGAACAACGATTGAAACATACCGAACAACATCATTCGCTTGTCATGCGTGTTGGTGCGGTAGAGATTCCTATCGAGTTTACCGGAATCATCGGTGGTCTGCTTGCGTTTACCATCGCGATCTTGGTTCTCCTAGGTCAAAAGGAGATACTGCTTTCACCCATATTTTTATTCCTTGTGGGTCTTGTATTCCTTACATTTGCGCTGGTAAAAATGGTTCGCCTCCGCTCTCAAGTCGCAGTTCATCCATTTAGAAACATTCCGATACAACCACAGGCAGTACAAGTCAACTCGCTTCCTTCCGAAAGGAAAGGAGGATAATTTTTTTTTTTTTTTTTTAATCTCGGATTCCTATTTCACTAACGGAGAACACTGCTTCTCCCTCAGGAAGGTGGGGAGAATCGATGAGTCGTGCGATTCGTTTCCCGCCCTTGCTTTTCCTAAAATAGAGACGGAACGTCGCGGTATGACCAACGATATGGCCTCCGATAGGTCGGGTCGGATCTCCAAAAAACGCATCAGGTTTGGCTGCCACCTGGTTTGTCACCACCACGACACCGTTATACAGATCGCTCCATCTGAGGAGGTCATGCATGTGTTTGTTCAATTTCTGCTGTCGGTCCGCCAGGGCGCCTCTTCCAACATACTCAGCGCGGAATTGGCTCGTAAGAGAATCAACAATAAGTAAGCGAGCGGGAAACTCTTTAGAAAGCTCTAGAACCTTATCAACAAGAAGCATCTGATGACTAGAATTGTAGGCACGGGCGACATGAATTTTATTGAGCACCTCATCTGCATCAAGATCATATGCTTCTGCCATCTGGATGATACGATCCGGACGGAACGTATTCTCCGTGTCGATGTAAAAAACATGACCATTCAGTCCGCCTTTGTCCTCTGGAAGCTGGACGTTCACACACAGTTGATGTGCTAACTGGGTTTTTCCTGAACCAAACTCGCCAAATAGCTCGGTGATCGCCTGGCTATCGAACCCTTTTCCACCCATGAGTTCGTCAAAAGTTTTCGATCCTGTGGTAATCGAACCGATTTTCGATCTTCGTTCTAGCAGTGCTGTTCCTGTCTCAAAACTCCCGATGTCCGCTTTCTTTCGTGCAGCTTGAATGATTTTGGCAGCAGTTGGTTCACCGATTTCAGCGACCTCGGATAATTCCTTTGGTGACGAAACCGCGATGCTCATCATATCGGCGTACCCTGCTTCAATCAGTTTATCTGCTATTGCAGGACCAACTCCGGGTAAATCGTTTAATGGCGATACGTCACCTTTGTCTTTTCCCATAAGAACTCCCTTTTAAAAAGGAGAAAAGAGAAAGCTCTTTATAAATATGCGCTCAAGACGACCGAAAGTATATCATTCCTTCTTGCTCAAGTATGTATTTCTGATTAATGTCAGATATCTCCCTATTGCCCATGAAACAAAGGATGAAAGGATTTTTTAACATAACAAGGAATAATTAGAATTCCTCTCCCGTCCTTTATTTACGAAACATTTAAATAAAAAGACCTCTATGTTCAAGAATATGGGGAAGTAAATATGAAACTTTTCAACAGAACAAAAATGGTAATAAAAGCTAGTATCGTACTCGCTATTACCTTGGCATTTGTCATGCCGGTTTTAGCAGCGCCTGCGCAAAATCTCGTACCGTTAAGACCAAAAAATCCAAAAGCCCTGTTCATGTCAGAATGGATAGAACAAGCAACGGGTTTTCCGGATCCCAGTCGCGGTATCAACTATGTCTGCTGTGTCGATGAGAATATCGTCTGGGCGGCCGGCTATGACGGTGTAAATGTCCAAGCACCCTGTCAGGATTTCACAAAAACATTAGATGGCGGGGAACTGTGGACTCCAGGATTTATCAACGATGCATCTGGGTTACGATCCGCGATGATTTTTGCCCTTGATGAAAACAAAGCATGGGTCCCAATGTTTGAAGCATCAACAGGAGTCCAAGGAATTTATTACACATCAGATGGTGGTAACACCTGGGAACGTCAAACGACTGCAGCATACAATGGTTCTGGAGCGTTTCCGAACTGTGTTCACTTCTGGGATGAAAATGAAGGATGGTGCATGGGTGATCCCGTCGATGGATACTATGAAATCTATACCACTACTGATGGTGGAGTGACCTGGACGAGAGTCCCATCAGGTGACATTCCTGCTCCAACAAGCGGAGAATTTGGTGTTGTGGGATACTATGATGTCATTGGTGATACTATCTGGTTTGGTACAAACAAGGGACGTGTCTACAAATCCATTGACCGCGGTCTGCACTGGACTGTGGCGCAGACGACACTTGCCGCCTACATTAAACCAACCTTCAGAGATGCAAACCATGGCCTTGTGATTGATTTAAATTCCGCTGCAACAGCCTACCTTGCAGAAACATCAGATGGAGGGGCAACCTGGACGTCTATCGCATTTTCAGGTCCTTGCTTTGACTCAGACATGAAATACCTTCCTGGGACTCCAAACATGTATATCAGTACGGGAGCGGCAGAAGGAAAGTCCGGGGCATCCTACAGTCTTGATGGTGGTCATACCTGGGCAATGTTCGCTGAACAAGCAGACACACAAATGATGGATCTCGATTTCGTCGAAGGAAAAATCGGTTGGGCTGGCGCGTTTAACGATGATGAATTCACCGGTGGTATCTGGAAATACAACGGCAGCGGAGCTACCCCTGAACCAGTACTTTCAGTGAGCATCGTTGGTGGAAAAGGCTTCACCGTGACGGTCAATAACGTCGGAGATGCAGAGGCAACAGATGTCACCTGTAACGTCACCATTACTGGTGGGTTGTTTGTTAAACCAAAAGAATTCTCAAAGACAGAGACCACTCTTAGCGTCGGTGGAAATTTCACGTTGGTTGGCGCACCAAAGGGTATTGGACTTGGATTCCTCAAACCAAAGCCAGTCATCTCAGTTACCGTCAACTGCGCAGAGAATGTCAGTGCATCAAAGAGTGTTGAAGCAAGAATTTTCCTTGCAAAGGTAACACTCGTCTAATCAGAGAAAAAAAAACACTCTTTCTCTTTTTTTTATTTTTTTTATAACACAAATAAATACCAAAGAAAAAGTTTTTTCTTTCTCTTACATGATCCGCTCGATCATTTCAAGTACAAAGCCGCTGTCGTCGATGACGTAACGGGCGATACCGATCTTTTTTGCGTAGTTCCTCATTTTCTTGACAGAGAGGTACCGCTCAAAGGATGATCCTTTCTGGATAACATCCAACTCAAGGACCGCATCAGCTAGTCCTTCCATTTTCCGTTCAAATAACTCCCCATGGACTCCTTTTGTCATGACAATAAGGAGCGCACCTTTATTCTTGAGATTATTCACCTTGACGGCATAAATCGTCCGAAGCACTTCCTCTTGATTGTACTGACTGAGGAAAAAATCCAGGGAATTAATAATAATGATTTTTTTCTCTTCAACATTTTTCGTACTATTCGATAACACCGCAAGGAAATCTTCACTAGCCGTCGTCGTTGACGGCATCGCAGTCGACCCCAGCTCAATAAGCTCTTTTAGCTTCATCTTGGATCGCTGTTCATAGATACTCACCCGCTTCTGCTCCCCCTTGATGATGTTCGAATAGTATTTCTCCGAGATATCAACAAAATTAATCTCTGGTATCTGCCAGTTGAACCGATGCATCGTGTCAAGGATTTCATCTTTTGTCTCTTCCGTTGTAATATACGTAACCGGTCCACTGGTCGCAATCTGTTTGACAAGGATTTCTGTGCTGCTCCCAGGGCTCCCTAGAAGAACCACGGTGAATCCACCAGGGATTCCTCCTTCCAACAAACGATCAAGCTTATCAATCCCTGTACGGATAAAACCTTCTTTTTTTTGAACAGTGGTATCGATAAATGCTTCTCGGGGCATTTTCTCAGACACCGTCTTCTTTTTTCAAAATGGTGAATGCACGTGCCACTTTGTCTCGTTCAAGTTTATCTCGTGCTGATGCATATGTTTTTAAAATAAATTCAGGATGATCCCTGTTTTTTATCGTATCGACGAGGAGTTCTCCCTTTGGAAATGCACTGAGAAACAGACCACGCATGACACCAAAATAAAAGAGATCCGCAGCTATCTGATCTTGGGATGTTTTTGCAAGCGGATTTCTATTGATAAATGTCGTCGCGACATCATTTGAGCGCTTTGTGAAGGTAAACTCCGTCCCAAGAGGTTTGGAGACATCCTCTTGAATTTCCTGGATCCATTCCTTCATAGTCCATTCTGGTTTTTTTTCCTTCAATCGTTGTGCGAACAGTCCCCTGCCGAAGGCTTCACCGGTCCGCATCACCGTATCCGGGGTCCCATGCTCAGCCTGGAGTTTCTCTCGTGCAGCATGAAACGCAGTCTGCTGCCACTGGGGGAGATGATCCTCTCGGGATAATTCATCCTCCCAGGAATGCACTGGGTCCTCTTGTTTTCTTCCTTTCGTAGGTTCACTCATACTTGCTGCTCACTAATCAATAAACGAGTCACGTAAGACAATGATCTTATCATTTAGTTGAATTAATTTACTTGAGTCCATTTCCTCTTCAACAAGAATCGAGACGACATGAATATTTTCTGACCTGCTTTTATTCATGACCAGGGATATGAACTCCCTAATGATCTCAGGGTCATTATAGATCATCAATGCACTGAGCGAATCAATGATGATGTACTTATCCAAATCACGTTTCATGCCTTTGAAGTTGTTCAGGATTTCCAAAATAATTTTTTCCAGCATCACAGGGCTTTCAATATAGATGCAATTTGTATTCACATCAGAAATCCCCGCGGCACGGGAGATGCAATCGATGAATCTAATATTATTCTGTCGCGTCCCCTCCTTAAATGTCTTTGAGAGGTAATCAAAGGTTTTACTGACGGTGACATAGGTCCAGGTGGTATGGGTATTTCTGCAGATAGAATCAAAGATAGCCTCCAATAAATCACCATGTCTATTTTCAGGCACCTGAATCCCCACTGATTGGTTGACTTGGATCGCTGCAGCGATCCGTTCCCGAATGCCTTCAATAACCGCGTCTACCATCTTACTATCTCCTATCGTTTCAATAATGATTCAAACTCATTTGATTTCAACAATGGCACCAATTCAATTCCCCGTTGTGCTGATATATTCAAAGCAAACTTTGTTCGAGAATGATCTGTGCCTCGCATTTTTATCACCTGTAAGGTGCGGATGAGATCCCCTTTCCTATCCATATCACCGAGGAAAAGAATCCCATCTGAGATAAACTCTTCAATCTCATACTGGGAGAATTTAAATGTCTGAGGAGGGACTTCAGAGGTAAGTAGCGTCGTACATTTCATCACGGCTAACGAGGTGCCAAGCTTAAAGATAAAATCTCTGATCATCTCCCGTGTTTGGAGCCGATAGCACAGGGCGGTAATAGAATCCATGACCAGTCGTTTCACATCAAGTTCATCTGCGATATCCTTCAGGATGTCTAATAATGCCCCAGCGTCTTCCACGGTGTACTTTTCTGTATCTAACCCCAATCGTTCACTGATGATACGCAGGTCGATGATGTTGACCATACCTGATTCGATCAGTTTTTTATCATAAAAGGCAAACCCTTCAAGATTTTTCGTAAGTTTAAACAGAGGCTCGGTGATGGTAAAAAAAACACCACGTTCTCCCTTTCGTGCTCCATTAAATAGGAACTGCATGCATAACGTTGTTTTTCCTGACCCACTGCATCCGGTGACAAGAACGGTACTTCCTAAGGGAATACCGCCAGACATTTTCATATCAAGTTCTTCAATGCCTGTACTACAGACTTCTTTTTTTATCGGCATGACACTATCTCCTCAACTTTTAATAATTAGAGTGAATCTTTTCGCATTTGATATGCATTCGTATAATATAAAACTTAAGGTTTTATTTGTACCTTTGCTTTTTTACAGCAAACTACTAAAAGAAGACCGCATTCAGCATTTGTTGTTCTTT
>JAFGFQ010000083.1 GCA_016930995.1 Thermoplasmatota archaeon | reverse complement strand
GGTGGTTTGTCAATCGTCGGATCAACATAGCAATCCTCGACCCGGGCAAGGACAACCTCGTTGCATGTTTCACATTCCCACAGAGGGATCGGTGTCGCAAAGTATCTCTGCCGACTAATTACCCAGTCCCATTCCAGGGAATTGACCCAGTCTTCAAGCCGTATTTTCATAAACAGTGGATACCAGTTCATCGCATTGCTTGAATCCAAAACCAGTTGTTTGAACGGAATTGTTTTTAAGAACCATTGTTTGGCGTTGATGAACTCCACTGGTGTTTTACAACGCCAGCAGACCCCGACATTTTGAGCAAGGGGCTCCTGTTTGAGAATCAAGCCGTCCTGTGTCATGTCCTGGATGATCGCTTTTCTGGCATCCTCTATTTTCATGCCGTGGTATTTCCCGGTAATCGCAGTCATCTTTCCTTCTTCGTCGATGCTCATCTCCAGAGGGAGTTTGTATTTGAAGACCCAGTTGAGGTCTTCTTTGTCACCGACCGTGCAGATCATGACCAACCCGGTACCAAACTCTGGATCAACTGCCTCGTCTTCAACGATTTTTACGTTTTTCTTGTAGTCCGGAGGGACTTGAACAGTCTGGCCAACAAGCCAAGGTGTCCGTTCATCTGTTGGATGGACCGCGACGATTTGACAGGCGGCAAGCATCTCCGGTCGGGTTGTGGCAATTTCAATATACATCCCTCGGGCGTCTTTCCCAACCCCATGGAATTTTAATAACTGCGCATCCTGCTGGCTAGCGAAATAAAATTTTATCGTGTTCAGTTTTGTGGTTCGGTCACTATAGACAACCTCAGCGTCTGCCATGGCGGTCATACACCGAGGACACCAGTTCACCGGAAACTCACCTTTGTAGATATGACCCTTGTTGAAAAGCTCGATAAAAGAAATCTGTGTGATCCTGCGGTAATACTCAGCATCAGTCTGATAGTAAATCGAAGGATCCATGCTTTCCCCCAGCCGAATAAACTGATTGGTCATGGTCGCGATGTTTTTCTGGGCAAACTCAGAGCACAGCTTGGTGAACTCATGTCGGTCAATGTCTTTTCTGGTGATGTTGAGTTGTCGTTCGACGCGCTCTTCGATAGGTATCCCATTGACATCGAAACATAACGGGAAAAACACGTTAAATCCTCTCATGCGCTTGTAACGAGCAGCAAAATCAATATGGGTGTAATGTACCGCATGACCCGCGTGCAGAGGACCTGATGCGTACCGTGGTGGAACATCAATACTGTACGGCTTTTTTGTACTGTCGAAATCGAAATGATAGAGTTTTATGTCTTGCCATTGTTTTTGCCATTTCTCTTCAATAGCTTTCTGGTCGTAGTCTGTCATAGCAGTGTCCTCAAGGGGAGCAGGTTCAAAACGCACAGTAGATTTTTCTTTATAAAGATTGCTTTTAGCATCACAAAGAAAAGGATCTATATTATATCTCTATCCAATAATTTTATAATTACCTTTTCTATTACCGATACCGGATGCAACATCAGTCTTCATCGGAGGGATATTTTGCCAGAAGCAATCGCCTATGAACTAGCAAAAAAACAAAAAGAAATTTCAGTAGCGGAATTCTTCGAACGCAATAAGCATATTCTTGGTTTTGGGAACCCGACACGAGCGCTTATTACGAGTGTGAAAGAAGGAGTTGATAACGCATTAGATGCCGCTGAGGAATCAGGGATCCTTCCCGACATCTATGTGGAAGTGAAAAACCCAACTGAGGAAGAATGTGTCGTGATTGTTGAGGATAACGGTCCGGGCATCATCAAACAGCAAATCCCCCATATCTTCGCACGATTGTTGTATGGTTCACGATTCCATGCAGTCCGACAAAGTCGAGGGCAGCAGGGGATTGGTATCTCAGCGGTCGTCTTATATGGACAACTCACGACAGGGAAGCATGCGAAAATCATCTCCAAAATCCAAGAAGACCAACCTGCCGTGCTCGTCGAACTAGCTATTGATACAAATAAGAACCGCGGTGAAGTCCAACATCAGGAAATCATGCATTGGGAGAAACCCTCAGGGACACGGATCGAGGTGAGTTTGAATGCAGACTACAAACGAGGGAAGCGATTCGTCTATGAGTATCTTCAGAGTACCTCTATTGTAAACCCACATGCACGTATCACCTTCAAAGAGTCCGATGGCACGGAACATGTGTTTGAACGGACTGCAGAGATCCTCCCAAAGAAAAGCCAAGAGATCCGTCCACATCCCTATGGTGTTGAACTTGGGACTTTAATAAAAATGGCTAAAGAGACAAAAGCAAGGAAGCTTGCATCGTTTTTGAAAAATGATTTCAGTAGTATGGGTGATCGGACCGCTGATGCGGTCTGTGACGAGGCAAAACTTGATAGAAACCAAAATCCTGCTGATATGACTCGTGAGCAGTTCCTGCTGTTGCATAAAGCATTCAAACGAGTGAAAATCATGGCTCCACCAACAGAATGTCTCTCCCCTATTGGCGAGATGCTTATCCGTCGGAGCCTGAAAAGTGAAACCCAGGAGATATCACCAGAGTTTATTTTCACAGCCTCACGACCAGCAGCGGTTTTTTCTGGGAACCCGTTTCAGATCGAGGTCGGTATTGTCTATGGTGGAAACCTCCCCAAAGATAAACCAGTGAAAATCCTTCGGTTCGCCAACCGCATCCCGCTTTTATATCAACAGGGAGATTGTGCGATCACCACGGCGATTGCATCGATTGACTGGCGCCGGTACGGTCTGGACCAACCTTCAGGAACAGGCATCCCTATTGGTCCTGCGATCTTTCTTACCCATATCGCTTCAACCCAGATTCCCTATACATCAGAATCGAAAGAGGCAATTGCCGATGTCGAAGAGATTGAAAATGAGATACGCCTTGCGTTCCGTGAGGTTGCCAGAAAAGTTCAAATGCATATTAACAAAAAGGTACGGCGGGTAAAAACACGGGAGAAGTTCGACCTGATAACAAAAATCCTCCCGGAAATTGCGAAAAAATCCGCGCACATGCTTGACAAACCAGTTCCGTCTCTTGAGAAGGTTATCACACGGATCATGGATGTGGTCTGGATTGAGGATGTCGTAGAGTATGAGAAAGTTCGGGGTAAAGCAGTCCAGACGAAGCTTGATGTGACCAATCCTGCAGGACAGTCAGATACCAAAGGATGGATCGCGAAGAGCACTATCATGGTCGTGAATTATAAAAACAAACCGCAGAAATTCAACTTATACGCACTCTTCCCGAAAGATTCTGTGGTCGGCGAGGTCAAACCAAAACCTTCGAAAGTGACTGATAGTTACATCAAATGGAGTTTGGAAAACATTGAACCAACCAACAAAATTGACATCTTCTTTGAACTTGCTGGTCTGAACAAGGGTGATTTTGACGAAAACGACCTGTACGTGCAGAACATCAACCCTGCGTATGTAATCGGGGCAGACAAGTGGGAGGGGGAATAAGACTATGGCGCGTGATTACTCTGGTGTAATAAGCAAGATAGATTTGATTGCAGAAAAAGTCTATGCTGACCTTGAAAAAGCAGAAATCCCAGCCTTGCAGCTTTCAACACGGACAAAGGCAAACATCAAGTTTGATGATACGCTTAACGTCTGGAAATATGGGAAGAATAAGACAGAGCGGGCAGCAAGCTCCCTTGACGGGGCATATATGCTGTTGCGGACCATGTATCTAGTTGATTTCATCAAAGACATGATCAAGGAGAAAAAGTCTTCCACCTTAAGAGAAACGTATTATATCTCCGAGGGGTGGAACCTTGCCAAGTTCAGCAGTCAGAATGAGTCAGACCTTCTTGCAGAGGATCTTGAGGTCATCACCGGGTGCATGAGGGAGGATTTCAAGCTTCGACCAGAGGAGGACGGAGCTCGTGTTATTGGGAATGTGGTTGTCGAGGAGATGACCCGGAATAACACAAAGAAGAAGATCCATTGTCAGGATGATGTCGGGGATGCCGGATATGGGATTCCCTATAATGTTGAAAAGGAGAAACTGACGTTTAAGCAGGTGGATGCTGATTTCATTGTCGCAATTGAGACTGGTGGTATGTTCGATCGATTGGCGGAGAACGGGTTTGATACTGATTTTCGTGCGATCCTGGTTCATCTGAAGGGACAGCCTGCCCGGTCGACGCGACGGTTTATCAAACGGTTGAATGAGGAAAAGAAGCTGCCGGTCCTAGTGTTCACTGATTGTGATCCCTGGAGTTTCCGTATTTTTGGCAGTGTCGCATACGGCGCGATCAAAACCGCTCATATCTCTGAGTATCTAGCGACACCAGCAGCGCAGTACCTGGGCGTGACACCTTCCGATATTGAGAACTATAAACTTCCAACTGATGCGTTGACCACTGAGGACATCGCTGCGTTAAAAAGCGAACTGGAGGACCCACGGTTCCAGGATCAATTCTGGAAGCATGAAATAAAATTACAGTT
>JAFGFQ010000016.1 GCA_016930995.1 Thermoplasmatota archaeon | reverse complement strand
TCCCCACTTTCTCTTTTCTTTTTTCTTCTCTGAGTAGTGTATCGGATTTAATTATCCCTGTTTTTGTCACTGTATAGTTCCTTGGTAGCTACTTTCGGAACTACTGGGCTATTCGTTAAGATTATATACCCCCAATGCATACTAATTGTTAGCAATTAACCCGGGAGGTAAGTAATTGTCAGACAAACAAAGAGAAAAAACTTTTATCACCAATGTCGCAGAAAAAGAACTTGATCTTCTCATCAGACATATCGACGTCCTTAGAACCGTTCGCGACCATGGACCCATCGGTATCATCCGGCTCTCGCAGATAACCGGCCAACCCCAGCACGTCATTCGCTACTCGCTCCGTACATTAGAGCATGATGGCATCATCAAACCATCTGCGCAAGGAGCAATTATTACTGATAAGATTACTGAGACGCTTGGGATGCTAGAATCAACCCTTGATGACATGATAACCACCATGTCTGATCTGAAAAAGAAACTCAAATAATAGGACTAAACCCACATCATTTCCCTGCAAATAGCATTCTCCAAAATTTTTATATAGGTTTAGTAAATAGTCTTCCGCAAATAAAACGAGGTTCTAGAACATGAAACACAAGAATCTATGGCTTATAACAATGGTAATGAGCAGCATCCTGCTTATCGCAGCCTCATCAGTCCAAGCTGCCGATGAGACGATCACTGATACATTAGATGATGTCAGCTCGATTGACTATATCACAGGCGAAACTATCGTAGTCACTTCTAGCCCAGAGATCACTGTGGATAATCTTGATATCGTAAAGACGACCTATACAAAGGTAGGAACCCAGGCGACCCTTACCCTGCAGGTGCAAGGCATCATCGAAGATAGAGGGAAAATCATCGATCCGTATGGGGGAGATGATTTTGATGATTTTGATTTCAATGCTGTTGAATACGGGTTTCAATTAATCACATCAGAGGACGAATATATGGTGAGTTACTCAAACAAGACCGGTCAGCTCACCTCAGGCATGGAACAAAAGAACCTAACCTCCTCGGACTTCTCCGTAGCTGGCGATACGCTGACGATTACTTTTACCTTGGGAAGCTCAGATGAGCTATACGAAAGTCTCAGCGTCACCTCTACGTTTATAAAAGCGAATTTCTCATCAATAGAAACCGGTGGTCTAACCTATCTTTCTGATATCGCCCCGAATCCTGAACTTGAGATTATCGAGGCGTACGCACCGAACCTCGGGTCAATAGGAGAAGCTATTCAATTCAATGGAAGTGTCCAGCCGCTCACCGGACAACCTCCGTACCGCTATGTGTGGGATTTCGGTGATGACTCAACCTCAACACTGCTGAACCCAACCCACATCTATACAACCGCAGGAACCTACACTTATACGTTCACGGTCATTGACCAGTCAGAGGATTCTGTAAGCGAAACCGGGACGATTACCATCTCTGCTGAAGGTGGCTCAACCGATGAGTCTTCCAGCCCAATGTATCTTTTCGTAATCCTACTGGTCATCATCATCGTAGTTGGAATCCTGGTCATCGTCTGGATTATACGACGATAAACCCCCTTTTCTTTTCCTTTTTTCTTCTTTTCTTTTGAGTTATCTTTTTAAATTCCTACATGATGACTTTCACACCAAGGGGTGTACATCATGAAAGATGGCGAAAGCAAATACGCGTATACAAAGAAATCCGCCTGGGACCTTCTCTCAAAGGAACAGCTTACCACCGCTTTTACTTTTGCAGAACAGTATAAATCGTTCCTTACTCAGGTCAAAACAGAGCGGGAGGCAGTCTCTTTTATCAAGGATGCCGCGAAAAAGAAAAAGAAAAAAATCATCGTCAATCAGGAAAAATCTGCTGCGATAGTAATTCCAGGGAAAAAACCAGTGCGCGAGGGACTCCGTATCGTCATTTCCCATATCGACTCGCCTCGTCTTGATTTAAAACAGGTCCCTCTCTATCAGGATTCTGAGAGCCATCTGGCGTTATTTGAAACGCATTATTACGGGGGGATTAAGAAGTTCCAATGGGTCGTCATTCCCCTTGCACTACATGGGGTTGTTGTGAAGAAAAACGGGGAGAAAATCACATTCTCTTTAGGTGAGACGGAAAAAGACCCTGTGTTTTCTGTGCCAGATTTGCTGCCCCATCTGTCCCATGACGTTCAGGATAATAAGAAAATCGATGAGGCGATAAAAGCAGAAAGCCTTGATATCGTGATAGGAAGTAAACCGGCGAAAGGGGATTTCAAGGAGAAAATCAAGGCAGCGATCCTTGAAAAACTCCATACCGACTACGGGATCACAGAACAGGATTTCATCTCCGCAGAGCTTGAAGCCGTCCCCGCCTTTAAGCCCCGTGATGTGGGCTTTGACCGGTCTCTCATCGGTGCCTATGGTCAAGACGACCGGATCTGCGCCTATGCGGCATTGCAGGCGATTCTTGAGGTGAAAAACCCGGAGCACACCGCTGTTTCCCTGTTTGTCGATAAGGAGGAAATCGGCAGTGAAGGAAATGCTTCAGCCCAAACAACCACGTTTCTGCGATCCCTTATCCGAGACCTTGATGTCAATGTTGATATTGACAGTGTCCTGCTCAAATCAAAAGTGATCTCTGCAGATGTGCAGTCAGCAATCACCCCGAACTACACCGATGTCTTTGAGTTGAAAAACGCAGCATCCCTTGGAAGTGGGGTCACGATGTCGAAGTATACCGGCCATGGCGGGAAATACGCTGCGAATGATGCCTCCGCAGAATATGTCGCGGAAATCAGAGCACTCCTTGACAAGGCGAAGGTCCCCTGGCAGACCGGGGAACTTGGGAAGGTAGACAAGGGTGGTGGTGGGACGGTGGCAAAATATTTCGCACGGCTCGGCATGGAGGTCGTCGACCTCGGCGCCCCGGTGCTCTCGATGCATTCCCCCTATGAGGTGACAAGCAAGGTGGACCTTTACTCCTCCTATCTAGCCTACTATGCATTTCTCAAAAGTTAATAAACGACGGAGCGCACTGCTTATTGTCTATTCTTCAGAGAGAGACGCCTCTTGACAATACTGGGGTGTGCAGAGTTTGTTGGTCTTTTGGGCGATGGGGAACCCGGCAAGGTGCATCATGGGTAAGGTTGCTTTTTTCCCATGTTTCCATCGTGCGTAGAACCAGTGGGTGAAGAAGAAAATCGGGTTTAGCAGCCATTTCTTATCTGGTGACCAAAAGTCGATGTTGTTGCGCCAGCATCGGGCGATGACCTCCCATTGGAGCTCTGTCAGATTTTTCAGGTTGGTTCTCCGCTGGTTCCCCAGTATCGCCTCCTTTAAAGGGATGAACAGAACCGGGGTGTAAAACATCTTTGCATGATGATTCCGTAAGTCGTCAATGAGCTCCAGGGTCGCACGGACATCATCTTCGGTCTCGTCTGGTTGGCCTGTCATGATAGTACATAAAGGCCACCAGTCGTAATCGTTCATAATACCGACACCCTGTACCACTAGCTCCGGCCAGGTATCGACGCTATAGGGGAGTGCTTTTCCCTTCATGTATTTCTTCATGAGGCGCACACTACCGGTTTCAATCCCGACCTCAACGGAGACGAAACGCTTTGGATATGACTTGTTTAACTCTGGTGTCCATCGTGTTTTTTCTAAAAGGATCGGTGAGAGTTCCTCAAGAAGGTGTTGGTCGTAGATAACCGGAGCAAGGGATGCATGGGAAAGTAAGATATACTCGACACCAGGGTAGGATGCGATCGTCTTGTATAATTTGACGATTTCTTCTCTGTTCGGGATGAACCCTGGTTTTGATTTGTACAAGAAAACATCCTCGGTGACGGTGAAAATCGTCTCTGTCCCCCCTGCGACATTGGTTTTTACTTCTTCCATGATATAGTCGAGGGGAAAGGAGTATTTTGTGCGATTCGTCGGGCTGCAGAACTGGCAGCCTCGGCCGCACCCACGGGTGATTTCCACCATCCCATAGCACGCTGCTTGTCGGATAGGAGGGATTTTTTTCCGGTTCGGTTTCTTGGCAATGAAATAGTCTGGTACTGGGTCATCGTTCATCATTTTCGTAAATACGTTGATGAGGTCTTCTTCTCCTTCCCCTTGGAAAAGGACGTCGATCCCCCAGTTTTTCTGCATCCTGGCTTCGTTGATTTGCCATGAGCCAGCACCACCAACGATGATTTTTGGTTTGTACTGCTGGATGGAAGGATGCATGATGAGTCTTTCGAATTCAGCCGCGTTTAACGCCTCCCCGCCGAAGCCGATGAGGGAATTATAGGTCGTGGAGACATAGGCAAGCCCCATGGGGTCCATAGAGGAGATTCCAACAATCTTGGTGTTCTTCCCGATGAATCGATGCAGCTGATCATAGTGGGCGACAACGATGTTTTCTTCTCCGAATTCCTTCGTGAGGAGTGATTGGACTTTTCGAAGGCCGTAAATGGTTCGTTGTGCAGTACCGTCTTCATTGCTGGGTAGGTTTTCTAAGTGTTCTCGTAACGCTAACCCAGAGAGCTTCTTTGGGAACGTGCAGATGAATGCCGCAAAGGGGTTATCGTCGTATTCATTTGCCTCGGCACGGGAGGCGGTCAGGACAATTGGGTAGCCGTCTGTGTGGTTATCCATCGATTATCGCCTTTCGTCTGTCCTGCCGGAGAAGGACTGTTTTAAACACCGGGTCTTTGATGGTGTCTTGCAGTTTTAAGAGAAAATCTCTCCAGGAAAGTGCGTTTCTGGACCAGCGGATCATCTCTTTTTTATGAAGCGAGAGGATTTTCAGGAAACTTTGCCAGGTATATCCCTCGGCCTTGAGGGGTTTTGACCAACCCGCATCGTTCCAGAGATAGGTTGGGAGTCGGTTGCCAAACCACAGGCTGAGCGAATCAATATCCCATTCTCTGCCGGGCTGGTCCTCTGAGTGTTTTTTCAACAGGAGTGGTTCCGGTGGTATGAGTAACTTCATGGACTATCCCCCATATACATGGTAGATAGGATATGGTATTCGTCTGCTCTTTTTAACATTTTAGAAAAAATCAACTCTTTCACTGCAGAGATTGAAGCTTTGCATTTTAATTCATATTTCTGCATTTTAAAGAGTTAATAATGTTATTCGATAGAGGACCAATTAACAATTCTTTATATTCAGAAAGGTTACATGCTGTTTCTTGTCCATTTATATTTGGTTCTAATATATTATTTATTGTATATTCCTCCCCAGCTGTCGCCCAGCAGCGACCTTTCGGAATACCATTCTCACCACCTTCAGACCAATTCACATAATGTATAACATTTCCGAAATCTTGGACTCGTTCCCAAATCCAATCATGATCAAGATTTACTCTGCCACTACCTTGTTGTCCTCCACCGCTTGCTTCGACTTTCCCGTTGTCTGAAAATAAAATTGAGGTCATTGCACTGGATATAAGCAGCATAATAATAAAAATTCCAACTATTTTTTTCTTCAATTCATAACCTCCGTCCCTTTTTATTAATGATATGAATTCGAAAATAACTTTTAATTTTTTCGATTTATTTACCTTAAAAAAAAAATAAATGAAAAAAGTTATCTTTTTGTACAAGTATAAGATATATTTATTAATAATAAATAGAAAGATTTTTAAGGAAGCTCTTGGATATTATTATTGAGGAATTTGAATGAAAACATTATGGTGGAAACTGTCAATACTATTTTTTTTTCTTATTGTTTGTAGTCCTATCGTAAATTCCTACACAGTAGACATCAATAATAACAATACTCAGCTTAAAATAATTGCCCAAGAATTATGGATAGATTGGCATATTGATAAAAAAAGTTATATTCAAGATACAAAAACATATAATTTTTATCTTCGACAAGAAAAAACTAATATTTTAAAAGACGTTTATAAAAATCCTGAGAATGAAATACAAGATAGTTCAATGGAATCTATTTGGCCGATGTTTGGTCATGATGTTTTTCATACCTGCCGAAGTATCTATAGTACAGAAAATAATTCTGGAATTGAAATTTGGCGTGTTGGGGGAAATAATCCAGGTGCGGTTTGGGGTTCTGCAGTAGTTGATAACGAAAAAATTATTTATTTTGGAACCCAGGGTTCTGATTCATCCTTGTATGCAATGTATCCAGATGGAACAAGAAAATGGCGTTTTCATGCTACTGGTACTATTTGTTGTTCTCCAGCCATCGCTGAAGATGGTACTCTCTTTTTTACTACATGGGGGGGATATGGATATTTACATGCAGTATATCCAAATGGAACACAAAAATGGTTTTTTGATGGAGACCATAGCTCCAGTTCATCACCGACAATCGGTAGTGATGGTACCATTTATTTTGGTAATGATGGACATTTAATCTTTGCAGTGAATCCCGATGGAACTGAAAAATGGCGATATACTACAGGTTATATCGTGATGGGTTCTCCCGCTATTGGTCCGGATGGAACTATCTACATTGGTTCGAGTGATTATTATCTCTATGCGTTGTATCCGAATGGAACGCTCCGCTGGCGATATAATACAGGAGCCTACATCAAAGGCTCTGCCTCTATCGCTGATGATGGAACCATTTATGTCCCGTCTTTTAATGGATATTTCTATGCCTTGAATCCTAATGGAACTCTGAAATGGCAGGCATCCACGGGAGGTAGTGTAGCCGCAGCAGGAATCGCTCTTGCAGAGGATGGTACGATTTATGTCGGTACAGAACAACTCCGTGCATACTATCCGAATGGGACCTTAAAATGGTGTACAGATGTTCAAGGTTCAATATATGGTTCAATTCCAGCAGTTTCTGGAGAAGGGACGATTTATGTCAGTGCTGGAGGGTCTTTGGTCGCAGTGAATCCAGATGGAACAGAGAAATGGCGAAAACAACTCACCACTGCACAGATTCGTTCGTCACCCAGTATCGGGCCTGATGACCGTGTGTATGTTGGTTCAGAAGAGGACGATATAAGTCCCTATGGATACCTTTCCGCATTTGGTAATATAGAAAATAATCAACCCCCTGAAAAACCAACCATCAACGGACCTACAGAAGCAAAGAAACGAACAAGCGTGACATATGTCTTTCAAGCAAATGATACGGATAACACACCAATCTCATACTATGTCGATTGGGGTGACGACACCAATGAACAAACCATAGACTATATGCAAGGTTATGCGGTCTCTCTTAAACACACCTGGACGAAAAAAGGAACCTACACTATTAAGGCAAAAGCTATTGATTCGTTTGGTCTGGAGTCGGACTGGGCGACATTGACCGTTATTATGCCTTATGAACCTCCACAGTTCCCATTCCTCCATTGGTTATTAGAACGCTTCCCAAATGCGTTTCCGATATTACGACAGATAATGGGGTATTAAATAGCATTAAAAAAATGTATTCCAAAGAGTTCTGTATCAGTGGAAGTAAATAATTTATGTATAAAGTCAATATTTATTGTGCAAAACCAGAGAGTGACAAACATTTAAATACAGTGTGTATCTTTATAGATACCAAGAAAAAAATATATCCTTAGGGGGATATCTCATATGATAAAAAATTCAATAAAAATACTCTGTACGCTTGTCGTTCTCGCTGCATTAGTTGTACCAACGTCGGCCTCAACTCAATCGAAAAAATACACACCCACCCTTCAGCCGATTATGAACGATTTTGATCCATTGGTCGACAATATTACTATCACAGTCACCATAAAGGAGATACGGGCTTTAGACACCATCGACATCCTCTCCGATCCTGATTTTTATGTGAAAGTCACGATTAACGATCAGGAATTCACCAGTGATGTCTGGCCAAATTCGAAATACGTAAAAAACCCGAACTGGGCTGCTTCTATTGACGTCCC
>JAFGFQ010000082.1 GCA_016930995.1 Thermoplasmatota archaeon | reverse complement strand
TAGTGTTGATAATCCTAACCTCTTTGAAATGACTTTAGAAGATTTTACGGTTCGTTTCCAGACAGAAAATGGCACGTCTGTCGGATCGTTTTCACCGATACAAGGTACTATTACTCCAAATGCAACCTCATATTTCCACCTCAACGGCACGCTATTATTTAAAGCGTTAAATGCAAAAGTATTAACGCTGCAGCTTAAGGGAAACGCAGGGGTCCATCTCATGGGCATCAATGCCTCTATTCCGCTCTCTGCAAATGCACAGCTCATTGTTCCTAACATCAGACAACTTCTCTTCCATAATGAAACCCTTGGCATTACCATATCACTGGACATCAAGCTACGGATACGGGGGTTTTTGACAACGATAGGTTTAACACTCGGCAACCCAAGTTCAATCCCCTTACAGGCACAGGACCTTATCTGCGGTATCTATGCGCTGACCGGTGAAAATGAAAAATTAATTGCTCAGAAGTTTATGGAATCCTCCACGGTAGAATCAGAACAACAGGATTTCATTGAAACACAACTTCTCATCCCCTATCTGAAAGTACTTACCGCAGGGATACGGAAAATATTTCCTGATTGGTTTGTAATTAGAATCCAAGGGAATTTCTCAATCGCAGGAGTAGACCAGTCAATCCCGGTTTCGATCGATGCGACCATCAGTCCTCATCTGATTTTGCCGTAAACCACAGCCATATATATCAGAAAATTATTCAATTCAAGCAATGACACAAGAAATGCCCTATACGTTGGTTAAAAAAATCGGACAACTGGAGATTCGCAGGTATCCTGAAGTTATTCTAGCCAAAGTAATGAACAATCGTAGTGATTCTGGTTTTGGTCTTCTTTTCCAATACATCAATGGGGAAAATAAAACACAGCGGAAAATAGCAATGACCGCGCCAGTAATAACCTCTGAAAGAATCCCTATGACCGTTCCAGTGGTCACAGGAAAAAACTACATGGCTTTTGTCATTCCAGCATCGTTTACAAAAGAGACTACGCCCCAGCCAATCAATCCTGCAGTGACTATTGAAGTAGAACCAGAAAAAGACATGGCGGTACTTCGTTTTAGTGGCCGTACGACACAAGCTTTAATGGAAAGAAATATACAGAGACTTAAAAACTTGCTCCATGATCTGGCAATTGAGATGAAAGGAGATCCTGTTTTAATGCGCTATAACAGCCCATTCACCCCTGGTTTTTTACGAAGAAATGAAATTGGTGTTGAAATCGAATCTTCGAAATGAATAATACAAGGAAAAGGATGAGGCGTGGAAGATGAAAACATATGATGTTATCGTGGTTGGAAGCGGTTCCGGTGGAGAGATTGTTGATGCTGCAGTTTCCCACGGAAAAAAAGTAGCCTGGGTTGATAAAGGGCCTCTGGGGGGAACCTGTCTGAATGTCGGTTGTATCCCTTCAAAGATGATTATCCACCCCGCTGATCGAATCATGGAGATCTTAGAAGCAAAAAAACTCGGGATTACCGCGGAGATTAAAGCGATTGATTTCCAAGGTATTATGAGGCGCGTGAAACAACCGATTCAAGAGAGCCATGAGGCCATGCAACAGGGAATATCTCAGGCAGAAAATCTTGATTACTATCATGAGGTTGGGTCTTTCGTAAAAGACTATACGCTTCAGGTTTCAGGACAGCAGATAATGGGAGAAAAAATATTTCTTGGTTCTGGCGCACGACCGTTTATTCCTCCAATAAAAGGGATGGATACCGTACCGTATCTCACCAATGAAACTGTGTTTGACTTAGAAGAAAAACCAAGGAGCATGGTTATCATCGGCGGTGGATATGTGGCGGTGGAGTTCGCTCATTTTTTTTCTGCGGTTGGAACTGCTGTGATTATATTTCAACGAGCAAGTCGATTAATTCCGAACGCAGAACCTGAAATTTCCGATGTATTAACACATCAGCTAGCGCAAAGGATGAAAATTTTCCTGAACACCGAGGTGATGCAGGTTGAAACACAAGGAAAAGAAATCATAGTCCGGGGAAAAGACAGTGTCTCAGGTAAAGAAGTAAGAGTCTCAGCTGAAAAGATATTTGTTGCCGCAGGTCGAACATCAAATGCTGATCTGTTAAAAGTGCAAAACACGGGGGTAAGAACCGATGCACGGGGGTACATCACTGTAAATGAATACCTTGAGACAAGCAAGGAGAATATTTGGGCGTTTGGGGATGCGATTGGAAAAGCAATGTTTAAACATGTGGCAAACGAAGAAGCTGCTGTTGCCTGGAATAATGCTTTTCATGAGAAGAAGATCAAAATGAACTATCAGGCTATTCCCTATGCGGTATTTACCTATCCGGAGATTGCTTCGGTTGGACTAACTCAGGAGAAAGCAAAAAAACATACGCAAATCCTTGTTGGGATCGCTCGTTACTCTGATGTGGCTAAAGGGGAGGCTATGATGGAACATGAGGGATTTGCAAAAGCAATTATTGAAAAGCGAACCGGGAAGATTTTGGGGTTCCATATTATCGGACCACACGCACCGACGCTGATTCAGGAGGTCATCAATGCGATGGCACTTGAGGGGAATATTGGGTTTATTTCTCAGGGGATGCATATCCATCCGGCATTGCCTGAATTGATTCTCAGAACCTTTGGGAACCTTAAGGAAGTGTCATGATTCATATAGCCTATATTTGGAGATTTTGTTGTGTGAGATAAAATTTTATTTGATGTAACCAAGTTCTATCGCTTCATATGGACAAACCTCATGACAACAGTAACAGGCTATGCATCGTTTATAGTCAACCATTGCCCGCTTATCCTTGATTTGTATTGCCTGCTTTGGACAAATCTCTACACATTGACCGCAGGCGGTGCATTTCTCTGTGGGAATGGGTCGTTGACGTCGAGTATTGGAGCCTTGGAGAAGAGGAACTGCACTAGATGGCAAGCGAAAATCCACATGATGAACATCTTGAGGGGTCAGTAAAGGATAGTGAATCTCTGTTGGCCATAAGTGTCGTATTTTGGCTTGACGAAGGGTTGGTATGTACATGGGTTCGATTCCTAATAAGGCGCAGACTGCAAGGTCCATTGCTATTGGATGATCTGATGCGAGTAATACTCCAAGATTAACTGGAGTTCCACCAGAAGGACCGTCTCCTTGCATACCAATGATACCGTCCATGACGAGTAAATCTGGTTTCCTTATGGAGAGCACATCCAGGAGCATATCGGCAAAAGCTGTTCTTCTGAAATAAAGAGAGTGATATTTGGCTTTTGTTAAGCCGGGTACTGCACCGTACATTATTTTTGTCGCAAGCGTCATTATCATAAAGGAATGTGTTTTGATTTTTGGTACAGCGATGATTTTATCTGCATCCAGGATAAAGTTGCATATGGGGGTTTTTTTGAGTTTTTTTCCTAGTGGTATACCTTTTTTGGTCACAGCAGTATCATAGTTTAAGTCAATACCAAGGTCCTTTGCGATAGGAACTAATCCTGATTTCTGATAGGATTTCTCAAGTCGTCTTTTTGTAAACGGACCTGAAGGGGAATCACCGATAAAGGGTACTGCTCCTATCTTGAGTATTTCTTTGGCAAGTGCTGTAATAACCGCCGGATGGGTAACGACTGCTTTTGTTGGGTCACTTGGTATCAGAAGATTGGTTTTTAGCAAAACTCGCTCATCCTTCTTAACGTATTGTTTCATCCCGCCAAGTGGTTTGAGGAGTGCTTGGATATCAATGGTGTCGTAGGTGCTTTTCTGTATGCTGACGATTGATGTAGTTGAGTGTTTGTATGCATTCATTTTGTCTCATCAACTCCTGCCTGTGTGCGAATGTGAGGACAGTGTACTGATAGTTGTTCTCTTAAGTTTGATTGCTCGCGTGGTTATGAAGGAGAGTTATTTAAGGATGCAATATCATAATTAACAATTGTTAATTAACTTTTCTATAAAACAAAATCAACAACGAACTATGGTTTGATATAAAGGAAGA
Source organism: Thermoplasmatota archaeon (assembly GCA_016930995.1). The sequence continues at coordinate 2,306 of JAFGFQ010000082.1, read as the reverse complement.
AAACATCTGATGGTAACAATATCAGGGAATCTGAGAAAAATCCTTAAGAGTCTTTGCACGCAATGTTTTATTGGTACGCTTTTGATTCCCAAGACGGTCAAACGGTTTGTCACCGTAGTCATGCCCAGGATACACTATCAATTCATCGGGAAGGACCATAATTTTCTTCTGAAGTGTTGTAAACATCTCAGACAAACTCCCCCCGGGTAAATCAGTTCTTCCACAATCTCCGATGAACAAGGTATCTCCAGTCAACACGGCTTTGCCATCGACGATAATACAGATACCACCTTTGGTATGACCGGGGGTGAGAAGAAAATCAAGAGGGATGGTTCCAAGCTTCAAGTGATCTTTATCCCGTATCACAATATCTGGTTGTACCGGGAGTTTTATTCCGTCTGCCTCAGAAGCAACAACCTTAGAGGTTGGAAATATCTTTTTCAGATGTTTCGTTTCAGCGGTATGATCGCTATGATGATGGGTAAGGATAATATACTCAAGAGCTAAGTTCTTCGATGCAAGAAACGTCACTGCACGTGTTGATTCAAAACCAGGGTCGACTATCGCGGCTCTTTTATGCTCAGGACAATACATGACATAGCAAAAATTATCGTATCCGATTTTCATCTGTTCAATTGGTATAGTTCCACCCCATGCTCGTATTTGGAGGAATAGTATGTAGTTTTATTACAGGTTCCCTAAACGATTTACACGTATAAGGATAACGATACAAAATAACACACTGAACAGAACTTTTTTTACCACCTATTCCATGCCGTTATTGTGGAAGAGGCATTGTTTTTTTATGTTTCCAGCCTCACAAACCAGGAAACAAGCATCTGTTAAAAGGCAGGGAAAAATGGCAGAACAGAAAAAAAAAAATAGGATAACTAGGGAAAACACGTCTCAGAAGAGAAACATCGTTTTTATACCATCCAATTCCGCATTACTCGTCATCGATATGCAGGAATATTTCTGCAATCCCTGTTCCCATGCATATTTTAAGGAGGCAGTAAAAATACTCCCAACTATCAAACAACTTCTTATCGCCTATCGAACACAATCCTTGCCCATCATCTTTACTCGATACGCATTACGTCGTTCAGAATCACCAGGAGCCATGGGACGATGGTGGCGAGATGTCCTTTATGATGATAACGAGATGTCATCACTCATTAATGCACTTCGACCACAACCACAGGAACCGGTGATCAGAAAAACACAATACAGTGCTTTTTTTAAGACAAATCTCGACAGGATTCTGAAGGAAAAAAAGGTGACAACCGTCGTCGTCACAGGGGTCCTTACGCACCTCTGCTGCGAGACAACAGCACGGGACGCATTCATGCATAATTACGATGTTTTCTTTGTAGTCGATGCGACTGCATCGGATGAAAAAAGGTTGCATTCTGCAAGTCTTGCGACACTCTCTGATGGCTTTGCAACACTGACGACTGCAAATGAGGTCTGCACATGGATAAAAGAAACGACGTAACAATTCTTGGCGCAGGACCCGCAGGAATCGCAGCAGCAATATATCTCAAGCGAGCTGGTTGTACACCTCTTGTTATAGAAAGAGATCGGTTCGGTGGTCTTCTAAGACAAGCCTTCCTTGTTGAAAACTACCCTGGTTTTCCTCGTGGCATCACAGGAGTGCAACTAGTGGAACAAATGGGAGAACAACTTCAAGGACTTGGAATCTCAATGACAAAGGCTGAAGTAACCCATGTTACAAAAGAAAATGAAACATATCGTATGAAAACAAATCAAGGATGGCTCGAATCACCTGTCATCATTATCGCGACCGGTACTCACCCAAGGAAGATAGAGATAAATGGATCTGCGTTCCTTGAAAACACACGACTGTTTTATGACCCATTCCTGTTACCGCTTAAGGCACAAAAGGAGAAAAAAAAGGTCATTGTCATCGGTGGTGGGGATATCGCGTTTGATTACACAATGACGTTATTGAAATGGGGATATCTGGTCACACTTCTCTCACGATCTGAACCGACCTGTCTTCCACTTCTCCAAGACCGGGTATATAAAAACGGAGCGAAGGTTCTTTTACAGTGCGTTGCGGAAGAAATCAAAGAGCACACCAGTCATTTGCAGATTTATTGCCAAAAGGACAACCAAAAGATAGACCTGCCCGCTGATTTTCTCCTTGTCGCATGCGGTCGAGTACCGAATGTGTCGTTTCTTGATCCTTGCTTGAAAGAATGCCTTGAGTCACCTGGATGTTTTCCTCAGACCGTTCATCCAGGTTTATTTGTTGCTGGAGATGTCATACGTGGGACATACCG
>JAFGFQ010000081.1 GCA_016930995.1 Thermoplasmatota archaeon | reverse complement strand
TCAAAAAGATAGTTGCGCCATAACGGTCCGTAGACTGCATCGATGTCTTCGTTGGTGATCTTGGGATGTACCACGTACCAGTAATAGACCTCAAGGGGAAGCTCATAGTGGTGCCCTGTTCCATTTTCTAAAACCCTATATCTGATGGTAGAAAAGTAATTCCCCGAACCATCGTCATAGTCCACGATATCAGCATAATCAATCCATAGATCGTGTTCATACAACGACTCAGCGTTTTCTTTCAAAAGAGCCGCGGAAGGAACCCTGCCAACTGGGCAGCATGCGATGGAAAACGCAATCTCATCCGCATAGGTTTTACTTGCATTTCGTAAGACATTTGCATAACTCTCCGGGTCGTCAAGGCTATGGAACTGACTGGTGAGTCTTGACTGGATCCACCGCGGTGATTTCACAATCGCCGCGATAACGTTCTCAGAGAGCCCACCTGTTGTCGGTTCAATGATTTTTGATTGCAATGTTTTATTCTGCGCATGAAACTGGAGATAGTAATCAGAACCAGGTGGTATTTCGATTTCCTTTGATATCTTTGAGACAAGGGGAAGTTCTGAGGATGACATCGCGGGTGATAAACGCACCGTACCAAACAACCCTTGGAAAACAAGACAAAACGCTAGACTCGCGATACAGAGGATTTTAACAGTAGAAACAATCTTCGATGAAATACGTAAGCCTCCTTAGATAAAATAATACGATTCCCGTATATAAATACACTTCGCCCTACTATAAAAAAGAAAGTGGATGTATCTATCAACATCCGACCGTTTGAAGTGCTAGAGTCTGTTTCCTTCGAAGACGGTCAATCGTTGATATCTCTTTGGCTTTATGTTAGGACCACGGCATTAAACTTTCCAAATACGAATCGTTCTCCGACGAACCCCACCATTGCGCTTTTTGAAATCATGATGCTCTCATCAGAACGATACAGACGCAGCGTGGAAGGAAGGATAACGAGGAACTTCGCGTTGCAACTGATATAGTCCTCTGTCTCGTTCTTCTCGCGGATAAGACCAAACATCGTTGACCGAGTGAGAGTAAAGATATTCACATCTAGTGGAGAAGACCAGCTGCTTTCTTCATGAAGGGGATCCCTTGCCTTGACTTTGACATGAAAAGTGCCTGCCGTACTCCAGTAGCGTACCACAGTTACCTCCTGCCCAGACTCAAAGGGGCCTGTCCAAGAGGAATTTGACCCGTCACCCCAGTCGACGAAATATTCGACATCGTTGTTATCGGGATCGTTGGTTGAAAAACAATATTCGTACAGCTTTCCAGTAAAACCAGTTGTCGTGCCGTCGATGATTGGTGCGCAGGGTGGTGAATTGGGACGGGTGAGGGGGACTTCAAGGATTTCCGTGCTTGTCAAAGTAACAGTGACCTGGTGATTCTGAGATTCATAACCTGGTGCAGAGAAGTTCACGGTGTAGGTTCCTGGTGGGAGGAACAAATGATACCTGCCGAACCGTGGTTCACTCATATAGTGCTCCCCGTTCGTAAAGGTGACTCCTTCAAGTGTGATCGTGGCGACCAGGGGTGCACCGGTCGCAGAGTCTGTCACATGACCGCTAATGGAAATTTCCCGTTGTAATTCCCATAAAGTTCCTGGCCAGACCAATGCTGCTTCGCTTAGAGCACTCGCATAAGTTGGTTGGAATGAAGTATGGGTTTCGATGAGGTTCGCATACGATCCGTTGTAGGCCAGATGCCATTGATAGTTTTCACCGTTCGCGCTTGCTAATCTAATCGATCCGCTATATCCAACTGCGTTTGATAAACGGATTGCTTCTGATTGCAGGAAGCTGGTAAAAGGATGAGAAAGGTAGACATATGCGTATAATACCTCACGACCATAAGAATGGTAATCGATGATTTTCGAAAAATGTCGATCATTTCCAAAAACCATCATGGTTTGTGTTTCTGCCTCAGAAGCTGGACTAGGCCCCTTATACGTTTCATCGTAGGGATTGGTACTTCCCCCGCCAGCGGAATCCCAGCCTAAGGGATAATTCCGATTTAAATCGACGCCATCTGGGGGAGCTCGGTTCTTCCTCCAGTAGTTATCATAGTTGAACATGTAGACATATCCATCTGGATTCCAAATGGGAGATATCCAGATTTCGTAATTGTCAACTGCTGCAGTGACGTCTGGGTCGATTCCATACTGGGTTGTGAATTGTTGTATTGAATGGTTACAGATGACTGGGGTGACGACTTCTCGGGCATGGTGAGCACCGACCATGAGGAAATTTGGTTCATCCTCATCTGTTGCGACGTTATCTGAGATTTTTATGGCATAGAGATGCCTGCCTTCATAAGTTGGGGAAAGGCCGTACCATGTCGTGAGGTCATAGACCTTGCAGATGGAAGGATACTGACTTTCATAGCTATATAACACATCAACCATTGCAGGATAATCGATGTATCCTGCGGGTAGTAATGGTTCCATGATCATCTGCTCTGCTTGAATGCCACGAAATGGTCTTCCTTGCGAGAGTAACTCAAGGTGATATCCTTGTGTTTGTAATTTTTTAAAGACACCTGGTTTTACAACCAATTCAAACGAATCATCAGTGATAGTATCCACGAACACATCGAATCCTTCTTTGATAAAGATCGAAGCAACCTGTGGTGCATCATGCACTTTTAGAAGACTATGGCAGAGCGTCTCAGATGTTGGAGATTCTGCTCTTATTGGATCGTATGCTTGATTTCCTGTTACACTTACGTAACTTATACCGATTAACAAAATACATGCAGATAGGCTCACCCATTTCCTTTTCATGATATATCCCCCAAAGAGTATAACAATAATAAAATACAGAAAAGGGCTTATAAATCTACCTCAACAATGGTTCACATAAAGGTAGAAGGACTTTCTTTGAAAGTAGGATGCCTAATAATAGAGAAAACACACATAGTATTTTCTCTCGTTCAATCCTGCAGAGAACATAAATGAGATGATGATATCAGCTATAGAAAAAAAATTTTTCAGATCCAAGAATGCACTCGGATGTATGAATTCGTTGATAAATGTAAACTCTACTTCAGAAAAAAAGTATTACGAGGGAAGAACCATGGGATGAATTGGTAGAGGTGGGTTGAGATTTCCTAATCGTTTCAACGCGTCAAGCTTCTCCCGTTTACCGATTTTTGCCTGTTCCAGAGCATCTCCCAGGATCTGTATCGATCTTGCGTAGGTCGGAAGGTCAACCGGGTGAGGCACACCGTCTTTCCCGCCGTGGGCAAATGTGTAGCGAATCGGATCTTCCCAAGAAGGTCTTTCACCATAGAGGAGGTCCGAGATAAGTGCCAAAGCACGAATAATCATCGGACCGACCCCATTCATCGCGAGAAGCTCCTCATAATTTGTTGGATGGATATCATAAATCTGCTTCATCTTCGCCCAATTAATCGACCGTGGCATATCCAGACGAGGTAAGGGAGCATCGCTCAGATGAGGCCGGGACCAAGCATCTAATGTTGTCTGGTTTTTATGTTTTGTAAGAATCGCCCAG
>JAFGFQ010000005.1 GCA_016930995.1 Thermoplasmatota archaeon | reverse complement strand
TTTTCATGTCGATTTACTTTAAGCGAAATTATGCAAGAAACGCAAGTGTGTTTTCATTATTAGGAAGGAATCAATGGGAGGCGAACTACTGGAGTGATTGGGTTACCTCGTCACCACGACCCATTGAGCGGGTGTTTTATTTCTGGAGTCTTAATTTTTTAACTAGGATTACAAAGAAACCGTATCCCATCTATCTTTCTCAATATGACTGGCATCCAGCGCAAGAACCCTATGATATCCCAGGAGTGAGTTGATGGAAATAAAGAAACTCCTTGCAGCAGGTGTTATCCTCTTATTCGTTGGTGTGACCATAGCACCAACTATCAACTTCAACACCGTAAAAGCATCCCAAGAAAATGACCTTGTCGAAGTCACTTCGGAAGCCTGTGGCATCAAAGGATTTGAGGATACCACGGTGAAACTCACCAGAGAACAATATCAGAACCTTGAGCAGTATCTCGTGGAGTTCAGAGCACGGTTGAATCAGACATCAACAAGGGAAGAAGCAGTGCCCATCTTCAAGGATGCTGTGGTGGAGTTGGATAAGTATGGGTTGTTGCCACGTGGGATGAGTGTTGAGAGGGGGCAAATGCTTGCAATAGGGGAAAATAAGATTTTCCAAGATAGAAATACTCTCAATACACTTATCAATAAAACTAAAAGAATGGTAGATGAAAATACAAATATTCTATGTTATTTTACTGGTCAAACAGATAATTCTTATGTATTGACTTTAAGGACGAGACTTTCTATTATTCCACTTTTGTTTCTAATAGGTATAGTAGCTTCTTTTTCAGACCGACCTATCATTTTTGATTTTTGTCTAAAATTGCTTGAATTATTAGTTGATATATTGGCCTTCTCACCTATAGGTTTTAATGAATGGATAAATTTTGGTTATTCCGAGAGTTATTATGGTCCTCTTTATCCCTCGCATGGCTGGATAAATACAATTGGTTTGAATGGAATAAAAAAATGGGAAGCGTCCTTCGCTGGTGGAGTGGGGAGTTTTCTTATTGGACAATTGACTATTGGTGCTATCGATTTCACTGGATTATCATTATATCTTGATAACAATGAACGTTTTTATCTTGGTTTCGCTTTATTAGTGAATCTTTATAATTACTGAATAGGTTCTGAAATTGTCTGAAATGGTGATCTAAGGAATAAGAATCCGTGTCACTGCGTCCCCTCTTGAAGATATATTTATAAGGAGGACATAAGATATTTAAATCATATCATGGGGAAGGAAAGAGTATGGATAAACGCCCATTGATAGTGGTAAGTCTCTGTGCAGTAGTTCTTCTTGTGCTGGGTTCATTGAGTAATGTGGTGGGGTATCAATCTATTGACTCAACCTCTCTGTATGATTCTCCTTTGTTTCGTGTAAAAATAGAAAGATTTCTTCATACACAGCAGAACAAGATAACATATCGTTATCTAGGGGGAGAAAAGAATTCAGACAATGATACAACACCGCCAGTCACAACATGCATTCTAAAACCTCCCCACCCAGGCTATAATGGCTGGTATGGAAGTAAAATTACTGTTACATTGAATGCTACTGATGATGATTCAGGGATTAATGTCACATATTACCAAATCGATTTAGGAATCTGGAAAATCTATACACAGCCATTTAATATAACACTCGATGGTCGGTATTTATTAAAGTATTATTCTGTTGATAATGCTGGGAATACTGAACCAGAGAAGAATATTACGTTATCATTGGATACAAAAGCACCGAGAATTTCTATGAACTATAGTTGGGCAGGAAACGGTTTATGCAATTACGTCATCATCTATTCTGCTACTGCGACTGATGAAACGAGTGGTATGAACCGGACTGAGTTTTATTTCAACGATGTATTAAGGAAAACCGTTCTGGGTCCTGGACCTGTGTATGAATATGAGATTCCAGATGCATATACAGTAAAAGGCTTCATTTTCAATCCAGAGATTTTAGAAGAGTATGTGAAATTTCATGCAAGAATCGTTATGATTACAACATATTCGTTAATGGGTATTTCAATGACAATAAAAGCTGTTGCTTATGACAATGCAGGGTGGACAGCAGAAGTAAGTATTCTTCCACCTACATTTCAAATCCCCATCATCAAACCTGGATTCTACCTCTTCAGAGATGTAACCCTCCCCAATAATTACACAGGCTATATCGGGAAATATTTCATCAGAGCAACGTTTTATAATACATAGGAGAAACTCAATGAAACGAAAATGCTTGGCGGTTGGAATCATTCTTCTGTTCGTTGCGATAGCGTATGCACCAGCGATAGCACAGACCACTGAGAAACAATCAGCGTCAAGAGGAACTTGGTTGTATGTTGGTGGAAGCGGACCTGGGAACTACACTCGAATTCAGGATGCAATTAATGATGCGAGTGATGGCGATACTATTTATGTTTATAGTGGAGTATATAATGAAACAATTGTTATTCCCAAAGCTATCAAACTCCTTGGAGATTCAAAAAATACAACACAGATCAGTGCGGAAATTCCACCGAATGATGCACTTATCTCAATCTCAAGTAGTGATGTTACAATATCTGGATTCACTTTTTATGGGTTCGATAGTAAATACAGTGCTATTCTAGAGGATACTTCTCATTATCCCCGGAATAGAAACATGACGATCTCTGATAATATTTTCATGGGAACAATCGCATGTGGAATCAGTTTTTATGGTTGGGATCGCTGTAATATTATCCAAAATTGGTTCCTATCAAACCACGCATTTGGTATATTTCTTGGGGCAGTGTCGAATTGTTCTATTATAAAAAATCAATTACTTTCCCCCAAAGAGAATCAATGTGGTTTGTATCTTTTTGATATGTCTCATTGCGTTATTTCAAATAATTCAATCATCTCATCTCTAAATGCAATAACACTCAATCATATCTGGGATACGGTATTATCAGGTAATTATTTTTATAACAACACTCGAACAATAGTACTGGATGATGGTTCGTACAACAATTCAATTTTTTCAAATTCTCTTGATAATCCTCCGCAGAAAATGAATCCTCCTTTGGCATCTATCGGTATCCTCATTAGTGGTTTTTCTTCTGCAATCAATGTTGAAAAAAATATGATACGACATTGTAATATCGGAATCATGATTGAGGATTCCTGGCATATAACTATTTCAATGAACACTTTTTTGAAAAATAACATCCATGCTCGATTTTACAATAAATACCTGCCAGATACGATTTGGAGTCAAAATTATTGGGGTAGACCCCGTATTCTCCCAAAACCAATCTTTGGAATGGCAAAAAGCTATGCAATAATACCTTGTTTAATCCAATTTGACTGGCATCCCGCACAAGAACCCTATGATATCCCTGGAGTGTGTTGATGAAAATAAAGAAAATCCTTGCAGTAAGCATCATCCTTCTTTTTCTCGGTGTCGCAGTCGCACCAAGCATCAACACATCAATCGTGAAAGCATCCCAAGAGAATGACCTCGTCGAAGTCACTTCGCAAGCCTGTGGCATCCAAGGATACAAGGATACTACGGTGAAACTCACCAGAGAACAATACCAGAACCTCGAGGAGTATCTGGTGGAGTTCAGAGCACGGTTGAATCAGACATCAACCAGGGAGGAAGCAGTCCCACTCTTCAAGGAAGCAGTGGTGGAGTTGGATAAGTATGGGTTATTGCCACGTGGGATGAGTGTTGAGAGGGCACAGAGATTGGTGATTGGTCCATCTCATAATCTCATGTTCAAAAATTTGATAAAAAAGGTACCGAAGAGTATTTCTCTTGGTGGTATCTATAATATTTTTTGTTTAGTTATGGGAAATACGAGTTTGACATTTCCTCTGACTATATTTGGTCTCTTACCTTTTTTATCGTTTTTTAATATATTCATTCATTTTTTACCATTTCAACTTCTAGGTCCGGTATTATTTGGTATGACGAAGTGGTTTGTTCCTGAAGGAAGTGGTGTTGATTGTCCTGCTCAAGGTTCGATTACGGCTATTGGATTATTAGGGTTGACTGAGAGTTCGGGTGATTTCTACGGTACATTACACTCTTTTGATGTTGAGGCTTCTATTGACCGATGGGATAAACGTTATTATGTGGGTATGAACATGTTTTCAGGAATCACATTTGTACGTGAGGGAATGAGATTTTATATCGGTTTTACTCCATGTCTTGCGTTAAATGATAATCCTCCTTAGGATGACCAATTATTTTTATTTTTCACAAAAGACATCTGGGATTGTCAAATAATATAGACATCCTTAAAAGAAATATATTCCTTAGTACCTGCTCCATTATATTATATAGTGACGAGTCAAATGACCTTCGTTGAGATTTTGATAGGATTTGAATTCCTTTTTTATTAATTTTGTAATCAACCTATTTTAGGAATACGCCAATTTTCACTTTGTAGGTGATATGTTGGTAAATGAAAGGAAAGACCCCAACAGAATTAGAATACCTATCATATGGGACGAGCTAGATGAGATAAAAAATAGGCTGGAACGACTACAGTCTCGTAGTGAAGTTCACAACCAGTATTGGGAGATTCGGACGCTTTCGGAACTGGACAATGTGATTGCATCTTGCAGGAAGAAGCTTAAGAACCATGGAATTGTCAGACTTTCACTCGAGAAACATACCCTATAAACAATGTTTGTATTACTACAAAACATTTCTAAACAAAAATTGCATTACATACTGCTATTATGGACGATATACCAAAGATTGGCATCACAGGCATGCCAAGCGTCGGAAAAACACAGACGCTCATCAAAATCATCGAGAAGATCGAAAAAAGCGGGTATAAGCTTGAGGGGATGATCACCACCCCGCTCATCGAAAAGAAAAAGCGCGTGGGTTTTTATATCGAGGACTGGCAGACAAAAGAAAAAGAAATCTTCGCCCGTCTTGACCTGGATTCGAAAGACAAGGTAGGCAAATACGGTGTTGACCTTGCTGCTCTTGAACGCGTTGGTGTCCATGCGATAGAAAAAGCGATCAACGATGAGAGTGTTGATATCATCGTGATTGATGAAATCGGTAAAATGGAGATGCTTTCTGAGAAGTTCTGCGAAATCGTCATCGAGGCACTTGATTCTGATAAACCAATCATGGTAACGCTCCATAAAAAGTCTCGGACGCCGCTGCTGCAGGACATCCGCAGACGTGACGATATCCGCATCCTTGAAGTCACCGCAGTGAATCGAAACCTCCTGCCCTATAAGATAGAAAAAATCATGGCGGAGAAGCTTCCCCCCTTGTATTAACCATGACTGATACAGCAACTGATCTTATTACCGAGGGAACCACCGAGCTTTTGGTATTCCTTCCTAAGACGTCCTCCAAAGGACCAAGTATCCGAGGAAAAGTACCCTTCTACAATCCTTCGATGGAATTGAACCGGGATATCTCCATTCTTGTCAATCAATGGTTGTTGAACACCTGTACAAAACATATCCATATCCTGGATGGGTTGGCGGCATCCGGGATACGAGGTCTTCGGCTTGCCCATGAACTATCCGGGGATTTTGAGGTAACCATCAATGATTGGAGTGAGCAGTCATTTGCACTTATCCAGCAGAACATCCAGAGATTCTCACTGCCAAACGTCTCCGTCTTCCAACGAGACCTCGGGTGCCTTCTAAAAGAGCGGCGGTTTCACTCCATCGACATCGACCCATTCGGTTCTCCAGTGTATTTTTTCGATGATGCTGTGCAGAGTGTGTACAACAAGGGAATCATCGCATGCACCGCGACTGATACGGCAGCGCTTTGTGGCGTGTTTCCCCGCGTGTGTTACCGACGGTACGCAGCATGGCCGCTGCATGGTCCTTCGATGCATGAGATAGGTCTGCGGATCCTTCTTGGGAGTCTGTGTCGTGAGACGGCACAGTACGACCGAGGCATTGACCCCCTTCTGTGTTACGCGACCGATCATTACATACGCCTCTATGTGCGCATCACAAATGGGAAACAAGCCGCAGACGCCTCCATGGCCCAGTATCGAAGCATCCCAGCAAAAGACGTTCCTCTCACCAAAGATAACAACAAATCGGTCGGTCCGTTATGGATGGGGAACATACAGAACAAGGCAGTGCTCCAAGCGATACGTTCTTTAGTATCCACAAAGCAGTTCAACACAAGAAACATGCTTCTTCCTCTCCTGTTTTCCCTGGAAGATGAGGCGGAGGCCCCACCGTTTTTTTATACTACCAATGATCTTTCCTCCCTCTTGAAAGCTTCGCCACCCTCAATGGCGCTGCTCTTCGAACGACTACGGAGGAAGGGGTTTTTTGTTTCCCGGACCCATTGTACCCCAACAGGATTTAAAACCGATGCTCCCCTGGATGTCATCACAGAAGTTTTTAAACGATAAAGGATATTCCAGGCCTATGAAACTCTCCCACAAACCGCTTTCTGTTGGTGTTCTTGCCTCTGGTTCCGGGACCGATCTGCAAAGCATCATTGATGCCTCTAAGAAGGATATGATCGATGCGACAGTGGTCGTGGTGATCAGTGATAAAAAAGATGCGGGTGCGCTCAGTAGAGCAAGGAAGCATCATATCCCCTGTTTTTTTATTGACCCGAAAGGTAAAGACCGCGCTGCTCATGAAAAAGAAATCGACGCGATCCTTCATGCACACCAGGTGGAGCTTGTGGTCGGTGCTGGGTATATGCGGCTTCTCTCTCCATCCTTTGTGAAGAAATGGCATGGGAAGCTCATCAACATCCATCCTGCGCTCCTCCCCTCGTTCAAGGGAACCAATGCTCAGAAGGACGCATTGGAGTACGGCGTGAAGATTTCCGGATGCACGACACATTTCATGGATACCGAGATGGATCATGGGCCGATCATCCTGCAGGCAGCTGTTCTTGTCCATCCTGAGGATGATCGTGATGCGCTTGCCGATCGGATTCTTGCCGTCGAGCATCAGATCCTCCCTCGGACCGTGCAGCTCTTCGCGCAGAAACGCTTGCTCATCGAAGGCCGCAGAGTGGTCATCCTTCCTGGTGATTCATGGAAAAAGAAACACAAGGTCTTCCCTGATGTGCTCTACTCTGAAGGATACTAACCCTCTCTCCTATTCGGATGCTTTTACTTGGCTTTCTAGCTTTGATCGGTACGGGTGGATTTTTGGTCTTGAACGGATTAGTTATCTTTTAGAAAAACTCGGGAATCCTCACCGCCAGCTCCAGGTCATCCATGTGGCAGGGACCAATGGGAAGGGATCCGTCTGTCAATACATCGGTTCAATCCTTAAGAACGCAGGATTTACGGTTGGGGTGTATCTCTCTCCTCATGTGGAGCGTTTTTCTGAGCGAATCGTTGTAGGGAACCAGGAGATCTCCAAGGAGGACCTTGCGATGTGTATCACGCAGGTGAAGCCTGTTGTTGAGCAGATGAGACAGCAGGACAACACACCAACGTTTTTTGAGATTGTCACCGCACTGGCATTCCTTCATTTTAAAAATAGGAAGGTGGACTATGCGGTGGTGGAGGTAGGCCTTGGCGGGAGGTTTGATGCGACCAATGTGGTGTGTCCAGTTGTGTCAGTGATTACGAATATTTCTCTTGAACACACGGAGATACTTGGTAAAGACCTCTGTGCTATAGCTTCTGAGAAAGCAGGGATCATCAAAGAGCACGTGCCGGTCGTTACCGCCGCAACCCAGGATGCCTTGACCACCATCGAACAGGTGGCTCTGGAGCGGCACGCACCAGTCATACGGATTGATCGTTTCACATGGAAACGAACATCCTTTCCAGGGCGGTATCAGGAGTTTCTAATCCATGGGTCCTTTCAAGATTATAGGGTGAAGACGTCATTGCTTGGCACCCATCAAGGGGAAAACATCGCACTTGCTATTACTGCCGTGGAGCAGTTGCAGATGAACGGCGTATTTGTAACTGATGCGAATATCACCGATGGTATCTCAGCTGCTACCCATCCTGCACGTATGGAAATCGTCTCAGAGCATCCGCTGATCCTGCTTGATGGAGCCCATAACCCGGCAGGGATAATGATGCTCGCACGCACCATCAAAGAGGATTTTCCTTCTCATCGCCTCATCCTTGTCCTTGGGATGCTCAGAGACAAGGATATCGGAACCATGATTGCGACCATTGTCCCACTCGCCGATGTCGTCATTGTCACACAATCAACCAATCCTCGAGCAGCAGACCCACAGCTGCTTAAAGAACTCATCATGGGGTTTGATGAAAAAAAAATAGTCTCTGTGTCCCAATCAATCAATGAGGCAATCGACCATGCTTGGCGACTTGCTAGAGAAAAAGACCTGATCTGTGTCACGGGATCGCTGTTCACCGTCGGGGAGATACGAAGCTATCTTCTCAGGGGAAAAAACAGGTCTGAGACGTCACCGTCTTAGTGGATGATTTCTGCAATGATTTTTCCAAGGTGGTTCATCGCGTCTGTCTGGATGAGGTGATCTGCTTTTCCAATCGCATCTTCCAGGTTTTCATCAAAACGGATCTTTCCGAGGTAGCGAACATGCAGTTTTTTTACCTCTTCTTGGATGTACACAGAGTCATTCATTGTCATATTTTCTATGACGCCGAGCAGAGGTTTTTTTATCTCTATTAATATTTTGAGCAGTTTACTGACGGCCCCCATAGCGACCTTCGATGGAGTAGTCACGATAAGAAATTCGCTGCGGTTCATATACCGGATGACATCAAGAGTCTCATCACCTATGCCTGGTGGCATATCGACAATCAAATAATCAAGAGCCCCCCATTGAGTAATCGCAAGCAGCTCAAGGATGATGTTGGAGATATCAACACCCCGGAATGGTGAGGGTTTTTCCTCGGTGAAATACACAATGGACATAAAAGAAATCCCATGGACCGTTGGTGGGATGATCCCTTTTTCTTCTCTTGGTGATACGTCCTTGACTCCAAGGATGATGTGAGACGATGGCCCGTACAAATCAAGGTCCAGAAGACCGACCCGGTATCCTTTCTTCGCGAGCTGAAGTGCAAGACCTGAGGCGACCAGGCTTTTCCCGACCCCTCCTTTGCCGCTTGCCACCGCGATGATCCTGTGGACATCTTTTAACCGCGTATGTATCACGCTTGTTCGTGGCTCCATGGTCATCGTACTCCTTTTATAGATGATAGTACGACCCCTCTGCCTTTCGTAATCTCAAAATCCGGGCTGCCGCACTCTGGGCATCGGGCATGGACGAACACGACTTCAGGGATGAAATGGATGGATTCAGATTCCGTCTCATTGAGTTTCTTTTTCATATCGCTGTATTTCCAGCTTCTCCCGCAATTTTTACAGGTAAGACTACTTTTCTCCGTTCGAAGATGAAACGCATCGGTTTTAATCGGCGGTCTCTGGGTTTTGGCTAATTCCTGGAGCGCAAAAAGAAAAATTTCTTTCTCAATTTGTTGGAGTTCTCCTATCTGCACTGTTATTTCCGTAATTGCCTTGAGGTTTTCTTTCTGTGCCGCTTCGACCGCAGCTAACACAACGGATTCTGCTAAGGCCCATTCATGCATAGTAAGACCGGATACAGAAGGAGATGGTTTAAATCTTACGCGTAGAGCAAACATCTGAGTACGACAATGAGTATATATACGGCAACACAACTGCTTATTTTGGTCGATGTCTGTGGAAAAAAAAATTGTAACAAAATCTGAGGAGGAATGGAAAAAGATTCTTTCGCCAGAGGAGTTTGTCGTGCTTCGGAAGAAAGGCACAGAACCACCGTTTACAGGAAAATACGTGCATCAGACCGCGGAAGGAACCTACGTCTGTGCTGGATGCGGGAATCTGTTGTTTTCCTCTGAGACGAAATTTGACTCAGGGAGCGGTTGGCCTAGTTTTTCTGCCCCGGTCACTACTGAAGCTCTCAAGGAAGAACCTGACAGGAGTCTTGGGATGAAGAGAACCGAGGTACTGTGTGCTCGCTGCGGAGGTCATCTTGGTCATGTGTTTGACGATGGACCTGCACCGACTGGCCTGCGGTACTGTATGAACTCTGTTTCATTGCGGTTCAGAGAAAAGACCAACGAGGATGAAAAAACCAGTGATTAAACCCCTTCGACTCGATCAACGAACGCAAAGGAAAGCTCAAAGAGGCGATCGTATTCCTCTGGTGTCTTTACCACGCGAGGCACCTGAACACTCAGCTGTGTCCCTTGAAGATCCACCCGTGGTTTGACCTGTTTCATCTCAAGGAGTTTCTGTTGAACCATGTAGGTTACAACGTTTCTTGCGAAGGATTCATTGAGTGTTTTTACGACAAACTCTTGGTCAAACTCATCACTGCCCAGTTGGACGTCTGTGGCTCCTACCGCCTTTCCCAACCTGGTCCTAAGAGATTCCTTTACAATCGTCAGGTTAGCAGCCGCTGGGTTACGTAAGGTGCAGTTGACCACTGTTTTTGCTTGGCGGTACCTGCTTCCTGGGACGGAGGTCACGACAACCGGTACACTCCGATATGAGAACTTGAGCACCGGTAGCAGACGTGATCCGATCACTGTTCCATTTCGTTTCAGCGCTTCTTGTTCCATGAGTTGTTTGATTCTCCGATATCGCCACAGTGATATGATGATGAGGAGAGGAAACACCACTACAAGGATGCTTAGCGCGAAGAGGAAGGACCAATCGATTGCCATCTCAAGCCACCGTATTTGTGCATTGGTCCTCTGATTATTAAACGCTTGGTTGTTCTGTCTTTTAAGATACTTCCTTGTCTCTAATGTATATATGTCTTTTTATATAAATTAACATAATATTTATATAGTGCGCGTCTATTTCAATTTCATACAAAGTCTGGGAAAAGAATCGCCGTCGGTATTTCTCCCAACATCGAAAATACAGGCGGAGGAGGTGAAAAGAAATGAGAAAAGAGGTGAAACTATTGTCGATGTTTTCGGTGCTCGTTCTCCTCCTTGTTCCGTTGTACAGCAGCTGCATACGTGCTATACCACAACAACAAACACAGGACCAACAGACGACCCGTGTCTTGTGTATCATAGGCAAACAAAGAATCATCAAAGAACTCCCGGTCTCTGTCATCGAACCCCTCCTTTTATTAGGAAAATCGAAACGAGAAGATTTTCTCACCATCTACAACAAACATGCTTCCGAAGAGGAGGTAACAATGGCATTTCAGAATATCCAACCGTTTTTTCAAGAGCTTGCCAGAAGCGGTCTTACGGATAAATCCGTCGGGGACCTCAATGATTTATTCCACACCATCAGAGAGATGATTAAAAAACCACGGTGGAATCCAAAGGGTCCTCAGCCATGCGGGAGCTGGAATGGTCTTCCAACGTTCCTTGTCGGAAACTCAATCAGCGGCATCTTCTGCGCAGATGGACCAGCCGTGGGTTTTGCGTTAGGGACCCATACCCTTCTTCCAACAATCGGTGCAGATGCGTTCATCACCTGGGCAGGCACCGGGGAAACCGTTTCAATTGGTAGTCTAGGCTTCACCACATCCACAGGACCTGAGTTCGGCTGCATCTTCGGCTTCATCGGGGTGCTTCTTGCAACACCAATCATGATAGCAGGTCTCTTGTTCATGACAGGTTTCGCAGCGTTCTATCTCGGAATTGGACCGGCACCGTTTTAGACATTCACACCTCTCTTTTCTTTTTTTATATGAACGCGAAAATAGCCGCATGGTGTCTTCTGATACTGCTTGGTTGCTCACTGCTTTTCCTGATACACATTGACACCAAACAATCCAGGGATACGATACCAGAGCATCTCCCTAAGGATCCACGGCATCCATCGGAATATTCTGCTTGTGTTGTTGTCGACCAAGCAGACCTGCAATTAGACCATGAGGTCGCCCAGTACGCCCTCCTGTTTCATGAAAACGATACGATCAATGTCACCGCCTGCATGATCTTACAACATCTCGAATTAGATTTAGAACCTCAGGCTATTCTGCTGGCTCTTACGAACGGAACTACCGCCATCTTTGAAGAATACCCGGTCTCATTTTTGTTTTATGTTCCCTCAGCTCTTCTTTTTGATATGACCATCGGAGGGCATCGTATCGCATTCGGGGGAAGAATCTTTTTCAGATTGCTTTCTCACACCCGGTGTCGCATCGGGGTCTCCCAGGTGTTGTCAGAGGAGGTACACGTCAAAAAAGGTGAGATATGGTACCTCACGATTGCGGATTACAGCAGGAAACCTGGCGAGGTACTTCGTGTAACGTTCCAATCAGTGCATATGACATCATCAATGGAACTTCTTCAAACAGAACGTCACAGCACTCTTGGTTTTTATTCCGCACTCGATAATGATTTCGATGGAAGATACATAGGTGTAAAGCTCCCGTTCCTCCCATTTGGTTTCAGTATGACAAACAACCTGCATACGGAGGTAACAACAACACGAGGATCACTTCTCTATTTTTCTAGCGTTGGACATACCAAGGGACGATTAAAAGTAGAAGCACCAGGTTCCACCGTCTATGTCAACACAAAGAAACGTCTTGCCCTCTTCTCCTACTACGGGAATCAGACCGGAACATGGAACTTCTCTGCCTCTGGTATTGGGTTCCCCTGGAAGCACATGGTCGTTTTATTCTTTGTCGATGCGGATCCTCATCTTACCAGATGAAAACAAACACATTGGTATGCTCTTCACTGCAAAACCACCAAACCTAAGGTGAGATGTTCACGAGGCATTCTACGTCTTTTTCTGCTGTGCGTTTCACATGACAGCGTAACGGGAGAGATAAATAACAGTCATCCTCGACGTACACAACGCCATTCTTCTCAAAGCTTTGCACAATCGCCGCAAGCTCGAAGTCCGGGACATCAAGGAACATCCGCTGAAGCTCCTTAAATGAGACGACATCCAGACAGCTGAGGAAGACACGACGCTCAAGTTCGTTTAACACGAAAATCTTTATATTATACCTGTCTCTCTTATCGTAAATCTTAATGAAGCTTCCCCCATCGACGTAATAGAAAACCAGCTGATCTGTTACCAGTTGCGTAGCATCTGTCCCTTTCTGGTTCGTCTCTTGCTCTTTTTTCCATTCTTCGACGAGAGCTTCCCAGGGATGATCCGGTACTGGTCTCATTGGAAGAAAATCATAGACAAAAGCAATTCCTTTCTTCAGATACTCAGCAGGGTACATGAGCTGATCGATTGATGCATGATCCAATCGAAGGATGTTGAACTGCTCAGGATTACGCTGAATCGGACTGCCATGCATGACACGCAGTTCACAGAGCTGGGGTGCATCCAGATAACCTTTCAACAGCTGAACTGTTTTTTTTGTCTCCTCAAAATCCACCGGTTCTTCGTTCGGATACCGCACCAGCAGGTTGTAGCTGTTCTTTATCCTGTTCTCCTTACAAAACTTCAGCACCGCAATGTTATCTATCACCCGAACACCCTTGTTCATCTTCCGCAGATAATTCCTGCTAAACGACTCAATCCCGGTCTGGATGTTGGTGAAACCTGCTTCTTTCATCAACGTATAATCATCACCAGTCAACTGCCCTGCACGCGCTTCGACGAAAAACGAAAAATCCTTCCCCAGTTTCTTTAATTTTTCAAACAACGTGACATACTCAGTCTTCGGAAGCGTGTTCCCAATTAACTGGAACTCCATCATACGGTACCGCTCGGAGAGCCACTGAACCTCCTGCAGGATGCGACCGATGCTTTTTTCCCGATAGCAGTGATGCTGCATGTTCAGGTTGCAAAAGCTACAACGGTTCCACCAGCATCCCCGGGAGATCTCCACGGGGAGCCGCCCATAGTACTGAAAGTACCGTTGAACCTCACCAGGTGTTGACGCAAGTTCCTGATAGAACCGATCATAGGAAGGAACCGGTAACGAGTTGAGATCAACCGTCGCCTCGGATTTATTCCAACATATCTCTTCTTCTTTCCTATAGATCAATCCCGGGATGAGATGACGGTGCTCATATTCAGAGGCAAGACGAAACAAGGCCTCCTCACCATCCCCAGAGACGATGAAATCAACATAGTCAAACGCCTTAAGGATGTGTACCCCAAGTGAATCAGCAGTCCTGCTGCCACCAAGGATTATTTTTTTCTCTGGATCCCGTTCTTTTATCTTCTTTGCGATTGCCAGTGAGGGGAGCAGTTGACCATAATTTAAGGTAAAACCGATGATGTCGAATCCTTGCCACTGGACCGTATCACAGACCCAGTGGTAGAACCTCTCGGTGCTGCTAACATACTCATCAAAAGAGACGTGGTGGTGAGGATGGTGCAAGGAATTTTTCTGGAAATAATCCCGGATGCGCTCTTCGTTGTTTTCCCAATGCTTGGGGAAGACGAACCGGGAGAACCCCAGTTGTGCAGTATAGGAGTCATTCGGAGGATAAATCAAGGAATGGTACTGCTGCATCCCGTACATCTCTGCTGCCTTCAGATACAGATGCGCTGTGTCGATAGAGATACCCTTCTGCCGGCAGTACCCCTCCAACACCGGCAGTTGAATGGAAGGTATGTTGACTCCAGCAAACGGCATAGCCACGAGTAACACTCGTTTTTTCTCTTGGTGCATCGCCCAATCCACGACTATCAATCTCTTAAGAGCTTTTATAATTAACTCACCGCAGTCTTTGAGATAAATATTTCAAGAAAAGTGCCTTGCTTTCCTCTGCTAGCCCGCTTAAATACTACGGGTCCTATATCCGACTGTAAGTTTAAATATATCATTCAATATAAATAATATCAACATAGAGAGGCATTCAAATGAAAACACACCCTGTAATGCTTACTATTTGTCTATTCCTCCTCATTTGTAGCAGTGTAGCTCCTTGTATTCAAGGACACTGTAATGATGTACCCCTATCGGTAGTTATCGCTGAAGAGACGCAATACAGCTCTGAAGAATCCCTGGTTCTTCCGTCTTCATTTAGCTGGCGTGACATCAACGGAGTGGATTTTACCACACCCATACGGAACCAAAACCCCTATCCCAGCTGTGAGACCTTTGCTTTGGTAGCCGCTGTTGAAACCATGGTGCAGTACAAGGTGGGTTTTCCCTTTAATTGTGACCTTTCAGAGGCACACCTCTTCTTCCACAGCGGAGGGATCATCCACTGGGGGTCCTACCCGGAGAACGACACCGAATACCTCAAAACCTACGGGGTGCCTGATGAGGCATGCTGGCCGTATCCCCATTCGTTGTATCAATACCCGTTGAACACGACTTCACCTGATTGGATGAGCAGAACCGTGAAAATCACGAACTGGTCGTATCTACCGGATGACCCAGTCGCCGTTAAAACAGCGTTAATAACAAACGGGCCCGTACCCAGCTACTTCCTCGTGTATGATGATTTCATGTATTTCAAAAAAGGGATCTATCGACATAAATGGGGCAATGTCAGAGGGCCTCATTATATGGCGATCGTGGGATACAATGACGATCCTGGATACTGGATTGTGAAGAACAGCTGGGGCACAAAATTCCAGGAGGACGGCTGGGTGAACATAAAATACGGTGAGTGCGGGATTGGAAAAAAAACATTCTATTTAACTGGTGTATATGGGATATTTCCTCTCATCTATGTTGATGATGATAATCTCCTTGGACCCTGGGATGGGAGTATTGAACATCCCTATCGTACAATCCAAGAAGGGGTGGACCATGCCTATCCTGGATATACGGTGTACGTCAGAAGCGGTACCTATCATGAGCATGTGCTTATCAACAAAACCATTCGTTTAGTCGGAGAGGATACGTCTCGAACGACCATAGATGGAGACGGAGTCAATGACGTGGTGACCATCACAGTCCCCGGAGTGATTTTTTCTGGTTTTACGGTGCAGAATAGTGGATTAGAAACCTACGATGCTGGGATTAAGACGCTTTCGTTGAACTCCAATGTCACCATCCAAGAGACCATCGTTCGGAACAACACCATCGGCATTTACCTGAACTATGCGTTTGAGACCTCCTGGAACATCATCCGGAACAATAGTATTTCTAACAATGTCAAAGGGATCTATGCGCACTGGGCCAATAACAATCAGATCACTGGGAATGCGATTACCGGGAATCAAGACAACGGACTGGAGATGGCGTGCTGTGAGTATGCCAGTATCCAAGGCAACATCATCAGTGATAACGGCGGGATCGGTATTTATATCCGGGGGGCATCCCACCGGAATGTTATCAACGGGGAGAATATCATTCAGAACAACATGGTTGGTCTGATGCTGTCTGAATCAAATAGAAATATGGTCAGTAAAAATAACTTCATCGGGAACACCAACTCTGCTTCTTTCTACAATTCGTTTTTCACCACCTGGCGAAGTAACTATTGGGACGATCGGGTGCTGTTTTTTCCAAAAATCATACGAGGAACGCTTGGTCCACGGCAGCTCCCTTCATTTGATGTCGATTGGTTCCCACTAAGGAAACCATACTCCTCCCAGGATTTGTCACATAATTATAAAATACCTGATGTTGTTACTTCCCTGAAAAACTTGGAAGGGCTATGGTCACAATAGACCTCAAAGATAGAAAGATCCTCTACGAACTTGATTTGGATTGCCGGCAGTCAAATACCCAGATTGGAAAAAAAGTGGGATTAAAAAAGGATGTTGTAGCATATAGAATTAAAAATCTACAAGATAATGAAATAATTATCAACTATTTTACTGATATTGATGCATTCAGACTCGGATATAATGTATTTAGAATCTATATAAATTTTCAATATATCACATCACAAATTAAAGAAGAAATAATACGTTATTTCGTTGATTATAAAAATTCTTGGGTTGTAGCTACAATTAAAAGTGAAATCGATTTGGATGTTGTTATATGGGTTAAAGATATTTATGAATTTTATCAATTTTGGGAAAATACATTGGATCTCTATGAGGATTATTTTTCTAAATATGCAATTTCAATATATATAAAATCTCATGTTTATAAAAAATCCTACTTATTACCTGAAGAATATATTGAAGCAAATAAGGAAATCTATAATATGAATTGTGGTGGTAAATTTACGGAAATCGATAAAATCGACTATAAACTTTTAAATGAACTAGCACAAAACGCTCGTGCTCCTTTGATTGACCTTGGAGAAAAGCTCGGTTGTTCTTCGCAAACAATTAATTATAGAATTAACAATTTAAAAAAATCAGGAGTTATTAAAACATTTCGTATAAATCTAAATCTCTCAAAATTTGAACTTCAACATTTTAAGGTTGATATATATCTTAAAGATCATAAACTAAAACGGCCAATCTTTGATTATTTAAAAGAAAAATATTATTTAGAATATATGAATTTTGCTATTGGCTGGGCTGATTTAGAACCTGAATTTATTGTGAAAAATTTTGATGAATTGCTTAAAATCTTAGAAGAAATTAACACAAAATTTTCTGGTGCAATAAAAAAACAATCATTTTTCATCGCAGAAAAAATGTATAAAATTCGTTGTTTACCAGAATTTTAAAATTATTCATCATTTTATTGTTTATATTATTAAAAATAATGGAGCCTGTCTGAGTAATACCTAGATTCTCGATGAAAATCGCTATCTATATCTGATAGATAGCAGATACCCATCTCGTAGGTGAAGAG
>JAFGFQ010000015.1 GCA_016930995.1 Thermoplasmatota archaeon | reverse complement strand
TACGGAGCCATCATTCATAGCCCCAATGGAAAGACCCTTACCATCGGTGGAGAAACCATCCATGCTCTCGTCATCGACCGACGGGCATTTGATGTCTACCTTGCACAGAAAGCAGAACGCGCAGGTGCCCATCTCTTCCTACAGCACACAAGTGCAACCGCTCAAAGAAAACACAACCACATCGAACTGACCACACAGCACAACCAACAGATTACTACAATCAGATCAACACTTCTCATCGGTGCTGACGGGCCTTATTCGCACATCCGCAGACTCTTCAACTTCCCCAAACCAAGAGAAACCATCAAAGGCATCGGTGCAGAACTTACAAATACAACCCTTGACCCCCGCTACGTCCATATCTACGTAGGCCAGACAATCGCCCCTGGGTTCTTCGCCTGGGTCATCCCAACCAACACACGCGGTACTACGGCACGCATCGGGCTTTGCATTGGAAAGAACAGCCCCCACCACCTCCAACACTATTACTTCACACTACTCCAACAACCTCTTCTTAAAGACACCATCGTTGTGAGACAATTTGGCGGTGCCATTCCCCTCGGCCCCCTGAACAACACGGTTGACGACCATCTCATGCTTGTCGGAGACGCGGCCGCACATGTCAAACCAACCTCAGGAGGAGGCCTTTACCCAGGGCTACTCTGCGCGACTCACTGCAGCACGGTTGCTGAAGACGCACTTTCCCACCAACGATTCGACGCACAATTTCTGAAACACTATCATATAAAATGGACAAAAGACATCGGCCGAGAACTCTCTCTCGGGATGCGCTTTAGGACTATTTTTACCAGGCTTACCGACAATCAGTTTAATAAATATCTGGAGAAGCTCAACAAAGAAAAGATCATCCAAGTCATCAACACCTATGGCGACATCGACTACCCATCACAACTCGCTTTTCCCCTCATCAAAGCCATGCCATCACTGCTCTCGTTTGCACCCACCTTACTGAAACGAACAAAAAAATAACGATTATTTCTTTCTCCTCGTTGACGACGGGGGAGGAGGCACATAATACTCCTGTTCGCTATACTCCGATGGTTCGGTGTCCTCTGGTTCAAAGAGCTTCCGCTTCCCTCTCCGCAGACCTCCTTTCTTTTTCCGTATCAGAAAAATAATCACCACGAGCACGAGTAGTAAAATAAAGACGAGGATGCATGGGAGGAACAACCCCAGAACATAGACCGGGGACGCATTCAAAACACAGATAAGATCAGCACCAGCCAGTGAACTGCCATCCACTGACACTTCGACATAGTTCCGCCCGTCATTCGTACTACCAGTGACCAGGGGCTTTCCTGTGCCCTCCGAGGCATTCACTGTGATACCACGAGGGAAGATGATACGGTATGACACTGTCTGATTTTCCAAGCCCTGCAGAGTAAAGTGTTGCGGCGCAAGAGATAATTCAGCAGGCCATACGGACATATTAAACCCAACAGGGTAGACCTCATTGGCATAATTCGACACAACCACAGGGACAACAGCATCCATCGCGGAAATGTCACCATCCCACTCAAGAGAGTTCAGAAAAACACTTCTATCAATCTCCCCGGTTATTTCTACACCAGGGATGATTTGAGACAATCGCTGTTGGGACACATCCCTTCTCTGTATCAGAAACACATCGATATTGTCCTGACTGCAGACATTTTCCTGAACACAGAGACGGAACGCATCTGCGTTCAAATAGGTGATATTGATTTTTGGGGAAAACGAAAACGCATCAGATCGCTGAATAACATACAGACGCGTGTCTTCCTTTAGTTTCATCGCTGTGGTTAACTCTGTTTTCCCAGTCAAGGTACTTAAGATATTCAGGTCCATTTTTTCCAATTCGATTTCCA
Organism: Thermoplasmatota archaeon; assembly: GCA_016930995.1. The sequence goes on along the minus strand of JAFGFQ010000015.1, from coordinate 1,994 downwards.
CACGGGTCTCAATCTGCTCAGCAGTATACGGCGGCATCGGCTGCAAGTCAGAAGAAAAGGCACCCATCAGCGGGGTAGAGCTATTCCATGTGTAGACATTCTTGCCATCCAAAGAGATATTGTTTGGAAGCTGCAGCATGATCACATACGGGTACATCACTCCTTCTAGTCCAACACCAAAATTCACATCCACAGAAGATATTGCTGCAGTTGCTCCCGCATTAATCAACCCAAAGAACGCTCGTGCAGGGATCTGACAAATCGACAGATGAACATCAGAGTCTATAAAGTTGGCTTTCACGGCAGGAGTATCGTCCATCTGGGTGACATTATAGGGTGTTGAACAATTTGTGGTACTGTCTGCATCCCAGCTAAACAAGAACTGCAGGCTTTGTTTTAATGAAGAATTCTCAATTAAGGAAGTGGTTTCCTGTTCGATCGGAAGGATTGTTTTTTCAAACACATCATTCCAGGTAAGCAAGTCGTTCGCAATGCATAACCGCAGGCCATCAGCCGGAAGGCTGCCTACCCCGGTGATGAATTCGGGCAACACGCCATACGAAGCGATATCTACCTTCTTAACAAGAATTGAATCAAAGAAACTGATGTTATTCAAAGAACGTGTATCTATCATAAATTCAAGCACGATGTCGTCTGTCTCTGACGGATCCGTCGTTGGATCCTCCGACTGCACTGACAGGATTGCGTTTGTTCCCGCATCGGTTCCTGCCCAATTCCGCACCATCCAGGTCACTGTATTCGCATCCGGATTCGAATCAGCGGTGTTTGCATAGGCTAATCTCATCGTGCTGAGTAAGGCGTACTTAAACGTCGTGTTCCACCCCCCTTCCGCCTGCAAATCAAACCGATAGGTGATAGTCGCCCCCATATCGAGGAAACCGGTAATAACATTCGTAAGATTCAACGCTCCATCATACTGGAAAAACGCTGGGGTCAGATTTACCTCAAACGTATCAAAAAAATAGGGCAACACATACGAAGGCCGGTTGACAGCGCCTACTTGCGCATACGGAAACGACGTCTCTAACTGATCTTTTAACGAATCACGCAATCGCTGTTTAATAATCCCCATGACTTCAAGGTCAGTTGATGAAATGCTCTCAATGGTTACCCTGTCATATGACTTATCATAGATATTATCGATTCTATGGACAATCATCTGTGCCTGGACGCTCAACTGCGCACCAGTTGTAAAACTACAGGTGATGATCGCATCAACCTTGCTTTCCGATAATGGTGTTGCTAGGCTGGGACTCACACAAAATAACGAACTACACAAAAGGATTAGCGGTATTACCAAGGCTAGTACATCTCGCTGCATCGCATCCACATTTCCCAGGGAATTAAGCGCACACTCTTATAAAAACTTTCTTACGAAATCACTAAAAAGACATGGACGATTTATGATGACGCATTATGTATATCATTGGGGGAACCTCTGCAGAACACGTTGCCATAAACCTTGCAAACCGTCTTCGGCAGCCGCTACTACCTACCACCTACAAACGGTTCCCTGATGATGAATTCTATGTTCGGCTCCTTGGTGATATCGCAGGTCAGGACGTCGTTATTGTTCAAACCGCATATCCTGACCCAAAAATAGTCGAACTCTTTCTCATCCAGGACGCGGTGCATGACGCGGGCGCAAGAAAAATCACGGTCGTTCTCCCGTACTTTGGTTACAGCCGGCAAGATAAAAAATTCGAGGAGGGAGAAGCGACGAGTGCTCGGGCTATCGCTCAGCACATCAGTCTGCATGCCGACTGTGTCATCACGGTTGATCCTCACAAAGAGCATATTCTCAAATTCTTTACCGCCCCAGCCTATAGTTGCTCGGCAGTCGCAAGCCTTGCCTCCTATCTAAAGGAAAAAAACATTGATTTTATTCTTGCACCGGACAAAGGGGCAAAAGAGCGGGCAAAGGAGGCGGCAGCATTCATCGGATGTGACTATGATTATCTGGAAAAAACACG
>JAFGFQ010000080.1 GCA_016930995.1 Thermoplasmatota archaeon | reverse complement strand
CTCCTTTATCTCCGTATCATTTATCTTTTTTATCTCCACAGCGACTTCGTTCCTACGTAAAAAACCAGGAGTAAATGGGCTGTTGTAGCGCATCAAGACCGGGTCTGCGTTCATCTGCATTGCCTGTTCTTGCAGCACAGTTTTTAGTTTCTGTATATATTTTTCAACTTGAACCTGTGTCGCACGCCCGCCAAAGCGCAGCACCGCCATTTCTTTTTCAGGTTGTATCTCGATTTTTACCGCTGGATTTGTCGGAACAGGGGCTGTCTCTTTCGTATACGATGGAGGAAGAGCAAAGGCCATGTAATTGCTCTTTGTGATCACTGGTGCAGTCATCGCTATTTTTTCAGAGGTGATGACTGGTGCGGTCATCGCGATTCTGCGCCGTGTTTTGTTTTCACCACTGATGTATCGAAACAGGAGACCAAATCCAGAATCATCAGAATCATCCTGGACAACCGCTAGGATCATTTCAGGGTATCTGCGTATCTCAAGTTGCCCTATTTTCTTAACAATGATGTATGGTATTTCTTGTGTCATCACTTGATTTGAATACCATTTTAATATATATGCCTGTGGTTACAAACCAATAAGGCGTGGGCTGATGGTCGCATCAATTGAGACCGGGATTGATTGATTCACCCCTGCAATCGAAAAATTCCCTTGGAGTCTGATAACAAACCAGTCGGGGAACAGTTTTCGGGTACCCGCGGTCACCAACTTTAGGTACGGAAGAAGAATCTGTGTTTCAAGGAAATCCTGTTTTTCTGGTTCAAGCATCGAGGGTTCCATGGGTTTTTGAGCGATCAATTTTTTATTTTCTCCGGTGAGTCCATAGATGCTACAGATGAGGTCGTGGGCTTGTAAGGGGATTTTACTTGGATTGGAGAGCGTTAATCCTATGGTTGTCAGAAACCCCCGAAGACGTATCTTCGCCTCAAGAGAAAGAGTAATGCCTAATGACTCGTTCTGGAAAAGCAATTCTTTGATATCAGGGACCAGGAGCTGGGTGGAAGCTGACAGAGCAAGGGATTCATCGATGCCCATAAGATGAACGCCTGCGTTTCCAGCGACGATAAGGTTCAATGTCTTCGCGTTTAAGGCTTCGTAGAAGAGAGTGCCATTGAGGGGGAAATCAGTTGTTCCATTCGCGTGGATGATCCCTTGTATCTGTGAAAGTTCTCCAACCTGTTCTCCTTTCTCTGTTTCGACGCGGGTTGTAAAATTCTCCAGTGACATTTCAAAAAGATTTGGATTATTTACCCGTACACTCCCTTGAAACAGCACCCCATTTTCAGTTATCTCGGTGACTTCTGCTGTGATGCTGAGTCTTGGTGAGGAGATATTCTTAAAGAGGTCTTGGAATGAGGCAGTGATATTGATGTGAAATGGGATGGTTTTCTCAAAAATCCCAGCGAAGTTCAATCCGAATATCCCCTGAATAGAACTATAGATCTTCGAGGAGAGATCCCCGGAAAACGCAAGGGTTTCATTGGTTACAAAGACTCTCTGCTGTCGAGCAGGGATTGAACCTCCGACGAAACGCACGTCCAAGATTATGTCCCCATCAGGTGTTTTTCCTACGATATTGAGGTTTTTTATCACTAAATCATACTGATTATTATTCGTCATGGAGATTTTTGCTGTGAATCGTAAGTCATCGGTAGTTATCTGTGAGAGGTTGAACTCCACATCTATTTCAGGTTCCCTAATGTCCTGGATAAAAAAGACAAGCACTCCCCCAATGACTGCATTTATTATAATAAGGATACCAAGCAGAAGAACACCCAGGGAGATTTTTCTTTCCATATCCGTTCCTGCACTATAACGACTTTTAAAGAAGTATACAATATATTATAGAGGTTCATATATAATATTTATGATGCTTATTTTTTCTTCTGAAGAGCCAAAAAGTATATAACGGAGTGTTAATTTTGGCTGCTGAGGTTTCTCCGTGCTAGATACAACACTTCTCATCATCTATATCTTCGTCATGCTACTGACGTTTCTATTCATGGAAGGAGTCGCCTGGTTCCTTCACAAATATGTCATGCATGGGTTTGGATGGTTCCTCCATGAGGACCATCATCGATATACAAAGAAACGTTTTGAAAAAAACGATGTCTTCGGTTTGTTCTTCGCTGGACTTTCAATCATCCTTATTTTCACCGGCTTCTTCGGAGGTTTTGATATACGCCTTTTCCTTGGCATCGGGGTGGCGATGTACGGCGCTGGGTACTTCTTGGTTCATGATATCTTCTTCCACCGGCGCGTAAAAATAAAATACCGACCGAAAAGCAAATACCTCAAACGCGTTTTATATGCTCACTCAGTCCATCATCAAAAAAGCACGGCGCATGAAGGGATCTGCTTTGGATTTCTCTATGCAAGTAGGAAGTACGCGTTGCCTGAGGGTAATTAAGCGTCAGACCGATTGGAATTTCCGCTTTTCTATTTCTTAGACTGTTATCGATTTGGTCAGTTTTCCAAACAAACTGCAATATGCAGTGACGGTCAACTCATCACCGCTCATCGCCGTCACATTATAGGAATAGCGGAAAAAGATGAACCGTTGTTGATTTGTATACGATTCACTGGTGTATAGCTCCCCATTTTTTTCAATGTCCACTTTGTACACATAATGGACTTTGGGGGCTAAAGAGAAATGCAGGATTAACACCTGCAGGGTGTCAGGTTCATAGTCAAGTTTCATGTACCGTGGGTTATGGGCGGCTGCCTGCATGCTTACCATCAGAGCTCCGATGAGAAGCATGATTACAAACAACGTATACGTTCTATATTTCATATTCACATTCTCCTATTCAACCGTTAGATGCCAAATCTCCCCGGATCGTAAGAATGATCCAATGAACCGTGTCGTCACGACATAGATTTCCCCGTTTTCGTCTTCACCAAAACCAAAGACGAACCGTTTCAAAGGTTTCTCATTGGCCAAAGAAAATTCGAATCGTTCCCATACACCTGGCTCGGTCTCAGCAAGATAGTACAGTTTCCCATCGGGTTTTGTAAACTGTGTGCTCCAGTCACCGAAGACATATAATCCTATGAGAGACGAGGACTGGTTACCTCTATAGACATGCCCTCCGATAATCGAACGTCCTACGAAATGACTGTACTCATGGATCGGAGGCTTAAGCGTCTCGATGCTGATGTTTAGATATTCTGCTAACTCAGGGTCATAGGGGTGCGTCCCCTCAAGGATACGCCATCCATAGTTCCCTCCACTTTCCACAACATCGATTTCTTCCCATTCGTCCTGGCCCACGTCCGCAACATACAGCGCTCCGGTGAGCTGATCAAATGAGAATCGATATGGGTTGCGGAATCCATATGCATAGATCTCGTCAAGGCCCTCGGTTCCGACGAAAGGATTGTCTGGTGGAATAGCATATGGTGTATCTCCATCAACATCAATCCGAAGGATTTTTCCAAGGAGCGTACTGGTATTCTGTCCATTCCCGATGTCTGCATGCATATCACCAGCTCCGCCGCCATCGCCCACACCGATATATAAATATCCATCCGGTCCGAATGCCAGCTGACCGCCGTTGTGGTTTGCCTCTGGTTGGTCGATACGAAGGATGATGTTCTCTGATGACGGATCAGCGATGTTGGGATCCTCAGCTGAGACCGTGTACTCTGCGATGATGCTTTCATGGTCTATCCCTTCTGCAGTTTTTGGTCCGCTATAGTATACGAAGAACCGACCGTTGGTCTCATACTCTGGATGAAACGCAAGACCAAGCAGACCTCGTTCATCATAGAGTAAGTTGAGCTTGACCATCTTGCTTGTCAGATCCAAAAAAGGTGGCGAATATTGGACTTCCCCATCGTCAATGATATAAATGATTCCCGGTTGGTCTGCCACAAAGAGGCGGTTTGTTCCATCACCCGCAACGGTAAGCATTGTTGGCGCTTTCATGCCTGCGGCAATCAATTGTAATGTCGCAGTCAGTGCATTGCTATCACCAGGGATAAGCTGGGCAAATAGACCACGCAGACGTGCCCGAGATGTTCTTACATCCTCGATGCCTTCTGATGCATTAGCAGTGACAGTAATAGATGTCTTCCCAAAACCAAACACAAAGGGGACTTTAATTCCCAACACGTTTCCTGGACGTATTAAAGAAATCGTCCCTTCCGTTTTTTTACCTATAATTACAAGACCACCATCAAGGTCGATCTTCCATGATATATTCGTCAAATTCACTAGTCCCTGGTTACGGATCACGGCATAGATACCCAAACCTCCTGTGATCGCCTCCACTTCAATGGCTAGCGATGGTAAAGAACTCACTTCTCTTCTATTGTCTATGGGTACACCAGTTGCATATAGACTTGGGACCAAGAACATTACACAGCATAGTATCACAATATTTTTTCTTCGAATAATATAACCTCCTTCAATTGGTCATTACATAGATAAGAAATACCATATAAAGATTGTGGTTATACAAATAAATAAAAAAAATGAAATTTATTTTTGATAACCTCAAGATTTATATACCACAGAACTTTGGTTAATAGGTAATCCCGGGGAGTCATCGTAGTGAAACTCATTTACCTATGGCAGATAGTAAAATTAGCTCGGATGCCAATTGTTCTGGCAGTGATACCAATTTTCCTTATCGGTGTCCTGTTCGCTGTTCGTTCTGGTGTTGACTTTTCCCTCGTTAATTTCTTCTGGGGTTTTAGTATTTTACTTATCATTGAGATAGCGGCGTCCTTTGCTAACGATTATTATGATTACGAGGCAGATAAACACAACAGACAATTTGGTTTCTCTGGCGGGAGTGGAGTCTTACTTGAATATCCGAAACTCCTCCCATTTGCAAAATGGGCATCAGTCACGATGTTTATTCTCGCCCTCATCTTAACAGGTTTGTTTATCGTTGTCGCTTCACTACCTCTTTGGGTCCTAGGATATATTGGTGTTGCAGTTTTTTTTTGCTGGTTTTACACTGCACCACCACTTCGTCTTGTTTATAGAGGTCTTGGTGAAATCCCTCACCTGCTCGCAGGAATCATGTTCCCTGGATGGGGGTATCTTATCCTGACTGGAACTATCACATCTCATCTACTCATTTTTGCAATCCCCTTTGGGTTCCTTGGTCTAACGGTGATACTGAATTTTGAGATACCTGACAGGGAAGCAGATATCCATGGGGGGAAACGAAATCTCGTCGTTATGAAGGGGCGGTATTTTTCGTTTATCACAATTTTTTTACTGTATCTGGTTACTTTTCTTTATTTTTTTATCCTGGCAGTTTTTGGCTGGTTTAATGATATCATCAATCCATGGGTGATTACCGTTCTTGCATTTCTCCCCTTGGCTTTCTCATTTCTCTCAGTTATAAAAAAAACTGTTTCACAGGATGTCGCAACAAAATACGCGATACGAAATGCGATAGCTGGCTTTCTTTCATCGTTTCTTATTATGACATCCCTTTTTATTTAACTGAAAAAATTGAAATATTGATTGTGTCGCATATTTCAAGGGAATATATTTAAATACCTTTTGTATAATTTATTTAAAGAGATGTTTTATTTCTAAAATATAGGAGTTATCTCCAAAATATCATCATTTAAATAAAAAGGGGAGTAAAACCATGAAAAAAAGATATGCAATATTCTTAGCAATAATGCTAGTGTTATCAAGCTTCGTCGTTGTAGGGGCAGCGATATCTGACCAATTAAACGATTATACCATTGAAATGAAAAATGATAATCAACCACAGTCAACACTCCAATCAGAAGATGACATTACCATTTCCTTTTCAAAAGCACCGCTTTCCCTAGGAGTGAATATTGAAATACAAAACAACGGAAATGAGACCTATCAAGACGTCCAATGGAGCTTTCGGGCAAAACCACAGATTTCTGGAACCGGACTTATTTACAAAGACCAGATACGATTTGGGGTCATTGATGAACTTGGTGCCAATGAGCTGGTGACTATCCCATTACGTCCTTTAAAAAAGCAAACTTCGAGTCCTTTTGGGCTTGGGTTGTTCTATTTTAATGCCTCGGTCAGCACATCAGAAGTCTTCTTTCGCTCCTCACAGCTCTGTTGGCTGGTGTTCTTTTTCATGGTTAATCTCAAACCAACCTATATGGATATACCACCTGCCGAAGCATACAGCTTATATGAAAATGGGACATTTGACCTCATCATTGATGTGGTTGGTCTTAATATCTACAGCTCTGGGCATCTCCCTGGTGCCGTCAATTACGTCTGGGCTGATGGGACATTAAACGAGACGATACCTACTCTTGACAAAAACCTTACCTATCTTGTCTACTGTCACACCGATCCCCCTTCCACCGCAAGTGCTCAGGCATTGGTAAACGCCGGTTTTCCCTATGTCTATCGATTAGAAGGGAATTATCGAGCCTGGGTTGACGCAGGATACCCCGTAGAAACCTAGCCTCTTCT
>JAFGFQ010000079.1 GCA_016930995.1 Thermoplasmatota archaeon | reverse complement strand
GCTTGCGTATTTGATCATCTCTGCTGCGGAGAGTGTAGTCTCAAGAACAGGACAAGTGAAGTCTTTGTAGAGTTCTCGAAGGATTTTCCTACTGTGCTCGTCATAGTGGCCGATGACGATTCGGTCTGGTTTGAGAAAATCCTGTATCGCGGCGCCTTCTTTGAGGAACTCCGGGTTCATGGCAAGACCGATGTCGATGCCTATCTTTTTTCCTGTGTGTTGTTCAAGCAGGGGGAGGACGACTTCCTGTGTGGTGCCAGGGAGAACTGTGCTTTTGACGACCACGACGTGGGCTGTTTTTTTCATTTTGAGGATTTGTGCTATGTGTGTTGTTGCTTCGGTGAGGTAAGAGATGTCAAGGGAACCGTCTGTGTTGGAGGGTGTGCCGACGCACAGGAACGTGACATCGGTGTTGATAATCGATTTATAATCTGTTGTCGCTGTTATTCGGTCCTTGTAGGTGGTAAGGAGCGTGTCCAATCCTTCTTCATAAATTGGGGAGATTCCTTGGCTTATTTTTTGTATCTTGTCTGGGTCAATGTCGATGCAGGTGACATGGTGACCTAATTGTGCAAAACAGGCACCGGTGACAAGCCCGACGTATCCGGTTCCAATGATGGAGATGTTCATAGTGATGTATGGAAAACTTTCTTGTTCTTTTAAAGGTTGGCGTGGAGCACGTCTTTGATGGCTTTTCTGACAGCCTCATCTGAGGAGAGGGTTGCTTTCCAACCAAGTGTGTTTATCTTGCCTGCATCAAGCTGGAATCGGGGGACGTCTCCTTTCCACCCGCGTATCCCACCGGTGTAATTAAATGAGACGTTGTTGAGTTTCATTTCCTCGGTGACCATTTCTGCGATGCGTGTAACGGTGGTGGTGGTGTCACAACTGAGGTTGAAGAGGTTGACTTTGTCATGAGCATGGGTAAAACCATAGAGGATCCCCTCGACGCAATCACTGACATAGAGATATGGTTTGCATTGTTTCCCGTCACCAAGGATCTCAAGTTCTTTTGGGTTTTTTCTGAGCTTGTCGATAAAGTCGACGATCACCCCATGGGTCCCTCGGGAACCGACGACATTGGCGAATCGATATATCCAGGCGTGGAAATCGAAGGTGCCGCAGAACGCACTGATGAGTCCTTCTGCCCCAAGCTTTCCTGCTCCATACAGTGAGATGGGAAGTGTCGGTCCGTAGGTCTCTGGGAGGGATGGTTCGGTTGTCTCTCCGTAGACAACGGAGCTTGAGGAGAAAACGATTTTTTTGATATCGTTCTGTCGCATTGCTTCAAGAACGTTGTAGGTCGCGACAATCCCTTGGTTGAGATCAAGGTCGGTTTGTTTTTCTCCGAGTCGGACGTGTGGGTTCGCTGCAAGATGAAACACGACGTCATGATTCTTGGTTTCTTTTATGACGCGGTTGAGGTTGAGTAAATCAGCCTGGATGAAAGTAAAATCCTTTCGTGTCAAGTTGTGTTGGATGAAGGATGTGTTTCCTGAGCTGAGGTTGTCATAGACTGTAACTGAATGACCATTTCGTAGTAGTGTATCAGCAAGATGGCTACCGATGAACCCCGCTCCACCAGAGATAAATGTTTTCATGAGGAACGAATCTTGTATGTTGTTTATTTTTCCTTCGATGAAAAACGTTGCGGAAAATGAAACAGTTTATAAGGATGAAGAACTTTCGTTATTCTGGGTTGGATTGGTTCTATGAAACAGCGGATTCATCGAGATAACCTGATGTTCCATTGGATTACAAAGCATCATGAGATCGTTGTTGGATTTAAACAGATCTGGCATGGGGCGTGTCGCCTGTGTGGGAAGAGTATCCCTGAGGGTGATTCCTTATGCGATGCCTGTTTTGCACAAAACAAAGCCGTCAGTAAGAAATAAGGGTACAGGATAAAAAATAGGGATATGTTTTCCTCTGTTATTACGCATTGCTCTTTTGGATGTCTCGTAAAAAGATTGTAAAATTTTTATTGGAAATGAGACGATATGTTAGCTCTTTTTTACGTTGACTGCTTTTGGCCCTCTTTCGCTGTCCTCAATTTCATAGTCGACTTTATCGCCTTCATTAAGGCGCATATCCGCCGGTACAGATGTTCTGTGGAGAAATATATCTTTTCCATCTTCGCCAAGGATAAATCCATAGCCCTTACGTGAATTATACCATTTTATTGTTCCTTTCATGGGAGTTTTTCCTCCTTAACTATTTCGGAGTTTTTTTTTTTTTTTACAAAAGAGTGAAGACAAACTATTTCAAAGACGGACTTTGAAACCTTCGTTCCTCGTCTTTTGTGCGTCTGGAAATTATTTTTTTCTCTTAAATAGATTTCTGTTGAGAACAAAATTCAGTATGTGTATGTTAAGTAAGAAAGCTGATACTGTAGGAAAACATTCTTGTTTATTCTTTTTATTGAAAAGGAATAAATAGTCATTGTCCATTTGTTGTAACAAGGGGATATTTTCAGTGAATGGTCATCGGATTCTGATGAGAAGTAGTGCCATAGTGGTTCTGTGTTTATTGATTGGAATCGCTGTCTCTCCTGATGGTATCGGAAGCGCTGTCAAGATGAGAGCAGAGGTTTCTCAGATAGGGATAACAACGAGTATGTTTGGTCAGGGGCGGTCGTATTCTCATTCGGTCTGTCTGTCAACACAGGACTATCAGAACCTTCAGCAGTATCTTGTTGAGTTGCAGGCACAGTTCAATACGACGAGGGAACCAAGAGAAATCCGTTGTCTTTTCCTACAAGTTGTTGATAAACTACATGCTAATGGATTGTTACCAAACAGCATGAGTGTGCAGCAGGTACATCGCTTCGTCTGTGGTTCGTCACTGCAGTTCCGCATGGCTCCGACAAGTTTTATTGATAATTCGAGGGGTGAGAAAGGAGATTTGTATGCAGGGCTGAATCCAGATTTGCAAAATTCATTCTGTTTCTTATCTGCGACTGCGACGAAAATCCCTGGGTATGTTCCAAGCCCGGTGATCCTCCCGTTTGGTCTGTTGCTTTTGTTTGGGATGGTTCCAGCGTTTTTTGCATCGCTTATTGGACAACAAGAGTTGGCAAATACCCTGGCGCAGCTTGGTCTTCGTGTGTGGGCGTCAAATCCTCTTCGCGCGTCAAACTACGTATTAATCCTAGGATATGATGTTGAGCTTCGTTCGATTGGTCTGCGAGGTATTGTCAATAAACACCTGGATCAAGGTGTCTTATTCAGAGGTTATTCTGGTTTGATGCTGTCAGCCTCGGATGATACAACGTTCTTTGTAGGTTTTGCTTTGAATGTCGTTAGCCCGCCATAAGATGTTTTTTTAACTTCCTTTTAGCACAAAATATTAATATATGATGTACCTTAGTAATGAATACGGAGGAAGAAGTGATGAAGAAGAGAATAGTTATCGTTTGTGTTTGTATGCTGTTGACTGTCCCAGTTCTAACGGCTGGTGCATATCCGCATCTCATCTTTCGTAGTGACAGCCTTGTTAAAAATGGAGCATATTCAACCGGTCCGGTCGCAATTAATTCCTGGACAAAAACGTTCGGGGGGTGGAGAAGGGATGCCGGTTTTTCAATTCAACAGACCATGGATGGTGGCTTCATCATTGTGGGAGTCACTGAATCATATGGTGCTGGAAAAAATGATGTCTGGTTGATTAAAACGGACTCTTCAGGAGACAAAAGCTGGGATAAGACCTTCGGGGGAACGGATAGAGATTTTGGTAATTCGGTGCAGCAAACAAAAGACGGTGGCTATATCATAGCAGGGGAGACAAGGTCATATGGAAATGGTCTGGATGATGTCTGGCTTATTAAAACCGATTCAGATGGGGAGATGATTTGGGATACGACTTTTGGGTATGATGATTCTGATTCGGCGTCCCAGGTTCGACAAACGAATGACGGCGGGTTCATCATTGTCGGGGATGTGAATAATAACGGTGGCGGGGTTAGTGACGTCTGGGTCATTAAAACCGATACAAATGGCGAAATGGTATGGAATAGAACATTTGATGGGAAGGGGAAACCTATCAGCCATGACTATGGGACCTCTATCGCGCTTACCTCAGATGGTGGCTACATCATCACCGCTGCGACGTTTACCACTCAAGATACGTATGGGTACAACATTTGGTTGATAAAAATCGATGAAAACGGAAACACGCTCTGGGATAAGAACATTGGAGGAGCTGATGGTGAATATATTTCTTCGGTCATACAAACAAACGACGGCGGGTTTGTCATGGTTGGTGTTGATTCATACAGCAATTCAAATGAGTCATTATGGATTCTAAAAACTGATGGAAATGGGGAGTTCCTTTGGGAGCAAAAATATACAGGCGTTGGTATGGCACGAGGCGAGTCAATACAACAAACCAGCGACGGTGGCTACATCGTTGTAGGATTCACCTATACTAAATATACTCGGTATAGGGCTCTTATCATCAAAACCGATAGCGATGGTGAGTACGAATGGAGTTCAATCCATTTTAGTTGGCTTGGTAATTGTATCGCTTTTTCTGTACAGGAAACATCAGATGGAGGATATATTGTCGTTGGAGACAGAAGGGTTTTATTCAAAACGATGAACTTATGGTTATTAAAATTATATTATGGAGACGGAGGGGGTGAGAAAAAATGAAGGCAAGATATCGATCGGGTGCTTTGTTTGTCTTAATTGTGTGTCTGTTACTTCTGAATTTTTTCCCTGTTGCCCAGGCAACAACGGTGGAATTCACTGATAGTGCTGTCATTATCTTTGGAAAAACCAATCATGTTTCCTCGTTAGCGCTGTGGTTGTTTGGGTTCAAATTCCTGGTGAATAAACAAGTCGCCATTCAAGCATATGGTGAAGCGGGAGAAAAGATAAGCGCACTCATCCTCCCCCCGAAGATAGGTTTTTATCTCGGTCATGAGAACATTTATATTCAGCTGAACCGGGTCACAGGTCTGTTTTTCTGGGGTGGAAAATCATTGTTGTTTGGGAATAGCGATCCACCACGGATATTTGCAGTGTGTAAAGCGAATTATATTTATGTTTCCTACGATTAGATCAGAAAGTTTTCAATCGTGGTAAGATTATTTGGGACAGTAGTATGGATATGGAAATTTTCTAATGTACGAGTATCTCCATTATGTTTACAGGAGGTTTTTTTCTTTGTACCAGTCGATTGTTTTTTTCATCCCCTCTTCAAATGAGTACTTTGGAGAAAACCCAAGGATTTTTTTTGCTTTCGCATTGCTATACGCTCTGTTCGTTTTCATGGTGTCAATAAGTGAGGTATGCATGGCAAAGTCATCGATTCCTTTCCGTGCATTGTTCCATTGGATGTACGAAAGGTAAATCTTTGCTAAACTCATTGGAATGGAACGACCAGGGCGAGGGACGTTTAACAGATGAGCAATAGTGCTGAACATGTCTTTGTACGTGAGATATTCATCGCTTGCTAGAATGAATGTTTCGCCGATCGCTTGTGTTGTTTTTTCTATTGTTTTTCTGATGCCTTGTGTGACATCATCGACGTAGGTGAAATGTATCGTGTTGTTTCCTTTCCCTGGGAGGAAACGAAGTTTTTTATTAGCTACTGCTCGAACCGTTGATAAGGTGACATAGACATCACCTGGTCCATAGATCCCTGTTGGCCGTAGGATGGTTAAGGGGAGATGTTGTGTGCGGTGTTTTTCTTCTAACCAGAGTTCAGTAATGTATTTGGTTTTCCCATAATCATAGGAGGGCTGGGCAGGGCTGGTTTCATCACCAGGGATGGATGCTACTGGTCCTGTTGCCTCTGTCGAACTGCTGTAGATAAAATGCTGTACACCATGGTCCAGGGCATCTTGTGCAATGATTTGTGTCGCATTCACATTATGGGCATATAATCTGTTCCATGGGTCGTGAAATCGCATGAGTGCAGCGAGATGAACAACAACATCGACATCCTTGGTGATATCTTTGAGTGATTTTGGATTGAGTAGATCAGCCTGTCTCATCTCTATTCCTTGTTCTTCAAACCATGGTGTCTTTTTTGGATTTCTATAAGTCCCCAGAAGTTCGATGGTGTTTTCTTTCAGCAGCTCGCGTGCTAGATGAGTTCCGAGAAAACCGGTGACTCCTGTTATTAATAGTCTCATGGTATTATCTCCGATCTTGTCCTTGTACACGTTTCTTGATTTTATAACTGTTGACAATTTTGATGAAATTTTTACTATTCAAAAAGTTCTTTACGTAAATAGATATGATAAAAATGTCTTCTGCCTGCATCGTTTAAAATCAAATATTAACAATCGTTAAGTATATAAATGGTACTGCTTCTTAGTTTATATAAGGGGTTTTCAGAAATGATTATGGATAACAGAAAAGGACTAAGGAACTATGTAAAAAAATATCCTACACTTCTTCTCGTATTGCTCATAGGCATGTCACTGATTTTTTCAGCTGCAGGAACCACAGGGTCGTTTTTTGCCATCCAGTTTCAAAATCAGTCAGGAAAATCAACACAAGGAAACGATTGGTGGTCGATGTTCCACCATGATCCCATGCATAGTGGTTTTTCTACTGCACCTGTGCCAGATGATAATCAACTACTCTGGTCGTATCATACGTATCAGACCATTTCATCCTCACCGGTTGTCTCTCATGGTCGGGTGTATATCAGCTCGTGGGACTGGAAGATATATTGTTTTGACATGGATAGTGGGAATCTCTTGTGGAATTATTCAACAACAGGGGAGATTACCTCTGCTCCTGCAGTCGCAAATGGAAAAGTCTATGTCAGTTCGATGGATACAAAACTTTATTGTCTGAATGCGTTGAATGGATCTTTTCTCTGGGCCTTTAAGACAGATTTTATCATTGAATCCTCTCCGATTGTTGTCGATGGAAAGGTCATTATCGGGGCAAGTGATGGTTCGTTGTATTGTCTCGATGCCAATGCTGGCAGTCTGATATGGGAGTATCAAACAAATAGCGTCATCGTTGCTTCTCCTGCTGCTGTTGAGGGGAATATCTATGTTGGTGATACGAGTGGGAATTTCTATTGCATAAATAGCAGTACAGGAAATGCTGTATGGGTTCTTCCGATGGCAGAGGGGACGTACTCCTCCCCGAGCTATTCAGACGGTATGATTTATTTCGGGTCCAATGACGAGAACGTCTATTGCCTTGATGCATCTACTGGAGGGATCCTTTGGAATTATAGTGCTTTTAGTGAGATTCATTCATCACCAGCGGTTGCGTATGACTCTGTTTTTGTCGGGACAAGTGATGGACGGCTGCTCTGTCTGGACAAAGATACAGGAGGGTTTCTGTGGAGCTATCAGGTCTACGGCAGTGTCACATCATCACCTGCAGTCGCTGATGGGAAAGTGTATTTTGATTCGGATCCTTGTTGCGGGTTTACAAGTTATCTTGTGTGCTTGAACGCGTATGCGGGAACATTACTTTGGGAGTATAATTTGAATACGCAGTTTCCAACAAGATCATCGCCTGCGCTTGCTGCCGGGAAGGTTTTTGTCGGTGCAGGGGATGGGACAATTTTTGCGTTCGGTGATATCGTTTTTATGGCTGATGCAAATGGACCGTACTATAGTAGTGTTAATACTTCTGTTGATTTCATGGGATCAGTGTATGGTGGGCAACCAGGTTTTTCCTGGGAGTGGGAGTTTGGTGATGGAGCGACGTCGACTCAGCAAAATCCATCGCATACCTATTCTGCTGTCGGCGAGTATCTTGTAACACTTACCGTCACTGATAGTCTTAGTCATAGTGTGACCGATGACACAAAGGTATATATTCAGGTGCCAAACACCCCGCCTGAGGCGCCTCTCATTGACGGTCCGGCAACGGGGGACCCGGAAATATCCTATGAGTATGATGTTACTTCATTGGATATTGATGATGATATGCTTCTTTATTACATCGATTGGGGTGATAATACGACGAGTGGATGGCTTGGGCCGTATCACTCTGGAATGACTGTCAGTCAGTCTCATTTATGGTCTGTGAGGGGAGCGTATCTTGTGAAAGCAAAAGCTAAAGATCAACATGGTGCTGAGAGTAATTGGTCTGAACCATTCGAGATGAGAATCGTTGCTCCAGTGCTTGCAGTTGAAGTCAAAGGTGGGTTGGGAGTTATTACGACAATTACGAATGTCGGGGATGCTCCTGCGACGAATGTTTCATTGAATATTTTTTTCGAAGGAAGTTTTGTTCTACCGAAGTTTAAAGCTCAGCGCATCGGGACAATCGAACCAAATGGGACGCTTTCGGTACGGACCGTTGTTTTTGGAGTTGGTGGGACAAGTATTTCTGCTCTTGCGTTCTATGATGAGTGGCCTTTTGTGAATACGAGTGTACAAGCAAAGCTGTTGTTGTTCTTTGTCTTTGGGGTTCGGTAATTCTTGATTCATTAGCTGTTTCGTTGAGTCCCTCATTGTTTTTTTATTTAATAAAAGGTTTTTTCGGAATGAAAGAAGGTATATAGGAGTATTTCTTGGTTGAAAATGATTTTCATGGGATATTTGTAATCTACAGACTGATGAAGTCCTCTTGTTGAGGTATCCATTTGTGACATATGTAATATTATCTGTTAAGATGATTTAAAATATGTATAACAAATGTTACAATAATATATCGTAAATTATTAATAGAAGCTGAGGATTTTATTTTTTTGGAAGATGGAGGAAAGGTGTTGCCACTCCATTTTATATTGTCTTTGCATTTTCCTTTCCTCCCTTGCCACGGATGAGAAGGAGTGAAGAGAGCGCGGAAAAGATTGTCATGTTCATTCTTTTTCCCCCTCCCTCTCACGATACCGGTTTTTAGTAGGAATTAATTCTGAGAGAATGGGAAAACAGAGCATATCTTCTTCGTAATTGTCTACCGAATTATTTCTTATCTTCTAAAAAAAAGATGCTGGGCAAAAAAGCCCAGGTAAGTTACACAGTATCGGTTTTCGGTACCTCTGTTGATTGTGGGAGGTTTTCTGGGAGGGAGAAGTAAGAGACTATTTCAAGTATTTTTGCCACGATTATGATAAATAGTCCTATGATGATGATAAGAGTCGCAGCTCCAATAAAATAGACAAGACCTGTTGTTTTAAAGAGATCTACTTTTGTATGCTCCGCTATTTTATCATAGCTTTTTTTCAAATAAAGGGCACTTAAAATAAGTAGCACCCATGCGACGATAAGAGCTACCAGACATCCTCCGATAACGGTACTAAATGATGTCCAGAACGTGTTTAAATCCGTGATGTTTTCTTGTTGTAAACTCGTTGCCCAAGAGACCCCTCCAGCTAGACCAAACGACATTATCATAATTCCGATAACCGCACCCAAAGCGACCACTGATAGGATAAAATTAAGTAGGTAGTTTTGGAAGATGCTATGGTTCTTTGTTTCATCAGCGATGTATTTGACAGCGATGAAAATTAATATCAGTCCGACAAGACCCAGGAGGAAGCCTACCGTCGGGACGATGATGAGGAGCGATAAGAGTGCTCCGACTCCGCCTAATACTTTTGCTTGACCTATTTTTGACATTGTTTTTTTCTCTCCTCTAAAGATGCTATGTATTCAGAAACAGTTTTATTGACTTAAATATATCGCTCTGTAAGGGGAGGTTTTTTATATAAGTTAGTATTATAATTGTACTGAGTAGATGATGGTTATGAAGAAAAAAATAATATTTTTTTGTTATATTGCAGTAACGGGGCTGTTAGTTTTACCAAGTATATCAGCAATAAGTACAAGCACAGAACAAGGGTTTGTACAAGATGCTGTCACTTCTATGCAAATCCAGGGTGAACAAGAAAGCCTTGATTCTCCTCTCTTTACGGGCTATCTTCTTTTCCAGGTGCTTACCTATACTCCTGGTATTGGTATTCGCCCGTATGCCGGGGCAAATATCACGGTGAAAGGTTTTTTCTATTCCTATAGCGGTCAGACCGATGAATCCGGTGATTGCCTTTTTAAGGTGCATACGAACCTCATCAGAATGAAGAAATATTTTATCAAGGTCAGCATTCCTCCTGGGGATTGGTTGCACACAAAAAGGATTTCCTTGCTCCTGGAACCTCGGGAAATCTATTATAAGGATTTTCTCTTTATTGTTTTATAAGGATATTTTCATTATAACAGCAATGGAAGATCTTCCTTATTACAGACACATCAATTTAAATAATTTTTTCCTCCATATTGAAAGGAAATAAAGGGAAATTATTCTTTTTGTACAAATTTTTTTTAAATACTATTTTAAATTCATGAGGTTTTAATTATATTAGGGGAATAAACGTATGAAGAACAATATAATATATCTTGGAAAGGCAGCTCTTGTTCTAGCAATAACTCTAGCGTTTGTATTGCCGGTATCAGCAACAACAAAAACAACTGGGATAATGAAAACGAACACTCAAACCAAATATGACAGCAACTTTGGAGAAGCATTGCCTGCAACCGCAGCTCTCTTCGAAGACGATTTTGAAAGCTATGATGATTTTGTCCTGAGTTTCCCACCATGGACCCAGTTGGACGGGGATGGAGAACCGACATGGGGTTTTGAGGAAATAGAATTCCTAAATGAGTATTATACAGGAGCGTATATTATTTTTAATCCAACGATGACCGACCCTGAACTTACTGAGGATTCTGCTCATTCCGGGGAAAAATATGCAGCGTGTTTCGATGCTGTGTCAACTGAAATTCTGAATGATGATTGGTTGATTACACCGCAATTAACCTCCGGGGATTTTGACTTCTATGTGTCCATTCATTGTGTGAATCATGATTCGTTTTGGTTAGGCATTGATGATTTCGCTATCAGTGAAGTTGAACCGGGTATGATTAATATTTCATTTTGGGCAAAAACCGGTTCTAGCGAATATGAACCTGATAGATTCCAAGTCGGTGTTTCAGTAGCAGGGAATGATCCAGCGGACTTTAAGATCATCACAGAGAGTCCCTATGTCGAGCCACCGGTGAATTGGACTGAATATATTTATACGGTTTCTCTTGGTGAGACGCAAAAACCTGAGCTTTCCATATCTGTAAAAGGAGGTCTTGGGGTCACAGCGACTATCACAAACACTGGTGCTGCTGATGCGACGAATTGTGATGTGACATTTGCTGTTTCTGGGGGTCTTATACTGTCGCCATCTGGTGGGAGTACAATAGTAAATGCTGGGGATATCACGGCGGATGGTGGAACCGGAACAGCAAAGACCATGATTATTGGTTTTGGCAAGCCAAGCATCACGGTCACGGTCCTCTGTGATGAAGGTGTTACAGCAAGTATCACCTACACGCCGAAGTTTCTGCTCTTTTTCTTCCTGCTTGGGTAGTATCACCCATCTTTTTTTTCTTTTTTTGTTATTTTTTCTCATTTAGTTTTGTTCTGTCATAGAAAGATTTAAATTAAATGAATCGATATCAAAAAAAGCACTAGGAGATAGTAAATAAACTAGTTGTAGTGAGGTGTATAAATGAAAATATGGAACTCCAATGAATTAATTGGAAAAGAAGTATTTGACGCAACTGGAAACGCTATTGGATGGGTAGATAAGACATGGAACAGCTGGAACAATGATTATCCCGGGTATTTTTTTGGGATAAAGTTAAATGACTTTGCGCGGAATACCTATTTTAGAGGCGCAAATAAGCTTGTACCAGTCTACAATGATTATATCCGCACCGTTGGTAACACAGTGACGTTAACAAAGACCATGGATGATCTGACCAGATACTGGAACAAAACACTCCCCTGTGGAACGACCACATTTCCAATCGATGAGCTAATCGAAATGCCAGTCTACGATAAGTTCCACTCTCGAGTCGGGACGTTTACCACATGGGTTGAAAGCAATGGGCAGATCAACAACCTTGGTATTTTGCTAGACCCCTACATCTGTGAGACCTGGCATCTGCCATATAACACAACGTTCCCGATTGAGCCGAACCACATAACGACTGTGAAAAACACGATTACCCTCGATCAGGCGTTACACGAGTTAAAAGATTACTGGCAGAAAACTCGCAAATACTAAAAGCATCATCATGGTGCGGTAGGAGTATTGTTTCTCTTACCATCCTCTTTTTTTTTTTATCTGATGTAGGAATTTTCGTTTTCCGAAGGGTCTTGGTCGTTATGAAATGTCTTTTCTGTGATTTCTATGATTTTCCGGTAGCGTTCTCCATGTAAGTTTAACAAGGCTTCTTCAAAACTGATTTGAAATGAGCTTTTCATTGATGCAAGCACTAGGATGTAGCGGACAAGCCAAAGGGCAAGTTGTTTGGTAAATTCAGGATCGTTTTCTTTGGAGAGTTCTTTGAAGATATGGGTCTGGAGGAGGTCGTCGATTGCCTTTTTAATGGAGACGCTTTCTTGATTGGTCATAGGGTCATCTCATGGTTTCTTCTTATTTTAATAATATAATATTATATATTAGATTAAATAATATTTAAACCTATGGTTTAGATAACAAAAAAACCATGATTTTTGTGAAAAAACAAGACCTGATCAAGAACAGCCTCTCTTTACAATGAACAGTAAAGAAAAACCATCATCATTTGGAAATATTTTTAAAAGACCAGCTCATCAATAGCTTGAGGAGAGCCACTATGAGAAAAAAAAGAAAGGTGTTTGGGTTACTAGCAATGATAATCGTATTGCTTCTTATGAGCGGTTGTACCCAACAAAATCAACCAGCATCACAAGAATCACTCCAAATAATCCTTGAAAAAGCGACTATCATCGAATCTGTCTCCTATGACCTGGATATTTCGATGAAAATCCTTGATTCAGTGACACAAACTACGACGATCAGGATATGGCAGCAATTGCCCTATCTCAAAGAACAAAGCAACACTACCGCTGGGAATATCACGACTGCAATAACTATCATCAAACGACCTGAAGGCTTCTATCGCTATGATGAGGTACTTCAAAGTTATGTATACGACGGTCAAGTGATGATTCCTCAACCGTCCCTGCTTGAGATTTCTCAAGACCTTCTTGCTAACCAGTCACTCACGATACGAGGAACAGAGGACATCCTTGGGAAAACAGCCACCGTCATTGAATACACACCGGTTCATATGGGCAATGACACCATCATTACCTTATGGGTCTGGAATGAAAAAGGAGTCCCATTGAAAGCAGAACATACGACCAGTAATGAGGAATTCACAGTGACCATGGAATATATCTATAGTAATTATTCATTCGAAGAGATACCCCAAAGCATCTTTGCTGTTGAATAATCGTACTCGCTTTATCCTAAGATTATAAAAAATACTGTTCTGGTTACGAATTTTTCTCTGCGATGTCTCCCACAATTGGGAGTTTAAATCGTACCATCTGATATGCTTTTACCATAAGGACAAGCCAGACGACAAATACAAGAACCCAGAATAACCAACTGATCCAAGCAAAGAAATAAAATCCTGCCCCATAGGAAAATAATCCAAAAAACCCGCCAAAAATCCACGCAAGGATCATCAACGGGAGAAACACCAAAATTGATTGCATCGCATGGAAACGGATGAACTTATTTTTATCTTCTACGAAATAAAAAAACAATCCTGAGATCCAAAAAAACAGGTAGCACAGTACAGCCTCTAAATTCTCTTCTAATCCTAATGATGTTTTGGCCATGTATCCATATCCGTATACGCCTTATTAGTATTATTGCTTATAAAAGGAAATGAAATAATTAATTAGAATAGGTGGCAATAAAAAAAATAAAAGATATGGTTGGCTTTTTACCTATTTCTTAGTGATACAATGAGTAAACGAGCTGTACTAATCAGATCCTTAGCGTCTGCTCTCGAGAGTTTTTTACCTCGTTGCGCTTCAACAAAATGTATGAAGGCTTTCAATGTATTGATAACCACATGAATCCTGTTCTGCCGAAGTAACCGAGGAATGTTATCCAGCTTTGATAAGAGATTATTCTTTAACCTTTTTGGTACTTCTAAACCAAGAATAATTCCCTTGAGAGTATCAAGAGACACTGCAGATTCATTTACAACAATAAGTTGAGATGCGAGACTTGATTCTCCTTCATCGTCAATAAGAGTCACAGTGATTTCATATTCTCCTGCGTTTGTATAGCTATGTGAACCAACAGAGGTGTCAGACCCGGCTTCTACATAATACGATGTTGAACTACCATCTCCCCATGAGAATACTGCGGTGCATGTATCAAGTGAAGGTAATCCTTCTCGCAAGTCTCCGTCAAAACAATGAACAGTAATGCTTGTCTCCATAGTGGCGTACAGCGTATCGCTTGGTACGTCGATAGAAAGGATAAATGGTGCGACATTCATCACAAGAACTTCAACAGAATCGTTGGAAATAAGATCTCCATCGGTAACCTCTAACATAACTGAGCCAGAGAAATCATCTAACCACCTGTATTCCGCATAGGGCAAAGATGACCATTCTGTCCAAGCTCCATTGAAATTCCACCGGTATTCAAGTGGTGTTCCTTCAGGGTCATAGGAATTTTCTGCATTAAACAAGAACGAATTACATTCATACCCTTCGTAGGGACCACCTGCGTGAGCGACGGGGGGTTCACCAGATGCACAGACCGAAGTCTGCATGCCGATAAAAGCGGTGAACAGAATCAAGAACCCAACTGCTATACTCCTGACTTGTTTTTTCAAAATCATAGCTAATACCTCCACCTACCATAGTGTATTTTGTCATGCAAAGTATATAAAAATATTCGGGAAGAATAACATAATATATAGATAGACAAACTGTTACTATAACAAAAAAAGAAAAAAAGATGGTGTGTCGTTCATTATTTTTTATGGATAGTAATCTGGCCACTGCTTAGCGCTGTAACTGGGTCGTCGTCATTTGGTAATCCCAGATTGTTGTCGAAAATGATGTTGCCGTCTGTATCCCAGATTTTCATTCGTAATTTATCCACACCGCCGCCTCCATTTATCTGGCCGTCAATGGCAGTGAGCATGAATCCATAGAGCCCCTCACCGTTGATAGTCCCAACACCTTTATACATCGCTTTGCAGTTGGTAATGACTAACCAGAGGTACAGATGCGAATGGAAATTCATGTTTGCTGCATGGAACTGGAATTCAGTATTGCCACTGGGTGTACTCTGGCCTTTCTTGTATTTTGACACAAACCCGAAGGTTGCTTTACCAGTGAGTGTCGGGTCTGTAGGGTACGATCCCGGTGGGGCAATGATCCACCCACCACCGGTGACAAAACCACCATCTGGGTCGAACACAACGATATAATGTTGCAGGATCTCCGAGTCAGATCCCCCGTCATCATCAGCGACTGTGAGTGTTATCTGATAGACACCCGCGTCAGCGTACGTATGACTTCCTGTCACAAGATACGTTCCATCAAGTACACTGATCATTGTTATTCCACCATCGCCCCATTCGATTGTAGCTGTATGGGTATCCTCACTTCCAGGGTCAAAGAACTCCCCGGTTAAGAGAATTGGTGTACCGAGTTGAACTGGATCTAATGATGAACTATACAACGAGGTAATGGTCGGTGGGACGTTATTAACAGTGATTATCGCATCGTCTGATCCGCAGAGTACGCCTCCGTAGAACACGGTGACAAGGACGACATAGGTTCCATTCTCACAATACTGGTGTTGGAGCGCAAAGGTATTATCGGGATTGAGAAGGAGTCCTTGAGGTCCCGATCCGTCTCCGTAGTCAACTAGAGCGCTGTACAACCCCATTGTGTCTGAAAGCGAACCTGCACTTAATAACAGTGATCCCTCATCGATGAGTCCATCAGGTCCTGCATCAACTACCAATGCAGGTAAACCACCGTCGACCAAGACCGTCCAATACCCTGTTACTTGTCCGCCATCATCATCTGTGATTAAGACTATGATTTCATATATACCAGTATCCAAGTACGTATGGCTTGCTTCTAGGATGAAGTACATTTGGTCGCCCGTGTCGATAACGTCTTCTGGTTCAAACAAGAATGATTCTGAGTTGCCGTCGTCCCAGTAAATCGTTCCTGTATAGGAATCCATGGAAAGAATAAAACCTCGTGGGTCTGGTAATCCATCGAAGAAAAGAACCAACAGATCGATCTCTTCACCGACAGTTACCTCATCCACCGGACCTTCGATGGAGAGAATCTCTGGTGGTTTGTTTAATAGTGTAACTGTTGTTGTGTCTTCTGCAATCGTTATCCCATCGGTGACCTGAAGTGATATCGAATGAACACCGTTATCTAGCCATATCATTGGATAATATTGTCCCGATGACCATCCTGTCCATCCATACCCGAAATCCCATTGATACATCAGTGGTCCAGAACCACCCGAGGAACCAGATGCATCAAGTGTTATTTCTTCACATTCATAGGCTTCGTATGGTCCTCCCGCATCAGCTATGAGATCCTCTGCGCTAACATTTGTCGATAAGCCAACAAATGCAGTTAACACTAGCATTATAGTTAGGCAAACAACTCTTTTTTTCTTTTGTTTAAACATCTCGACCTACCTCCAAAATTTACTCTACTGACTCTTTTGTTTAAGGACGTATATAAAAATATCTTTATAAAATTACAAAATGTTTTATTTCTTTTTTGACGTTTTTCCATTGGACTTCCTGATATTGAGAATTCAGAAAGAAATGGATGATGTCTCTGCATTTTTTGGTTCTTCGTCGGTACTGATGATGATATACATTTCCGTGACGAAGTCAAACGAGTAGAGATTGTGTTAGAAGCGATACTATTAAATACTCCCGCAGCCTAAATATTAACAATTGTTAATACCGGAGATAATACCTATGAAGAAGATTTCATCAATAACCTTACTGTCTCTTGGACTGCTGATTCTCATAGCTTCCTCTTTTACGGGATGTTTCGAACAACAAAACATACAACTCGACGCAGTTGAAATACGAGACTATCAAGGCGAGAAACTCTCCTCTGTAAATGACTTTCGGGAAAATTCGATTAAAGGGCCTCAATATCTCAACACAACAACCTATCAATTGAAGATAACAGGGCTGGTTACAACACAAAAAAACTACACCTACGAAGAGATCATCACGAATTTCCAACCGTATAAAAAAGTCGTTACCTTGGAGTGCGTTGAAGGCTGGAGCGTTAAAATCCTCTGGGAAGGTTTTCTTATTCGCGACCTCCTCAGTCAAGCACAACCAACCTCATCGGCCAATACGCTCGTATTCA
Source organism: Thermoplasmatota archaeon (assembly GCA_016930995.1). The sequence goes on along the minus strand of JAFGFQ010000079.1, from coordinate 4,832 downwards.
AGGCATACGACGGTTACACCACTTCTTTTCCCTTGAATTATACAACAGAAAATAACATCCTTCTTGCCTATAAGATGAACAATGCCACTCTCCCGCCAGAACGAGGATTTCCCTTTCAACTGGTCGCAGAAAGCAAATGGGGATACAAGTGGATTAAATGGGTCACCGAAATTGAACTGTCTGAGAACCCAGAGTATAAGGGATATTGGGAAAGCAGAGGGTATTCTAACACCGGTGATCTCAACGAAAGCTTCTTTGGGGAATGACCGCTGTGCATATACTCCGGATGAGTGAAATATTCACCCATATACTCCTGACAAGTGTGATTATCGTTTTCATCGTCACCGGATATGGTATGACGAATTACCAGCTTCTTGAAGCACTGACGGGTGGGACGGTATCAAAACTAATATCCTTTCAAATTCATTCGAATTTGATTCTCCCATTCATTGTTCTGTTAGTCTTACATATAGTTTTTCCAATAATCAAAAAAATGAGGAACCGCTAGCATCTTCAACACGATTTTTTTTTTCCAACCTTACGAAATAATTTAAGCTCTGATGCTTTTAACATTACTTGTGAACACGAAACATCTTGGTGTAATCGCGATACTACTTGCGAGTATCATGTGGGCGATAGAACCGATTCTTGCAAAACTTTCCTATACCAACTCAGATGTTTTCCATACCTCAGCTCTTCGAGCGTTTGTTGCTGCGTGTACCGCCTTCATCTATATTCTACTTACAAAGCAATCCTCTCTGAGGGTGACAAGACAACAGATTTCACCGTTGCTTTATATCGCGTTTGTCGGAACACTTATTGCGGATTTCATGTATTTTTTCGCTCTTTCAAAAATCCCTGTAATCAACGCAGTTATCCTAGGACATATGCAGCCCGTCTTCATCATCGCCTTTGGGTTCTTCCTACTCAAAACCGATGTTCTAACAAAATTTGATTACCTCGGCATCGGCCTGATGATTCTCTCAGGATTACTCGTAACCACCAAGACGATGGAAAACTTCATCACCCTCAAATTCGGCACCATAGGTGACCTTATTGTCTTAATCGCCACTATTACATGGGCAACTGCAGCAATTGTGATGAAAAAGTATCTCACAATGGTCAACGCAGGGGTGATTACCTTCTATCGGTTTTTCTTTCCCTCCCTTGTATTTGCAGCATATCTCGGGCTGTCATCATCGCTCTACATTGCAAATATGTACCAGGTGTATGTTGGTGTCATCATCGGGATAGGAACCATACTCTACTATGAAGGGTTAAAACGACTGAAAACCGCACAGGTCGGTGGTCTTGAGTTGTCAACACCGTTCTTCGCTGCACTCCTTGCACTTCTTTTTCTCAATGAACAAATCACAGGGATGCAAATCATAGGAATCGTGACACTATTTGGTGGGGTCTATCTCCTCTCAAAAAAGGAAAAATATCCTTAATTTTCATCACGGATTGCTTTTTGTAGTGCTTCGGCAAATAAAAGCACATCTTCTCGTTGTGTGGTAAACGAGCACATGAGCCGTACTTCACAGGTCCTTTCATTGAATCGATGGAAATAGTACTGTTTCTGAAGACGCATGATACAGCGATTGGGGATAATCGCATAGACCATATTTGCCTCGACCTTCTGGGTGATCTGTACTCCAGGGATCCTACGGAGGTGCTTGGCAAGAAGCTGTGCCATCTCATTGGCATGGACGGCGTTGCGCAGCCAAAGCTCGTTACTGAGAAATGCAGAGAACTGTGCGGAGATGTACCTCATTTTACTGGTGAGTTGCATGCCTTGTTTTCGAATAAATTCGAAATTCTTCGCAAGATTTTTATCAAAAAACACGACTGCTTCTCCATACATCATTCCATTTTTTGTTCCACCAAATGATAAGACGTCCACCCCGACTTTCCCGCAAATATCATTCAAACCAATTTTTAAGAAAGCTGCTGCATTGCATAATCGTGCACCATCCATATGAAGTAGCATTCCATGATCATGGGCGAAATCAGCAAGCTTCTGAATTTCTTTTTCACGATACACAGTTCCTCGTTCGGTCGCCTGGGTAAGAGAAATGACATGTGGTTGAGCCATATGGGGATCACCCACACCCATGATATAGGGCTCGATTTGGTCAACCCTCAGTTTTCCATCCTTGGTTGGGATGGTCACGAGTTTACATCCGATATAATTCTCAGGGCCACAGCATTCATGAACGGTAAGATGAGCACTCTCTGCACAGAGTATTGAATGATACGAATCTGTGACATTTCGCAAGCCAAGGATGTTTGTCGCAGTCCCGTTGTACACAAAAAAAACCGCGGTTTGCTTTCCGAACATCTCTTTTAACTGTTTGATGGCTTTTTTGGTATAGTCGTCATTGCCATACGCAACGACATATCCATCATTGACGTCTTGAAGAGCATTTAAAATATCCGGATGTACCCCAGAGTGATTATCGCTTCCAAACCCAGCAAATGCTGACATAGACAGACCAACCGGTACTTGTTATAAAAAATCTTCTATCTTCTCAGAAGAGGAGAAAAAAAGGGAAAAAGATTTTGTAAAAATAATGAATCGAAAATCTCATCATTTTTTTACTAAAATCTCTTCGGCCGATGTTTCTGATAACAGTCCCTGCAGTAGACAGGTTTTGTCCCATTTGGTTTAAACGGAACTTCACATTCTTTCCCACAATCTGCACAGGTTGCCTTATGCATTTCTCGTGGTGCGCCCCCAAAACGATCGCGTCGATCTTCTCTATACATATCTATTACTTCCTTAAATTACGTGTGTATTGTTGCTGCACTATTTAAACGTATAGTTGGATAGATGAGACGGAAAAACAAGCAGTTATTTTTTATTAATTGATAATAAAACACATGGGATATACATCATATAATTATTAAAAAAAATAGACAGCCCCGGGCGGATTTGAACCGCCGACGTTGGCTCCAAAGGCCAAAATGTTGCCACTACACCACGGGGCTAGATTCTCATACCGGGAATCTTTAATTTTATTTAAGCATATGCTTTCTCAAAGGGGGGATGGCAAGTTATTTCTTCTGCGTGTTTTTCTGAAGTTTCGCCCAGCTATCGCGCAGTTCAACGGTTCTGTTCAAGACAAGGTTGTTTGCTGTTGTATCTTGATCGACGCAGAAATAACCAAGGCGCTCGAATTGGAATCGATCAAATCCTTTGAGCATTCTCATGACTGGTTCGACATGACTGTCATGGAGCACCAAAAGGGAATGCGGGTTGAGGAATTCCTTGAAATCCACTCCTTTTTGCGCAAGAGGATCTGCAACAGTAAAAAGCCTGTCATAAAGTCTGACTTCTGCAGGAATCGCATGGGATGCGGAGACCCAGTGGATTGTTGATTTTACTTTTCTCCCATCAGGAGCATACCCACCCTTTGTCGCAGGATCATAGCTGCATCGCAGTTCGAACGGTTTCCCATCTTTTTTGATAACCTCGTTGCATTTGATGAAATACGCGTAGCGGAGTCGCACCTCACGACCGGGTGTGAGTCGATAGTAATCCTTTGGTGGATTCTCCATGAAATCATCCTGTTCGATAAAAAGAGTTTTTGAAAACGGGATTTTCCGGGTACCACCGGTTGGGTCTTCAGGGTTATTCACTGCTTCAAGTTCCTCGGTCTGATGATCAGGATAGTTCTCAATGACGACCTTGAGAGGGCGAAGCACTCCCATGAATCGCAAGGACGTCTTGTTCAAATCCTCCCTGATGTTATGCTCAAGAAACTCGAAATCAACCATGCTGTTAAATTTGGCAACACCGATTCGTTTGCAGAACAGACGAATCGAGGATGGTGAATACCCACGACGACGCATCCCACTGATGGTCGGAAGGCGAGGGTCATCCCAGCCAGCGACATGTTTTCCTTCCACCAGTTGAAGGAGTAATCGTTTACTCATGATAGTGTAGGTGAGATTAAGACGGGCAAACTCTATCTGCTGCGGATGATATGCTCCTAGGGCGTCCAGAAACCAATCATAGAGCGGTCGATGATTCTCAAACTCGAGGGTGCAGATCGAATGAGTGATCCCTTCAAGGGAATCTTCAAGACCATGCGCCCAGTCGTACATGGGGTAGATGCACCAGATGTCCCCGGTACGATGGTGACTTGCATGAAGGATCCTGTACATCACCGGGTCACGCATGTTCAGGTTCGGATGTGCCATGTCGATTTTTGCCCGCAGAACTTTCTGTCCATCAGCGAATTCACCTGCTTTCATCCGTTGAAATAGATTCAGATTTTCTTCAATAGACCTCTCACGGTATGGGCTGTTTTTCCCTGGTTGTGTCAGTGTCCCTCTAAATTCTGTAATTTGATCTGCCGGCAGATCGTCCACATATGCTTTTCCTGCTTTAATGAGTTGGACCGCATACTCGTACATTTGATTGAAATAATCTGAGGCGAAGAAGAGGCGATTCTCCCAGTCAAAGCCGAGCCATCGGACGTTATCGATGATGGATTGAACATACTCTTCCTCTTCTTTAGTCGGGTTCGTGTCGTCGAATCGAAGATTGCATAAGCCCTTGTAGTCTTCTGCGATCCCAAAGTTCAAGCAGATTGATTTCGCATGACCGATGTGAAGGTATCCGTTCGGTTCTGGGGGAAACCGGGTATGGACCCGACCGTTGTATTTATTTGTCTTTAAATCCTCATCGATGATTTCCCGGATAAAATCCTTGGTTATTGGTTCTGCTGGTTCCATGGTCCCCACACTCATCTGACAGCCCCGACCAGATTCGAACTGGTGTCTAGAGATCCAGAGTCTCTTGTGCTAACCGCTGCACTACGGGG